>CAZAAP010000059.1:0-11097 GCA_964482935.1 uncultured Enteractinococcus sp.
TCATCGCAGGCCTCGAAGACCCAGTACTTCGCGAGGGTCTGCGTGAAGAAGACGTCACCCCCGGCATCGTCGGCTTCTTGGCGACCTTCGCGTTCGTTCTGGTCGCTATCGTTGTCTTCCGCATTATGATCCGTCAGATTCGTCGGGTGAAACTGCGCTCGACCACAGCAGAAGACATGCTGATCGAACGCAACCAACCACACCTTCAACCTGAAGAGCGCGAACGTTCTGAAATTGACGACGTGGGTCGGAGCCAAACCGATATCTTGCGCAAAAAATACCCTGGATATCTCGATATGCCCACGTTGGAAGCCAAAGAGCCCGACTCTGGGCGCCAAGATTAGGCTGCTGTAGAGCATGGTTCTGTCACCACATCGCACGCTGCGCGTACCCGATGTCGTCTACCGGTTCTACGAACGGCGACTCGCGCGCAGTCTGCATGCCGCCCAGCTGCCCGGCCACATTGGTGTGGTGCTGGACGGCAACCGGAGATGGGCAAAACAAACCGGTGCTTCCACTGCCCACGGGCATCAAGTTGGGGCAGAAAAGATCCACGAATTTTTACACTGGGTCGCAGAATTCCGTATCCCCGTGGTCACGCTTTACATGTTATCGACTGAGAACCTCAACCGCGACAAAGCTGAGCTTGAACCCCTCATCCGTATTATCGCCGATACCCTGCGCCAGTTAGGCGCCGGCCTTGCCGACGGCACCCAGCTAAAAGTCCACCCGGTCGGTGACCTAAGTATCCTGCCGCCAGACCTTGCTGACCTGCTCCAAGAAACCGCAGCAGCAACGAAAGATCATCAGGGTGTACACGTCAATGTCGCCATTGGGTACGGTGGTCGCGAAGAAATCGTTGACGCCACCAAGTCCTTCCTTCGTGACGCCGCTGAGGCAGGATACACACTGGAGCAAGCCATCGAAACGCTCGACGTCGATGCCATCTCCGCCGGTTTGTATACACGCGGCCAGCCAGACCCGGACTTGGTCATCCGCACCTCAGGAGAACAACGCCTCTCCGGGTTCTTGATGTGGCAGTCGGCGTACTCAGAATTTTATTTTTGCGAAGCGCTCTGGCCCGCGTTTCGTCGAGTCGATTTTGTCCGCGCGCTGCGTGACTACGCGACCCGTCACCGCCGTTTTGGCTCCTAGAGCGGGTTATCCACACCAGGGTGTCGTCCATACCGGTTGATCGCACACGTTGGCTAAGGTTACTCACGTGATCAATCTGTTGTCCCAAGAACTTGCCCGTGATGCATCGGATATTTTCTCGCTGACCAGCTTGTTTATGGCGCTGGCCTGGTTTGGCGTGTGTGGCATTCATTTGTTTGGCATTGATGTGCGAGAACACCGACTGCCAAATGTGTGGACTGCCGCTCTGGCTATCGGCGCGACAGTACTGCTGCTCACCAGCACGTTGACGGCCAGCAGTAGTTCACTGCTGACAGACCGTTGGATGACAACGACCATCGGAGCACTGGCCTATTGCGGCGTCATGTTCCTACTGCATGTGCTCACACGTGCAGGTATCGGCATGGGAGATGTGAAATTAGCAGCCGGGCTCGGATTGTATACCGGCTTTCTTGGCATCGATGCCCTGATCGCGGGTCTCGTGCTGGCATTTCTGCTCGGAGGACTCCAGGCCCTATTCCTTATCCTGTTTCGTGGTGCCACCAAATCGACACGGATCGCGTTTGGCCCCGCCATGCTCATAGGGTGCTTATTCGTCCTGTTGATGTAGTGATTTGCCGCTACACTGCAAAATAATAGCTGAACGGAAGACTGGAGGATGGGTTGCGCATTGGCGTCATTGGAGCCGGTATTGCCGGGTTGGTTGTAGCCTGTAGTCTCCAACGCATGGGTCACGAAGTGACCGTCTATGAACACCGACTAGACCCTAATGTTGATGGTGCTGGGCTGACCTTATTTGGCAATGCCTTTGCCGCTCTGGATGCAGCCGGGCTCGGCGAAGAAATCCGCAGGATTACAGATACATCACTCGGCAGCCTCAAAACCGGGCAGCGCACACCCGGCGGCACCTGGCTGACGACGATGCCGCCTGTAACCACGGGTCAATTGCGTAGTGTTCACCGGGTGACACTCCACGAAACATTGATGCGCCTCTTGGCGCAGGGTACAGTCCAGACCGGTATGCACGCCGCCGTCGCCACTGATGGTGCGCCACGAATTGCGCTGGGATCAACAACTGCGACCTTTGATCTCGTGATAGTGGCCGATGGTCTGCGCAGCAGCAATCGAGGACGGTTGGGATTAGATACCGGAATTCAGTATTCGGGATACACCGCGTGGCGTGGCGTCACGAGCAAGCCGGTAGACCTTGCCGGTGCAGCCGCTGAAACATGGGGGAGCGGGGGTATCTTCGGCGTCGTACCGTTGCCCGACAAGAAATTGTATTGGTTTGGTACTCGTAATCTCCCGGCAGATACAGTCTTTGAGGATGACTACCAGGCGGTTCAAGAAACCTTTGCGGATTGGCATGATCCGATACCAGCATGTATTGCAGCTACCGACCCCGAGGATGTTCTGCGTCACGATGTCTATGACCTACGCAAGCCGCTCAGCACATTCACCCGCGGCAAGACAGTGTTAATAGGCGACGCCGCCCACGCCATGCTGCCCAATCTGGGGCAGGGCGCGGGACAAGGCATCGAAGATGCGGTCACACTGGCCCTGCTTCTCGGCCCCGCCCCGACAGATAACGATGTAAGCGCAGCTTTAGCACGTTATTCGAGACTGCGACGGCGTCGGACCACCAGACTGTGGCGTCAATCGCGCCAGATGGCTCGTGTGGCACAAGCCGCAGGACCGGTTGCGGTTAGGGCCCGGAACTTCGGGATGAAGCTGACACCGACCCAGCTGATCGGTCCACTCACTCAGCGGTTCCACACCTGGGACTCGCCCACAGATTAGATCGTTGCTTAAACGCGTTGTCCCCGCACGCAGGCGGGGACAACCAGTGATCGTGAAACTAACTTGGGCGAGTCATCGACATGGGGTCGAGTGCTTCATCAAGCTGTGCTTCAGTGATGTCACCGCGCTCGACGTAGCCCAGCGCGATGGTGGCTTCACGAACGGTGATTTTTTCGGCAACGGAGTGTTTGGCGATTTCCGCGGCAGCTTCGTACCCGATGATCTTATTCAGCGGGGTCACGATGGAGGGCGAAGCACCGGCCAGGAAGGCAGCGCGTTCGACGTTGGCTTTTAGACCGTCGATCATCTTATCGGCCATCACATGCGATGAGTTAGCCAGCAAGCGGATCGACTCCAGCAGGTTGGAAGCCATAACGGGGATTCCGACGTTGAGCTCAAAAGCCCCGTTGGTTGACGACAACGAGACGGTCGTGTCGTTGCCAATGACCTGAGCGCAGACCATGGAGACGGCTTCCACGATGACCGGGTTGACTTTGCCTGGCATGATCGACGAACCTGGCTGCAGGTCTGGGATGTACAGTTCCCCGAGACCGGTGTTCGGACCGGAGCCCATCCAGCGCAGGTCGTTGTTGATCTTCAGCAGCGAATAGGCAATGTTGCGCAGCTGCCCGGATGCTTCAACCAGGCCGTCGCGGTTGGCTTGCGCTTCGAAGTGGTTGCGTGCCTTGGTGATGGGTAACCCGGACTCTTCGGCCAGGACCTCAACAACCCGTTCGGAGAAGCCGCGGGGCGTGTTGATACCGGTCCCAACGGCGGTGCCGCCCTGAGGGACTTCGGCCACGCGTGGCAACGAGGAGTCGATGCGTTCGATTCCGTAGCGAACCTGGGCGGCGTAGCCACCAAATTCCTGGCCCATAGTCACCGGGGTGGCATCCATGAGGTGGGTACGGCCGGCTTTGACGACGTCGGCAAATTCTTCGGCCTTGCGTTCGAGCGATTCTGCCAGGTATACCAGGGCGGGTTTGAGGTTATTGATCAGCGCGTTGGTGACAGCCACGTGCACCGAGGTCGGGAACACGTCATTTGAGGACTGGGAGGCGTTGACGTGGTCATTTGGATGCACCGTTGCATCCGAACCTTTGGCCTGCAGCGACTGGTTGGCCAGGTTGGCGATGACCTCATTGGTGTTCATATTGGATGAGGTGCCCGAACCGGTCTGGAAGACATCAATGGGGAACTGGTCGTCATGTTTGCCGGCGATGATTTCATCGGCTGCGGCTTTGATGGCTTCGGCTTGTTCGTCGGTGATCACACCGAGTTCGTTATTAGCCACCGCACAAGCTTTTTTCACCATCCCCAGCGCGTGGATGTGGCTGGGTTCAAGCCCCTGGCCTGAAATCGGGAAGTTTTCTACGGCACGTTGAGTTTGGGCCGAGTACAGTGCATCGACTGGAACCCGTACCTCTCCCATGGTGTCGTGTTCGATACGGAATTGTTGATCATCAGACTTCGTTGTCATAATCCTCATCCTAGGCGGGGAACGACCCCCGGTTACGTGTGTTTCGGCTGTGGCGCTGCGTTCTGAGCAGGGGGTCTGACCGGTCCTACCGTGTCACCGACCTGCACCGATCCGTCGGACAGAGAATATGTTACTCCCATGACCGCGGTGCGACCGGCTTTGACGGCTTCCGAGACCGCATATGAGGTGTCAACCACCCGGTGGACCATCTGATCGGTGTGTTCTTTGACGGTCCCGTTGACGTCGCTGATGCCCTTGGCACGTGCTGCCATGACCGAGGGCATGATCCGTTCGACCAGCGAGCGCATAAAGCTCTTGGGCATCTTGGCGGTGTCCATCGCTTCGCACGCTGCGGTGACCGCCCCGCAGTTGTCGTGGCCCAAGATGATGATCAGGGGCACTTGGATTTCTTCGATGGCAAATTGCAGTGAGCCCAGGACGGCGTCGTCAATGACCTGGCCGGCAGTGCGAATGACAAACACATCGCCCAAGCCGACATCGAAGATGATCTCGGCGGCTAGTCGGGAGTCTGAGCAGCCAAAGATGACCGCGTGCGGACTTTGAGACTCGGCCAGCGCGGCGCGCCACCCGGCATCTTGGTGCGGATGATCGACGGTGCCGTCCACAAAGCGTTGGTTACCGGCTTTGAGTTGTGTCCAGGCTTGTTGGGGCGTCAGAGAGGTTGGCACGAAGGCTCCTTCGAATCAGCACACAGTGGTGTGTGCAGTGTCGGGTGATGCTTAGCGGTACTGGGTAATCAGTTCTGCAGCCAGTTGATGCAGGGTTTCTTCTGCCATCGAACCCGAGATGATCAGAGTCATGGTGTCGGATGGTTCTATCGCATCGGCCGGGCGGTCATCCTTGACCACCGGCGGATGATCGAATTCGGCGACCAAATAAATATGTTCGTCGCGCCCCACATAGCGTTCGACCTCATGATTGGCCACGGTTATTGTCGTGACCTCTCCGGCGGGGTCGACTTTCTCCCGAATCCAGCCGTTATTTGCATTGGCGGTCTGGGAGACGCCGAAGAATTCTTGTTCATCTGTCAGGTACCCGACATTCCACGCTGGCACATCGTCCATGGCTCCAGAATTCCAGCGCGCATAGTTCGCTCGCCAGGTGTCTGGGGCATCAACGTTTACCGGAGTAAAGGCCG
The DNA here is from genome assembly GCA_964482935.1 of uncultured Enteractinococcus sp. Classification (GTDB taxonomy): domain Bacteria; phylum Actinomycetota; class Actinomycetes; order Actinomycetales; family Micrococcaceae; genus Yaniella. Next base: position 5,574 of record CAZAAP010000059.1, read on the forward strand.
CCACGTTGGCAACTTCGGCTTGAGCCGCCGCAACATCAACACTCGGGTCGTAATCCTCGTGATTTTGCGGGTTGAGCAGCATGACCACAAACACGATCGCCAGTGTGGCCAAGACCGAATACGTCATGGCCTTGGCTGTTTGGCTCATCCTGTCGCCCTGGGCCTTGGTCAGCTTCGGCTTGGGCAGGGGTGCATCGGGTTGAGGTTCGGCCGGTGTGGCGTCGACCTGATCGTGATTGGTAGTGATGTTTTTTCCTTTGCAACAACACAAGAACTTAAACTCTACGACCCTATTGTGCCACCAAACCTGCCCGAGATGACATTCAGATAGACTAGGAACGAAATTTTTCTTCCACCCCACCAAGTTTTCGGGAGTACCTACATGACGAACAAAGCTTCGGCCCAGCAATTCGAAGGTGCCGGTACGCAAGACCGCAACCTGGCAATGGAACTGGTCCGAGTGACCGAAGCTGCAGCGATTGCTGCCTCCGAGTGGGTTGGCTTTGGTGAAAAAAATATTGCCGACGGAGCCGCAGTGGACGCAATGCGTGCGTTCTTACACACCGTGCACATGAACGGCACCGTGGTGATCGGGGAGGGCGAAAAAGACGAGGCCCCGATGCTCTTCAACGGCGAGCAGGTTGGTGACGGTTTAGGTCCGAAGGTTGATGTTGCCGTGGATCCGATTGATGGCACGACCCTGACTGCCATGGGCTATAATAACGCCCTGTCCGTGATGGCTGTGGCTGAACGCGGTGCAATGTATGACGCCTCAAGCGTGTTCTACATGGAAAAAATGGTGGTTGGTCCCGAAGCTGCCGAGCTGGTGGACCTGCGCCTGCCCGTCAAACAAAACCTGTTGTTGCTCTCCAAGGCCTTGGACAAAAAGGTTTCACAACTCAATGTGTGTGTGCTGGATCGTCCGCGCCACGTAGGCCTGGTTCGCGAGATCCGCGAAGCCGGTGCTCGCGTGAAGTTCATTATGGACGGCGATGTGGCCGGCGGTATCGCTGCGGCACGCCACAATACTGACGTCGATATTCTTTTAGGTACCGGTGGGACACCCGAGGGCATTATTACCGCGTGTGCGATTAAGGCTACCGGCGGCATGATCCAGGGGCGCTTGGCTCCGGTGGATGACGAGGAACGCCAAAAGGCCATCGACGCGGGCCACGATTTAGATGCTGTGTTGACCACCAATGATCTGGTAGCGACCGAAAACTGCTATTTCGCAGCGACCGGCATTACCGACGGCGACTTGCTGCGCGGTACACGGTATTTCTCCAACCGCATTGAAACCCAGTCGATTGTGATGCGCGGCCAGACCGGAACGGTGCGGACCATTGAGGCCGAGCACCGTCCGGCGAAATGGAAGAAATCCAACTAGAACGTGTTAAGCCGCGGTTGCTGACGATTCGTCGTTGGCGGCCGCGGTTTTTTCTTGTCGTTTTGGTGCCAGCTCGTCACCGGGCACCTGATGGGTGACGGCGGGTTGTACCGATACTTCAGCTGCGGTCTCAGCGTATCGATTGGTAATAAGCATCCAGGTGGCTGCGGCAACCACAAATGCCAACATGGGCACCACGGCCCAGATGAGCGAGGTGTTGCGAAAGACTATGGCCAACAGCGCTGGAATGAGGATCAGGAACACGGTGGGCACTTCAACCGAGATATTGGTGAATTTCGGTCCGGTAGCGAGCGTGATCACAGCAATTACAGCCCCTGCGGCCAGAAAGTACCACAGCTGGGGAATCGGAGCAAAGCCCATGGCCAATACACACATGCCAGATGCTGCAGCGATAAGCGCGGCACGAAGGCTGATCGGATTGAATTCAGAGTCGATAATGTTGTGCAATGATTCCCCTATATTTTGTTATGAAACGGCTGTTAATCCTTAGATTAACCCTCGGTGGCCGCTAGTCAAGCGCGACGCGATAATCTTTAGGGCTTGCTCGCCATGAAGATCGTCACATCTTCATCTGGCGCGCTAAGATCCAGCCCGTGCCCATCGCCCGGAATATACATTCCAGCGCCGGGAGGCACGAACGCGCGGTCATCGCCCGACGTCAGTCTAGCGGTCCCAAGGGTGCCAACGACGATGCGCGGCGTCGTGGCGGTAATGGTTAGGCTCGTCCCGGCTGGCAGGTCATAGCGGGTCAGAGCGAAGTCTTCGACGGGTGGGGTGAAGCGTGTCACGAGGACGTCGTCGATGGTGCGCACACTCGGGGTAATGATCGGGGGCGCCCCGGGCGTGAAATCCACGACTTTGCCTAATTCGGCGACGTCAACGTGTTTGACGGTCAGACCGCCGCGGATGACGTTATCCGAAGTGGCCATGACCTCTAAGCCCAGCCCGGAAACATATGCGTGGATGGTTCCGCTGGGGATAAACAGCGCGTCACCGGGGGACAGGTCCGTGAGATTCATCAACAGTGCCACCAGCGCGCCGGGATCATCCGGATGGATGACGGCTGCCTTCAGCGCGTTTTGGAGATAGCGGTCTTGGGTGTCGCTGCGGTCGACTGCAGCAAAGATGGCCGCGGTCCATCCGTCGGACTGCCAGAACGGGCCATCCGGATCAACGAGTTGCCCAAAGACGGCTTTCAGCTTGCCCTGGCGCAACTGCCCGGCCAGAGCGCGCAGGGTCTCTACTAGCTCAGCGTCTGCCACGAGTTCGGCGAGGTCATCAAAGGTGGCCGCAGCGTCGTCGGTTTTTCGAAAACCGGCCATCGCAGTGAAATCCGTGAGCGCGATGAGCATCTCGGGTTTGTGGTTGGCGTCGCGGTAGGTGCGCCGCGGGTCGGCCAAATCAATGCCGGCGGCATCCTCGGCGGCGTATCCTGCTTTGGCATGTTCAAGGGGTGGGTGCGCTTGAATCGACAGGGGCTGAGCTGCGGCGAGCAGTTTCACCAGATAGGGCAGGTCCACCAGGTCGGCTAGGGCGGTGCCATCGGCCAGCCGTGTGGGGGTGGTTGGGTGAGTCCCAAACCACATCTCGGCCTGGGGCGTCTCCGAAGCCGGTGCGCCTGTGAACTCGGGCAGCAGGGTTTTAGAACCCCACGCGTAGTCTTTGATGGGCGCGGTCAACGGATACAGCGCGTGTTGGACACCGGACGGGTGAAAAGTGGTCAACTGTATGGCCCTTTCTTCTCTCAAGTGAGTTTAGCCCGGATGACACTGGTGGTTGGTTTCAGCGGCGTGAGTCAGCAGATTCGTCTGCCCGGTATCTTCTGCCCACATGAGGTATTCTTTGGTGATTTCGCTGCCGTCGGGCTGCGTGGGGACGGGCTCCCAGTCGGCCGTCGGATCATCATTGACGGCCTCAAGCAAGTACAAGCCCAGGGTGGGTTGCATGATGTGGGCCCCGGACGGTGGGGTGCCGTCGGCAGCCAGCATGTCGTGGACCCGCGAGTGGACCTCATCGAAGTCCGGGTAGGTGGAGAACTGATTGGTGCCATCCCCGAAGTCTGGTGCACCAATGGTTAGGCGCTCCATGTCGTGGCGCTGTGATTTAGCCCCGAGGTTCAGGAAACTGCCGACCTGCGATTGCGGGATGGAGGTTTCGACCATCTGTTCGCCTGCACTGAGAATCGATTCGAATCGGGTCAGTAGCGTTGGGACGTCGAACTGGGACAGCATGGCCTGCTGGACGCATTGCTGCCGCCGGATACGCGAGTAGTCGGAGGACCATTTGCGCGACCGCGCAAAGCCCAGGGCGTCATCGCCACCGAAGGTGTGAGTTGCCGGTTCCCACCAGGCGTTACCCCATTGCCCATCGGGGCGCACCCCGCGGTAGGGGGTCCAGCCGCCGGTGGTCAGGTTGACGCCGCCCATCGCGTCGATCAGCTCGCTAAACCCGTTCATGTCGATCATGACATACCCGGTGACATCGAGATCCAGGATGCCGGACACGGCATCCATCATCGCCTCGGCCCCGGGGTCTTGGGCATTGGGGTAGAGGTCGGCGTGGTTGTTGGTGACATCGGTATACAGGGCGTTAATAATGCAGTTATCCCCGCAGCTGTACCCGTTGGGGTAGGCCTGCCACAGTGGTGAATCGGACGCGAACGGGGCGTTTTGGAAGTTTCGCGGGATTGAGAAGAGGAAGATTTTGCCGGTGTCGGCATTAATCGAGGCAACCGAGATTGAGTCGGGGCGCAGCCCGGAGCGGCCTTCACCGGCGTCGGCACCCATGATCAGAATATTATAGCGACCGTCAGATTCATCAACGGCCGGACCGGACCCAAAAATTGAGCCCAATGATGAGGTTGAGGCATTGAGTAAAAACGCCCCGTAGGCGGTCAACCCGGTGGTGATAATCGTGGCAAAAATTAGTAACGCCGCAATGGCGGGCCGTACTGAGGATTTGAGCTTGACGAATCGTATGACGCGCCCGGTATCCAACCATAGAATGAACCACCCGACCGCAAGCGCTGCCAGATAAAAAATCCCGATCGACTGGAGGAAAGGGTTAAATGCCAGTGACATGGTGAACTCTCGAGCAAAGAGCAGCCCGAGTAGTGCCGTAACGATCAACGTCCAGTTAGTCAACGTTATAGTTAGCCCGATACGCCCCAGCCGGTGATTACCGGTAACCGACTGCGCGCCCCCGGGAATGAAGGTGGTCAATCCGATCAGCGTCAAAGCACGCGTGGTGCGTTGCCGAAAAGTGCCGTGGGCGGCATGTTTCAGCGGGTCTTTTCCGGCACCACCGTATTCGAGCTGGCGGAGTCGTTGGTTGAGTTCCTGGCGAATCTGCCGCTCGGATTTGCTGCGCGTTGTCGAAGAGTTCGTCACTGCTGCTCGATTGGTGTCGGGAAAATACGGTAGGGGACCGAGTGAGACAGTCTAGCGTTTGTCAGTAGATGTGAGTTGAGCCTTCAAGTTCGCGCCCTTGGCCTGGGCTTGGGCGTTGAGATCAGCAGCAAAGGATTTCAACTGTTCACGCAAGCGTTGGGCATCGTCGTCGGTATTTGCCGCTAACATCTTGACGGCGAGCAAACCGGCGTTTCGCGCCCCGTTAATCGACACGGTCGCCACCGGGACTCCGGCGGGCATTTGGACGATCGACAGCAACGAATCGAGCCCGTCGAGGGCTTTGAGTTTGACCGGAACGCCGATGACGGGCAGCTCAGTCGTCGAGGCGAGCATCCCGGGTAGGTGGGCGGCACCGCCGGCACCGGCGATAATGACGGACAGGCCGCGTTCGGCAGCGGATGTGCCGTAGTCGATCATCTCGTGGGGCATCCGGTGGGCTGAGACCACCCGCACCTCGTGGGCGATGCCGAATTCGTCCAGCGCTTCGGAGGCTGCCTGCATAACGGGCCAATCAGAGTCCGAGCCCATGACCACGCCAACGCGCGGCCTATGTGGTGTTGCTGCCATGCCAAACTCCTTAGTATTCGGTCGTGCCGTGACGGATGATTTCTGCCGCGTCGAGTGCCGCCGCCAGGGCCGCCTCGAGGTCGCCGTCGGTGGCTAAGACGTTGACATGTCCAATTTTACGTCCGGGACGCACGGATTT
>CAZAAP010000060.1:0-10983 GCA_964482935.1 uncultured Enteractinococcus sp.
TCGTCCTCCTCGTCGTCTTCTTCACGTTCGGGAGGATCACCGTGGCCGTGACCAGCAAGTAGTGAGGCGACCATGGTGCCGTGGTTGGGGTCGGGACCCATAGGTGTAGTGCCGTCGGCTTGACCGGTGCCAGAGGCGTCGTAGCCGCCAGCAATCTGGCCGGTGAGATCCTGGTGGGAGGCGTCGATACCGGTGTCGATGACGCCGATGGTTACGCCCTCCCCCATACTGGTTTCCCAGGCGGTGGTGAAGCCGTAGTCTTCGAGCCAGTATTGCTCGTCGCGCCAGGTTTCCGCGGCGGCCGGGGTGGCTAGAATTGCAGTCAGTGCAATGCCTAAGAGCCCGGCAAGTGCCTTTTTGTACATCGTTACCTCAACAGTGACAGGGCGATGCCATCTAAAATATCTTTCTCGCTGGTGATGGCCGTGGTCACTTTATCATTGGTTGCTGCCCGAATGTGTTGCAGCAGATGAGCCCAAATAATAGCGCCGGCACCGATCACGTCGATGCGACCTTCGTGCATAAACCCATACGCGGCGCGCTGTTTGGTGGTTTCGCCGATGATTCTGTTTGCGGTTTCGATAATGCGGTCGATGTCGAGTTCGGTACCGTGAATGGCCTCTGAGTCGTAGGTTTCTAAGTTCAGGACGGCAGCGGTGATCGTGGTGATGGTACCTGCTACCCCCACCACGGCGTCGAGTTCGGTGAAGTCAAAAGTCTCGGGGTCCAGTTCGGCAAGGTGCTGCGCCAGATCGTCTTGTGCTGCGCGGATCTGTTCTTCTGTGGGCGGATCGGCAAGCTTATGGCGTTCGTGGAAGCGCACACACCCAACATTCATTGAGGTTTGTGCTGTGATGGTGGAACTACCGTCGGCCGGATCAATGGTGCCTACAACAATCTCGGTGGATCCCCCGCCGACGTCGATTACAGCGACCCGAACAGGATGGTCCCAGCGGGCTAGATCCAGTGCCGAGGCGGCCCCAGAGAAGGTAAGTTCGGCTTCGACCTGACCGGAGACGACTTCTGGGGTGACGTGTAACCGTTGCCGGATACCGGTGACAAAAGCGTCGCGGTTCGAAACATCTCGCGAAGCAGACGTTGCGATAAAACGGGTCGGGTGTGCTCCGTGGCGGGTGATCTGTTTGGCGTAGTCATGGACTGCAGCAAAGGTTCGCTCGAGGGCTTCGGGTGCAAACTCTCCGGTTTCATCTACATCTTGCCCCAGGCGCACGATTCGCATGTCACGATGCAGTTCTTCCATGCCGTGCTCGGTCATGCTGGCAATGAGTAAGCGAACCGAGTTCGTGCCGGCGTCAATGGCAGCAACCGGTCCAGCACCGGCCTCTGCGTATTGGATCGGGTTGGTACGGCCAGCTCGACGCAACCGGCGGGTATGACGGGAGAGATCTTTTTGTGGGGCGTCACCTTCGGTCTCCCAGGCACCTTCACATCGGCAGACTGCGGGATCAAAATCATGGCGCATCAGGTGGAGTGCTTCATCGCCCAGCGGGTTCGCGCCGGGACCTTCGGCCAGGGAGTGTCCAACGAGCACGTGAATACATTTGACGCGCTCTGGCATGCCACCCGCGGTAACACCGTCAATTTCTGGCACGGGGCCCACCCCCGAGATCTCTCCGATACGAGCGCGAGCACCCAGGTACTGTTCATGTGCTTGGCGGTAGGCGGCTGCTAGGTCGGAATCTTCGGCCAGGCGTTTGGTCATGTCCTCCATGACCCCGGCATTTTCTAGTCGAGATGCGGCGGCGGTTGCGTGCGGGTGGGTCAGGTAGAAGGTGGTTGGAAACGGAATACCATTGCTCAGTCTGGGTGCGGTGGTGGCGACCAGGGGGTTGCCACAGACACAACGGGCCCCAATTTCTACCACGTCGCGAACTGGTCGTCCCAGCTGTCGTGACAGAGTGTCGAGGTCTTGAGCGGTTGGTTGGTGTTGGTTGGTCACGTTGTTCCTTATTCCTGACCTGATGTAAGTACGGATCCCCAAAGACGATCGGCCCAGCCCATTTCAAGGTTTTCATCGACTGTGGCGACGTTTGGTTCGGGTGCGGTGGACTCTGCTTCGCCGTCTATAACGAGGTATTTTCGTTCTCCCGGCATAACCATGTTAAAACGTTCGCGCGCCTGTTGCTGAACGTAGGCCGGGTCTTCCCACCGTTCTAACTGGGTTGTTAAGTCCTGTTCTCGTTGTTGTTCCTGCGTCAGTTGCTGCTGGGCTTGGGTAATGTCATTTTGTTGTTCCAGTAACAGCTGCAAAGGTTGCGCCATGATTAGGGCAGCAATAAATAATACCGTCAACAGCGCGACGGTACGTCCCGAAAATTGACGTGCAGGTTCTGGCTCATTCTCAAATGAGGTTGCACGATCAACACGATCCCAAATATCTGTATCGATCTTCTTCGTGGACCGTTTCTTTGGTTTTTTAGCGGCCTGCCTGGCACCGTCCAGCAGCCGTTCGCGCATTTTTGATCGGGGCGCCGGGGCGGGCGGCTCTTCAACTGCTGCCGGTTCAGCCTTGTGTTTTGCGGATTGGTCGTTGGCAGGTCTACGTCGGTTAATCTTGGTGACGGGTGCCGGATCATCTGTGATGATCGCGTCCTCTTCGGGCTCGGGTTGTTCCGGCTCACGTGGCTTCGAGGGTTGCACATTTTTTGGCATGCGCGGTTTCTTGGGCACCTGGTCACCTCCTGTGGCACGACTTGTAACTTATCTAGTGTAATAGCACCAAGGTCAATACAAGCCCGGCTCGTCCAGTGGCGGGGCGTTTATCAGCCAATCCCCAGTTTGCACTGTGGTCTTGACACGTCAACACCGCGACCGGAAAGTGACCGGCCGCGGTGTTGAGGTGGGTGAGAGATTTAGCGGGCGAGGCGCGGGAATGCTGCCGCCCCGGCGTAACGAGCTGCATCGTGGAGTTCTTCCTCGATGCGCAGCAGTTGGTTGTACTTAGCAACCCGATCCGAGCGTGCAGGCGCACCGGTTTTGATCTGCCCGGCGTTTGTTGCCACAGCCAGGTCGGCGATGAAGGTGTCTTCAGTTTCACCCGAGCGGTGCGAAATGACGCACGCAAACGTATTGGTCTGCGCCAGTCGGATGGTCTCAAAGGTTTCGGTCATCGTCCCGATCTGGTTGACCTTGACCAGCACCGAGTTGCCGGCTTTTTCGTCAATACCGCGCTGGAGACGTTCAACGTTGGTGACATATAGGTCGTCACCAACCAGTTGCACCGTCTCGCCGAGTTTCGCGGTGAGTTCGGTCCAGCCAGTCCAGTCTTGTTCATCTAGTGGGTCTTCGATCGAGATGATCGGGAAGTCTTCGACCAGCTTGGCATAGTAGTCGATCATTGCGGCAGCATCGCGCTGTTCACCTTCGAAGGTGTAGGCACCGTCGTTATAGAACTCGGAGGATGCTACATCCAAGCCCAGGGCAATCTGCTCGCCGAGGGTGTAGCCGGCCTTTTCGACGGCTTCGGCGATGACTTCAAGTGCCTGACGGTTGGAATCCAGCTCTGGCGCGAAGCCACCTTCGTCGCCCAGGCCGGTGCCTAACCCTTTTTCTTGCAGGACGGCTTTGAGGCTGTGATACACCTCGGTGCCCCAGCGCAGCGCTTCAGAGAATGTTGCTGCCCCGATTGGCAGGACCATGAATTCTTGGATGTCGACGTTGGTGTCGGCGTGGGCGCCACCGTTGAGAATGTTCATCATCGGTACCGGCAGGACGTGGGCGTTGGCACCGCCGAGGTATTTGAACAACGGCTGATCGGTTGAGGCGGCAGCAGCGTTAGCTACGGCCATCGAAACACCCAGAATGGCGTTGGCACCGATACTGGATTTGTTTTCAGTACCATCGAGATCGAGGAGAGTTTGATCGACGTCACGCTGTGAGGTGGCATCCACCCCGAATAAGGCCTCAGCGATATCCGTGTTGACGGCCTCAACGGCTTCTTGAACGCCTTTGCCCAGGTAGCGGTCTTTGTCGCCGTCGCGACGTTCAACTGCTTCAAATTCACCGGTTGACGCACCCGATGGGACAGCTGCACGTCCCAATGAGCCATCGGTGAGCAGCACTTCAACTTCAACGGTTGGGTTGCCGCGGGAGTCCAGAATTTCACGAGCATGAATGGCGTCAATAAAGGCCATGAGTGCAATCTCCTTGGAAGAATCTATGGTCACCAGTGAGGTGACTGTGACAAACAGTCACGCCCTAGTCTAACGATCAGCGGGTGCCATCAAGACAAATCCTCCTATGATGGCGACCACCCAGCAGTACCGCGTTGAGTTATACCTGCACGATGCTCGCTTGGTTGAGCACACCCAAGAAGACCGCAGCGGCAATACTCAGATCCGCAATAGTCAGGAGCGTATCCGGTTCAGTCATACAGACGTATCGCAGGATGCGAGAAGTTTGAAAAGTACTCGCTAAACCATAATCGGCAGTTCTGAGAGATTTGTCGGTATTAATTGACGTAGCGAATGGCTCGGTACAGACCAGATTGTGTCATCGACAAGGTCAGTCCGCACAAGATAGTGTCGCCGCGCAGCAGCTCTGGACGCGCATTATGGCGCAACTCAAGTCACTGCAGAGCTATGAGATGACGGGGCGCGATGACGTCTGCGTTTTCTGCGTGGACCTTACGAATCCTGAGACGTTTTCCAGAGCACGTTGAGTCAGGATGCTCAACAACGCCGGAGAATTTTCCGCACACCATTGGAACACCGAGGTCGGATGAAGCACCCCGACGCTTGCACCGCTACTAAAGACCAGCATCGGACGAATACAACCCTGCTGATACATCCACAGCACATCTGCCAGCGGGTGGTCCATTCGGAGAGCACCTTCCGATGAGTCAGCGAGCTGACAGCACGGTATCGTGTGCCACCCTTCGGGATCGTCGGTCGCCGTCGAATGGATATCTGCTTCGGTGATAATACTGACCGGTTGACCTGCATCATCGACTACCACCACGGGCTCGCCGCGTTTTTTGATGGTTGGTGCGATATCTTGCAGCAACTGGTTGTGACGAACAGTTAGCGCAATCGGTGACACCAATGGTTCAATAGTGGTCCGCTGGGATGGTTCCAGATTATTGTTCTTCCACGTTGCCTGTTTGGAGTCTTCAGATGACAACGACATGTCTGGTGCTGCAACGATACTGATCTTCGGGGCACGTCCGGCGGTATTGTGACCCGAGACGTAGTGCTCGAGATGCTGGATCCCGTCGAGTTCCGTATACGCGACATCGACTAAGTCGATCGTGACGCTTGGGCATCCTTGCAGAGCAAGTGCCGGTTCTAGTGCATCAATTAAGATAGGGCAGTTACCTGCCGTGAGATATCCGTCGGCTTTAATCCGAATCGGTCCAGGTAGCACGTCGGCTTCCATATGGACTTGCAGTGTATGCTCCACGATCTTCCTTAAAAGTAGTGTCGAAAGAGCTCACTGCTGAACCAACCCCTACCTTATCATCAAGTCGAGCCACAGGGATGGCCGGTCTCTAGCGACGGTGCTGCCAGAGGGCTTGCCATTGAGCCTGATAGTGCTGGGCGAGATGGGGTGAACATGAAGGTGGGACTGCCGGGCCTGATACGGCGACTAGGCCTCCTGGTAAGTGTTGCGCCACCACCAAAAGGCCCAGCCGCAGCACCGCAGCAGATAGCTCCGAACAGGACGGGACCTGATCTGGGATCTATGTTTGTTGCTGGGCGCGATCTACCTCACGGCTGGTCGCCATGGTCACTGACGGTGCGGTACGGGGCCAGGTCCAGGCTGAGCGCAGGATGAAGACGAGCAGGAGCACTTCCAGGACCACGCCGAAGCTGTAGAAGTAGATCCATGACCCACCCAACTCGCCCACCGCGTTGAAAGCAGCGAAGGGGACCTGTATCGAGGCCATAATGAGGTTGGTAACGCGGTTCGCTCGGGCGGGCAGCGTCATCGACAGCACGATCATGAAAATCGGCATGGCCAGGAGAGTCAGGGCCGTAATCGCCCAGCTCGGAGTGATGGCGAACTCCCAGACGATACCGTTGAGGATGTCCGCGACGACGCCGGGCTTATAGAAAGCGAGAATGTCCACATAGACATACAGGAACAGGAAGCTTGCCCAGGCTGCCGCGAGCTTGGCTTGTACCGAGATCCGTTGGTCTTCCAATGTGGTGGATTGACGTGTTTTCATCAGACACTCCGTTGCAGTGGTAGGGATCGGTAGTTCCACTCTCGCGAAGTCCGGCGGCGGGCACATCAGCCACCAGGTCGGATCTCTCCTGACCGATAGCACGGTCTAGCTCTGGTACTTTCGGCTGATCCGGCGCTACAGTCCTGACGATATACTGAATAGATGATGACCAAGACGCTGCGGTCGTTGTGGGCTGAGCCTCGACCGGCGAATCCCCCGCAGCTGGTCTGGCGCGACTGGGCGCTGGTGACGGTACTCGTTTCAAGCTCATTCGCTGAGATACTGCTGCGCGAAGAGAAGTCATGGGCGCCCTTGGTCGTGGGCGTCAGCCTCATCGTGGCAGCCTGCCTGTTGTGGCGGCGCACGAATCCACTCGCTGCGGCCGCCGTCGCTTTCGGAAGCCTGCTTGTCTTCGACATAGCGCGGATCCTGGCGCTCGAGGCCACCGGCCTACAGAGCATCGTCGGGGTGCTCGTGCTGCCCTACGCCCTGTTGCGCTGGGGTTCAGGCCGCGAGGCGGCTCTTGGACTGGGCATCGTCTTGATCTGGCTGCCTGTCACTCTCGTCGTGGAGCCAACCTCCCCTGCGGAGCGGGTCGCCGGTTACGGCTTCTTCCTGTTCTCCGCAGCCTTGGGCGCTGCCATCCGCTACCACGCGAAGACGCGCATCCGCGATATCGACGTCGCCAAGTCTCGCGAGCGCGAGCAGCTGGCACGTGACCTCCACGACACGGTCGCCCACTACGTCTCCGGCATCGTCGTCCAGGCCCAGGCCGGGCGGGCTGTTGCAACGTCTCACCCCGAACGTGCCACCGAGGTCCTGGCTGTCATCCAGGACGCGGCCTCACAAACGCTGACCGAATTGCGCACCATGGTCGGTGTCCTGCGAGCCTCCGAGGGGGCGGACTTGTCGCCACGCCAGGGCTTAGCTGACCTCGAGCGGCTGATCAGTCAAGCCGAGGCAGGACCGCAGGTCGACGTGGAACTGTCCGGTGAGCTCGACGATCTCAGTCCCGCGGTCGAGGCTGCACTCTACCGCCTGACCCAGGAGTCGGTTACGAACGCTCGACTGCACGCCCGCGACGCGACGCGGGTAGCCGTGCGTGTGGTAGGTGATGCCGAGCGGGTGCAGTTGACGGTTGATGATGATGGTGTCGTCGGCACAGCCGGCCGCAGTCCGTCGGGTTACGGCCTGGTCGGTATGCGAGAACGCGCCAAGCTGCTGGGTGGCACCTTCCACGCTGGCCCGAGCGCGAGCGGTGGCTGGCGAGTCGAGGCGATGCTGCCCCGAGGGGGCGTTCCCCGATGACTATCCGGGTGCTTATTGCCGACGATCAGGATATCGTGCGCAGCGGCCTGACGATGCTGTTGAACGCCCAACCCGACATTGAGGTTGTGGGCGCCGCCACCGATGGGAAACAGGCGGTGGACCTTGCACGTCAGCTGCGGCCGGACGTGTGCCTCTTCGACATCCGCATGCCGGTGATGGATGGTATTGAAGCCACACGCCAGCTCGCCGGACCCGCGGTCCCCGACCCCATGCCGATCGTTGTGATCACCACTTTTGATCTTGACGAGTACGTTCATGGGGCGTTGAAGGCCGGTGCCCGGGGCTTCTTACTTAAGGACGCCGGACCTGCGCTGCTGAGTCAGGCGATTCATGCTGCAGCCAATGGTGATGCGCTGATAGCTCCCAGCGTCACCGTGCGCCTACTTGCGGCGTTTGCCAGCTCGCAGAAGGAACTCTCCGTCCAGCCGATAGAGCCGCTCACCTCCCGGGAGGAACAGGTCCTCATCGCCGTGGCACAAGGCCGAACCAACAGTGAAATAGCCGCCGATCTCTACATCAGTGCCAGCACCGTCAAGACCCATCTGGCCAGCCTGATGCGCAAGCTTGGCGCGCGGAATCGCGTCGAGCTTGCCATGTGGGCCCATGAGACTGGCCGCATCTGAGGTTAGAGCGGGGTTGCCGTCGATGCCAACCTGTCTGTCCAATTGGTGTATCCCATCCGTCAGATGTACTTACCTACCCTGCCGCTATACAAGCTCCCTGGTTCATGCCAAGACGGATCCCATCAACCGTTTCGCTACATCGGCTAGCGCAAATTGGAGGCCGGTTCTGCTAGTGCGTTGGCTTTACGGTATCGGGCGCGGATCCATACCGTCAGGATGACGCCGACCACGACAGTCAGCAGGAGCACATCGACCAACGGATTACTTAAGAAAGCAGTGTTTTCTTGTAACCAGGCCGACGCTCCTGTCGGTAGGAGCTCGGGCATCGTCACTAGACCGTTGGTCATCCAGAACAAGCCACCAACCGCAATGATAAGCAGACCAGTGATAAATGAGGTCGTGTGCAGTTCGCGGCCAAAGACGCTGAATGTTCTGCCGCGGAGTTTGGATTTGCCAGCCGGGCTGAGTTTATTCCACACACTGGCGATGATCAACAGCGGAACGACCATGCCCAAGCCATAAACCGCCAGCAGGGTCCCCGCCGCCCAGACATCGTTCTTGGCGGCAGCTAGAGTCAAGACTGCACCCAGGATTGGGCCTGCGCATAAACCGGCGACACCGCTGACCGCACCAAGCAGTAAGGTTTTCAACCAGCCGGTACGCTCTTGGGCTTGTCTTTGAAGCTGCTGGGCGCCAGGAACGAATCGCGAGGGGTCAAAGCCGAAGCCGAGCATTTGGAGGATCCCTAGGACGATCATCAATATCGAAGCGCCGATGATGATTACTTCGCGGTGCGAAGCGAAGACGGCCCCTAAGACTCCGGCTCCCAGTCCTAATGGCACCAAGATGACGAGCAGCCCGACTGAAAACAGTGCACCGTGCGCCCACAGCCGTGGCCCCGATCCCGCCGTCGAAGCGAAGAAGGCTGGCAGTAGTAAGGCACCGCACGGGCTCAACAGTGCTAGAGCCCCGCCGATGAGTGCAGTCAGAAATCCTATATCCATGCTTTACTCCTGAGTCGCAACCAGTTGTTCTTCGATCGTGTCAATGAAGACATTGGCAGGCTGGGCTCCGACGATTGTCGTATCGTTTACGATGAATGACGGGGTCGAGAATGCGCCGAGTTCTTGACCGAGTTGTTCATTCGTGTCGACAATCTGTGTGGTTTTCTCGGATTCCATGTCGGCTCCGAATTGCGTGGCGTCCATTCCCGTCTCAACAGCGATGTCGGTCAGGGCTTCAGCAGAGTAGTCAGTGAGTGTCTGGCCTTCAGGAAATAGCTGCGCGTGGTACTCTTCGAACTTTCCTTGTTCAGCAGCAGCGACTGAGGCTCGAGCTGCGCGGCGAGAGTCTTCACCGTACATGTTCACATCACGGAACTCGATCCGAAGCTCACCGTCATCAATGAACTGCTGCATTTCAGGCAGTGTTTCTTCGGTCCAGCGACCGCAGAACGGGCATTGGTAGTCAGAAAACATGACCATCACGACCGGGGCCTCGGCTGAGCCGAGAGCCAACGGATCCTCAGGATCTCGCCGAATGACTTTATCGACCAGTTCAGCAGGAAGTGTTTCGGTCTGCTCCGTGCCTTGTTGCGTCGCCGGAGCTTCCGCCTCAGCCTGTGGCGCTGCAGTCGACCTACCCCAAAAGAAGACCGCTATCAGCGCGACAACCGCACCGAGAACTATCAGAGTGGGCATCAGCCACAAACGGGTGGGGCTCGTGTTTTGTGATGTGGACACAGAAAGTCTCTTTCTTACGATAATTTCAGCAAACGCCAAGACGCAATTTGACCATGGTACCTGGTTTACTATGGCGCTTAGTAACTAAGTAGCGTAGTAGATCATGCGTCTCGTGCAAGGTAAAACTCCCAGCCCCGCAAGACAGTCCCCCTCGCGTCAATAGCCCTACTCCGCGTGCTTCAAACATGAATTTCCCGTGGTCCCAGAGCTTTTCCACGGCTCCTGCTGGCCGGGTTTTGTTCGGTCGTACCACCTCATCTTGCGAGGAGAGTAGTCATACAAGGGTTGCACACGGCCTGAACCGGAACATACGCACGTTATGAGTAATACTCAGCCTCGATAGCAACGCCATAACAGACATGCAATCAACAGATAGTGGCGTCAGGAGGCCAGCCACCGATGATGTCTCGCGCCGCCAACTCCAAGGCTTCCACCAGTCACTCAGCTATAAGACCTAGGCCGATGGCTAAGTCGAAAAGTACACTGCAACTATGAGACTTCTCCGCCGTACTTCTCGTCCATGGAAAGCACACGGTGTGCTCAGGATCGCTGGCCTCGCTACTGCAGCCGCTGCCGCTATCCCGGTTATCGCCGCAGTGGGCCTGGTTACCGCTGACTGGCTTGTGCACACTGATCGCGAAAAACGGCGAGCACCGAATCCAGGCACCTTCCGTGCCCAGCTGGAGCATTCCGACCTGACGATTTACACCTCAGGTGATGAACTGTACGGCGACATGATCGTGGCAATCGACTCTGCCCAGCGGGTTGTTCTGATGGAGACCTATATTTGGAAGGACGACGAGGTAGGTCAAAGGTTCGTCGATGCGTTCAATGCGGCCGCTGAACGCGGCGTGAAAGTCCATGTACTCTACGACGGGTTTGCAAATCTCGTAGTGCCACGCTCTTTCTACCGCCAGCTTTCCGATCGGGTTCGGATCACCCGGCTGCCTGTAATAGGTCGTCGAATCTGGAAGGGGCCTATCCGCCATACTGGTCTCAACCACTCGAAAGTTCTCGCGGTGGATGACCGGATCGGGTTTGTTGGCGGATACAATATCGGCTCGCTCTACGCCGATTACTGGCGGGATACCCACGTCCG
>CAZAAP010000061.1:0-10922 GCA_964482935.1 uncultured Enteractinococcus sp.
GTGTAACCTTCACGCGCAAAGCTGCCGGTGAATTAGAAACCCGCATTAATACGGCGATCGAACGGCTTGCCAGTCGTGAAGACATCCAACTGGACTTTGACACGACAGATATCGGCCAAGCTACCGTCACCACCTATCACTCCTACGCCAATACCCTCGTGGCTGACCACGGGTTACGCATTGGCGTCGAACCGGACTCGAGGCTGATTGGCGAAGCTGAAACGCACCAGCTGATTACCGAAGTCGTACGCGACCACGATGCCGATATTGATCTGTCAGATGTCGATTCCGAAGATCTTGCAGCCACCATTGCTGACAGCGTGCGCGACCGACCGTTATCCTCTACGATCAAGGCCGTCTCAAAGCTAGCTGGTGACTGCGCCGAACACCTCGTTGAGCCAGCACAGGTTAAAGCCGCTATGGCCGAGATGTTCACGTTTGGACAAGGGCTGCCTGAAGGTAAATCTACGGCCAGCACCAATTCGATCTTCACCAGCTTGAAACTGCGCAGCAAGATCGCTGATATGGTCATCGACTATCTTGAGCTGAAAAAGACCAATAACGTTATGGACTATGGGGATCTGGTGCGATATGCGGCACTGATCGCCACCCAACTACCCGAGGTCCGGGCCGTAGAGCGTGAAAAATACAAAATCGTATTATTGGACGAATTCCAGGACACCTCGCATGCCCAACTGAAGTTATTCTCTTATTTATTTGGTCGCGGTGACGGGACCCAACAACCCCACTCAGTGACCGCAGTCGGCGACCCAAACCAATCGATCTACGGTTTCCGTGGTGCCTCTGCTGGCCAGCTGTTCTCGTTTATTGAAGAGTTCGGTGCGCAACAACTCGAGCTCACCACGGCTTGGCGTAATAGTCGTGGCATCCTAGCTATGGCAAACCACGTGGCCCAACCACTACGCGACCAAGCAGACGCCGGCCATGTTATACCCCAGCTCCAAGCCCGCCCCGGTGCAGGCACCGGGGCTGTTGAGCTCAACTGGTTCGCTTCCGCCGACGATGAAGCTGCTCACCTTGCTGAGCGAATCCAAGACCTGGGCGTCGGGGATGGCACCCACACCGCAGCCATCCTATGCCGTACCAAAAAACAATTCGTCCCTCTGATTGAAGCCCTCGAGGCCCGCGGGATCTCATATGAAGTAGTGGGCCTGGCTGGGCTGCTGACTATTCCCGAGGTCATTGAGCTCGTTGCGATCCTCAAGATTTTGGCTGAGCCTCAAGAATCGGATGGCCTATTGCGATTGCTAACCAACGCTCGGTGGCGCATTGGCCCGGAGGACCTGTGGGTTCTTAACCAGTTTGCGCGCACCCTGGAGTATCAACAGCGCAACGATCCGCTGGATGCTGAGACTTCCGCGTTGGAGGATATCGATCACCCCTCTATGGTCAGCGCCCTGCTGCGTTTGCCTCACGACAATTGGGTCAGCAACCGGGGTCAAACGTTCAGTACGGCCGGTCTTGAACGACTGCACACCATCCGAGGCATGATTAACGATTTGATGCGGCATATTCATTTGCCGATTCCGACACTGATTCGCCATATCGAAAACGTCACGGGTTTAGGAGTCGAGGTTGGTGTACGGCCTGGTAATCAGTCCATTGATGCCCGGCGGTATTTAGATGAATTCCTCCGCATAGCTGAAAGCTTTCAAGCTTCCGCCGACCAGACCCGCACGCTAGATCTCATCACATTTCTTACGTGGCTAGAAACCGCAGCTGAGGAAGAAGACGGCCTCGACATGCCACCTGAACAACCTAAACCGGGGGCAGTGCAGATCATGACTATGCACGCTTCAAAAGGTTTGGAATGGGACGCCGTGTTCGTACCGGGGTTGACCCAAAACACGTTCCCCGGCAATAAAGTTGATCTGTGGACCAGTACTAGCCGCGGCGACCTCCCGTGGCCGCTGCGTGGGGATTGCGACACCCTCCCGGCTTGGGATCACGAAATCGCCGCCGATCGTCGCGAATGGGCCGGCTTATCCGGCGTCGATACCCTCACGGCCAAGATGGCCGAGCAGCTTTCTGAAACCCACGGCCGGGAAGTGCTGGGCCTAAAACAGAAAGTCCAACTCCACGAACTGGAAGAGGCGCGCAGGCTCGCGTATGTGGCGTTCACTCGAGCAAAGGACCTGTTATGGGTTTCGGGATCTCATTGGGAAGGCACCTCAAGTCGACCCCAGCAGATGTCCGTCTTCCTCGAAGAGATGGTGGCCTATGACGAACACCACGCCCTGAATCAGAAAGCCCATTGGGCCGAAGAGTTCCCTGAAGAAAATCCCCGTCGTGCCAAAGCCATCGTGGCACAGTGGCCCTATGATCCGCTTGATGGACCAGTGCACTACCAGGTGGAAGCCCGTGATGACGGCCGGTTGCCTGAACCCACCCCGAACTCTGTGGAGGTGCATCGTAGCTATCCACGGCGCCAGGCTTTGTCGTGTGCAGCTGACCGGTTCCGACATGCTTCGACGGCGCAGGTCGAGCTCGACGATGATCTTGCACAACGCATCGACTGGGTCCTGGATCGAGCCAATATGCCGGTAACTCATGATGTGCCGATGCCCGAGCACCTCTCTGCGAGCCGTTTTGTGGAACTGGCCCATAACCCCGATGCAGTAGCTCGTCAGATTCGTAGACCCATGCCGCAGCGCCCGACGGCCGCTGCGCGTGAAGGTACGTTAGTGCACGAATGGATTGAACACTTCTATACCCAAAATCGTCCAGGTTTGACCCCGATGTTGGATATTGAGGACACAGAAGTGTTAGTCGACGCCGAATGGGACGAAGTCACCGGTCTGGCTGAACTGCGGGAAAAATTTGAAGCCTCGTACTGGGCTGAGAAAACCCCGGTCGTGATCGAAGCTGCCGTCGAGACTTCAGTAGCGGGGTTGACCTTGCGGGGCCGCATTGACGCTGTCTTTCGCAGTGGGGGAGACCCGAATATCGCATTCGACCCCGAAGCTCGGTGGGAACTGGTGGATTGGAAAACAGGTCGAGTGCCCACCGATGCTGAAATGCCTCGTCGTAGCCTGCAGTTGGCGATCTATCGTCTGGCATGGTCACGTCTATACGGGATTCCGTTAGAAAATATCACCGGAAAGTTCGTCTATCTCGCTCATGGCGTCGAAAAGACCCCACAAGACTTCGCCACTGCTGAACAACTTGAGGAGCTACTGGCCGCAGCTTTCGGTGAGGACTAATCCTTGCGCAGGTTTTCCTGCACGACCTGCCACGAGATCGGTTGGGTATCGTCATCTGCAGCTGTCGCTTGGGGCACGTCGTGGGGAATGAGTTCGCCATCCTCAGATAATGAATGCACGACAAGTTCAGCACCGTCATTGGCATTATCCGCGGACGCTGCTGGCTCATCGGCTAAACCGGCATAAGTCTCGTCGTTCTCGGTACTTGGCTCTTCTGCTTCAGGTTCGTCATCGAGCTCCAGGTGGGCCTCATCATCAGCCATCGGCATTTGGGCTTCAGCACCGCCGCCGGTCGCTGAAGAACCAGTGCTGTCGCTAGGTTCTGCGGCATCGGCGCCAGGGGCGTGTTCAGTGGTAAGGCTATCGGCATCGTCACTACCAATCGGTTCGACCACGGCAGCGGGCTCCCAGAACTGCTGACCGATGTCGTGCCCCCCGGTGTGCTCAATGTCGGCAGCCAAATTCTTAAGCATGGCTTGTGCCTCCGCTACAACGGCCTCATCGGAGGCATGGATCCCAGACATCAGATACTTGCCTAAGGAAAATTCTGCGGCCAAAGCGGCACGACGCATAAGATGCAGATCGACCCGATCGGCAGGCAGCTCCATGTGCCGGTGGTACGCCGAGATCACTGCCTCCCGGAATTCGATCGAACCTGTGGAAGTAAGCCACATGAAGTCTCTGGCCGGATCACCGATATGGAGATCGGTCCAAGCGGTAACCCCTACGGCACGATTGCGATCAATCAGTAACGATGTTTCGTCGAAATCACCATGTACCACTCGGGGAATAAAGTTCCACATTTGACGCTCTTCGAAAGCATTTTCCCAACGACGCAGTAAATCTGAAGGCACCTTGCCGGTTAACGCCATCTGATCGAGCTCGGAGAGTAACCGTGCCCGTGATTGTTCAGCTCCGTACGCAGGGAGATCTGCAGTCTCCACGACCGCGCTTGGAAGCTTGTGGATGGCAGCAACAATCCGGCCGATGTCATCAATTGTTTGAGCTTCAGCCCGAGTGATCGTATCCAGGTCCACCGGCTTGCCCGGCATCTGGTGATAGATAAATGTGCGCAGTCCGTCAATCTGAACCGCACCGGCTACCGATGGAACGCGAAATGGTAGGTGTGCTCTGATAGCCGGTGTAAAGCCTGACAGCACTTGGATTTCGGTTTCCAACCGGAACGCAGCCTGAGAATGCCGCGGAGAACGCACGCGCCAGTGATTATTGTCGGTGTCAGTCACAATGGCTGAGTCGAAGGCACGCGGATCGTCAGGTGACGCGGCGGCTTGGACAATATCAAGCCCCGGCATGGCGGCCGAGGCCAGTGCAGCGAGTTCCATGGCGGTACGTTTCATCACATCTACCTTACGCGGGATCCGATCCGGTTGTTGAGCACAGCAATGGTGAGTCGAAAAACTTGATGGCAGACTAAGCTGGAAATTATGGATATGCTGCCCGATCTTGGACGATTGCCACTGGCCCGCGATGATGTCGATCGTGGCACCGAACTCCGTGATGACGAGACCTGGTTGACCCAGCTATGGGAGCGTCCGAACACTAGAATTCTCTGGTTACACGGTCGAACAGTGCCCGTCTCCGCTGGCCAGATCGTGTTAGCAGCTCCCGACGGCGAGCTCCCTGACGACGCCGTCTACCTCGGACGATCGGCTCACCATCGCTCCCAACACAGCCAGTTCGTCGAGCCCACCACTGATCACGTAGAAATCATCCTGTTAGTGGCTAATTCACAGGCTGTCGCCCCGACACTGAAAGATCCGGAAGTCGGCGGTGCCAGCGTGGAGCGACCCGATTATATTGATTGGCTCGGAGTCTTTGATGTGGCAGCGGGCCTAGACGATCGTGACGTCGGTATTTTTGTATCTGCGGTAGCCATAGCGAACTGGCACAAAGCCCATAGGCACTGCCCTCGGTGTGGAACCAGAACCCAATACAAATCCTCGGGATGGGTACAGGTCTGTCCTGAAGATGGTTCTGAACACTACCCGCGAACCGACCCCGCCGTCATTATGCTCATCACCGACCCCCACGACCGCGCTTTACTTGGCAACAATAAAGCGTGGGGTAATAAACGGTATTCGGCCCTAGCTGGATTCGTGGAACCCGGGGAATCTCTTGAGGCTGCCGTGAAACGAGAAGTCTATGAAGAGTCCCAGGTTGTCGTTGATGGCGTGAAATATATGGGGTCACAGCCCTGGCCGTTCCCCCAGTCGCTGATGCTCGGCTTCATCGGTCACACCACTCGTCCTGAAGACGCTGCCGCCGATCTGGAAGAACTTGCCGATGTGCGATGGTTTAGTCGTGCGGAACTCCGTGACGAAGTTGAAAACGGTCGCCTGTTTATCCCCGGAGCCTCTTCGATTGCACACCACTTGCTCAGCCACTGGTACGGTGGACCATTGCCCCAACCCAGAACCTTAGAGAACTAGATTGCAAAACCCAGAAGATATTCTCGCTGGTCTTGACGCCGAACAGCGCCAAGCAGCGACCGCCCTGCACGGACCAGTCCGAATTCTTGCCGGTGCTGGCACCGGCAAGACTCGTGCGATAACTCACCGTATCGCCTACGGGGTCGCCACGGGCGTCTACAACCCCTACAATGTGCTCGCAGTGACATTTACCGCGCGAGCAGCAGCCGAAATGCGCTCGCGACTTCGAGACTTGGGTGCTCACGGGGTCCAGGCCAGGACTTTTCACGCCGCCGCATTGAGTCAATTGCAGTATTTTTGGCAACATGCCGTCGGTGGCGATATGCCACGATTAGTAGAACACAAGACCCACCTCATCATGGAGGCGGCCCAACGGTTGCGAATGAGCACCGATAAAGCCACGATTCGAGATCTCGCTGGAGAAATCGAATGGGCGAAATTCAATATGCTCACACCGCAGACCTATCACCAGCAGGCCAGTCATCGACTCATGCCAGCCGGTTGGGATTTAATAGCCGTTACTCGGTTATTTCAAGCCTATGAGGACCTCAAATCTGATCGCGGTTTGATCGATTTTGAAGATGTCTTATTGATCACGGTTGGCATTTTGGAGTCGGAGCCTCGCATCGCTGCTACGGTTCGCAAACAGTATCGAATCTTTTTAGTGGACGAGTTCCAGGACGTCTCTCCGCTGCAGTACCGCTTATTGAAAGCTTGGTTAGGGGACAGGGATGATCTGTGCGTAGTAGGGGACACTTCGCAGACGATTTATTCCTTTACTGGTGCAACCGCTGACTTTTTGTTGGACTTCGGGCAAGAATTCCCTGAGGCAACGCAGATTAAACTGATCCGAGATTACCGCTCTACACCTCAGATCGTGGAGCTGGCGAATAGGCTGCTCCTGGAACGTACCAAAGCGCATCGGACAGGAATGCCGCGGTGGCCCGAGCCGCTCGAACTAGTTTCTCAGCGCGAATCTGGCCCTGCGCCTGTCTTTGCCGAATGCACTCATGATCAGGCGGAAGCTGAATGGGTCGCCGAGCAGATTCAACAGCTGCTGACAACCGGTCACAAAGGCTCGGATATGGCCATACTATTTCGTACGAACGCCCAGTCTGCTACCTATGAGCAAGTCCTCAGTGACGCTGGAATTTCGTATCAAGTGCGCGGTGCGGAGCGGTTCTTCAATCGCAGAGAAGTTCGCGATGGGATTCTCCAGCTTCGGGCCGCTGCCAAGTCCGCGGAAGGGGTGGCCGGAGGCGATGTGGTTACCCGAATCAAAGACGTCTTGGCATCACTGGGGTACACCCCTGTAGCGCCACAGCAATCAGGGGCGGTGCGGGAACGTTGGGAATCGCTCAATGCCATCGTCAATCTCGCCGAAGACCTAGTGGAGGCACGTGGCGACCAGGTGACTTTAGACGTGGTCGTCGCCGAACTGGACGAGCGGGCGTCCCATCAGCATGCTCCCGTCATGGACGGAGTAACGCTGGCTTCGATTCACTCCGCGAAAGGTCTGGAGTGGGAGAGTGTCTTTCTAGTTGGACTGACTGATGGTCTCATGCCTATCAGCTTTGCGACCGAAGACAAGAACGTGGACGAAGAACGACGGCTGTTTTATGTTGGTATTACTCGAGCAAAGACGAGATTGTTTTTATCGTGGTCGCTATCTCGCTCGGCGGGTGGTCGAGCAAGCCGGCGTCCTTCAAGGTTCCTCCAGGCAATTCGGGCCCCCAAAACGCAGACTTCCGCCACTTCGACCTCACGTCAGACACGCCCTCGAGGGGCCAAGGTCGCAAAATGCCGCACCTGTGGTGAAATCCTATCAACCGGCGCGGAGCGAAAGATTGGCCGTTGTCAGGAGTGTCCGCCCACCTATGATCAGGACGTCTTCGATAAATTAGTTAGTTGGCGTAAAACAGTGTCGACCGTCGATAAGGTGCCGGCCTTTGTTGTGTTTACCGACGCAACCCTTGTCGCGATAGCCGAGAAAATGCCTGCCGATCTTCAACAACTACGGCAGCTGCCGGGAATCGGTCCAAAGAAGCTAGAACGTTACGGTGCCGACGTATTGGCAATCCTCGGCTCGTGATGTGCCACGCAGCAACCCGGCAGCGAGTCGATCGTAAAGGTCTGCACCCATCCGTTAGCTAAATGTACCCGGGTAAACGTATTCAGCTGCAGGCCAGGGACCATGCCGTATTTCGTTTTCGGCACCTGTTGACGTAATTGTTGCGAGTCCACCATGGCTAGTACATCGGTGGCGACGAGTCCTGCGACCAGGTGTGCTCCTGCCACGGTTTCAATTCCGCCACCCCTGGTATAGAGTGCGGCGGCACGCTGAGTCTGCGCCGTGCTGGAGCCAGAATGATCTAAGCACAACGGACAGGCAGTCGCCTGAGGGACTACCCAAGGCCCAATGTCGATCTCATCGTCACGAACCACCACGGCTAGATATGGATGGCCTTGCTGTTTTGCCTGTTCGACAGTTTCCAGATGGGCCGCTCCCAAAGTGATGTGGACGGTCGCTAGCGTTGCCAGGTCGGGCGGTTTTAACCAGCCCGTGGGATGGACCGCCGGGCGACTGTTGGTGGGATTACATGCGGTAGCCACTGCCAGGGATCGGATCTGTCCTATGTCTTGTTCCAGGAGACCTGTACCGATATCGTTGCCTGTGACTCGGGCTGAATCCCACACATTGAGGTGACCAATACCTGAGTTCTGCAGAATCTTCGTTAAGGCCGTACCGGTCCTGCCGAGCCCAAAGATTTGCAAGGCAGCTCCATAACGTTGAGTCTGGAATTGCTGACGATCCTGTGCAGCCAGGCCCTGCAGTTTGCCTCGCGAGAAGACCGGAGTGACACAGCCCAACCGGGCCAGGCTGCCACGATGATCCGGATCCTCGCTATACACGAAGAACTCTGGGCCTGGAGTCGAAACCAACACCGGACGAAGTCTGGTCAGCAGCAGGTGGTAGTCGAACTCATTGAGCTGGCATTGCTTAGCCACCTGGTATTCGTGGCCGTCTACGACTCCACTACGCAGGTGTCTGATGAAGTCGACCACCGGTCCAGTGATACCAGTGAGCTCTAACGCACGAAAGCCCGAACCGATTTGAATATGGCTAGCTGACACATGGGTGACCGACAGCCCAGGATTGATTTGCATGGTGACTCCTCAGCGTTTCAAGGTGTTACCATGATGTGCTATCTGGGTATAGCGGGGTACTCGTTTTCCACAGTACTCCGAGGATTGCCGCGTTATCCACAGCGATGCACTGCGGTCGCTATACGACCACGGCAATGCGGCAGCATGAAAGGCATGAACACTATTTCGACTTTAGTACGTGAGAATATTGAGCAGCTATCTGGCGGTCGTATCGCATCGGTCGTAGAGATTGATGGAGAACCTATCCGGCTGATCGCCTCTACCCGCCGTAGGAAGACCATTTCCGCTTCGGTGCGTGATGGGATGATCCAGCTGTCCGTGCCCATGAATATGAAAGACACGGACATCGTTCGTTCGGCGCGCGGTCTGATTGCAAAAGTCAAAACTCGGCAACGCCGAGGCCAGCGCTTCCAATCGAATCCGGAGCTATTTGATCGCGCAGTGCACCTTGCTCAGGTCTGGCTCAAGGCTGAGGTCCACCCCACCTCGGTGGTTTGGTCGGAGCGTCAAACGACACGATGGGGGTCCTGCACCTCGACGACTGGTGCCATTCGCATTTCCACGATGCTGCGCGGTATGCCCCAATGGGTTATTGATGGCGTGCTCGTACATGAATTGGCGCACCTCAAACATGCAGGGCATGGCAAAGAGTTCCAGGAGTTCACCCGGCGCTATCCCAGGATGGCTGAAGCTGATGCCTTTTTAGAGGGGGCCACGTTCGCCCAGCATCGCGGACAGGATACGTTGTTCCCTAACGCTTATGATTAGTCTTCGTCGAAGCCACCTTCAAGAAGCTTCTTCAAATCGTCATCAAGGCTCGCTGATTGCTCATCAGCGGTCTCACGACGTTTGACATATCCCTCAGGATCATCGAGGTCTTCTTCGGTCGGCAAACGTAGTTGGGATTCCCAAATGGCGTCTCGATACTCTGTTCCTTCAGACTCTTGAATGATCGTCCACAGTTTGGCTGCGTCTTGCAACCTGCGCGGCCGCAGGTCCAGTCCAACCAGCGAACCAAAAGCATGCTCGGCAGGGCCACCAGCTGCGCGACGACGATTAATCATCTCGCGCAACGCCTCGGCGGACTCCAGTGGTTTCGCAGCTTCCGTGACAACTACATCCACCCAGCCTTCGATGAGCGCCAAGATCGTTTCGAGTTGTTCAATTGCAGCCTTCTGAGCGCCTTCGGGTTCGGGAATAAACATTGAACCCGAGAACATCTGATTCATAGATTCTGGATCCATCGGGTCGAGTGTCTGAACGGCATCTTCAATCGCGGAAACATCGATACTGATGCCCGCTGCATACTGTTGGACCATCGCCATAAGATCGCGAGCAAGCCACGGCGAATTTGCGAAGAGACGCATGCGGGCAGCCTCACGTAGGGCCAGATAGATGCGGATCTGATCGGGCTCAACTGACAGTCCGTCACCGAATTCTTCGATATTCACCGGTAGCATGGCCATGCGTTTGCCTGCGATAGGGACCCCAGTGTCGGTACCTGAGAGAACTTCCTGTGCTAGTTCGCCTATTGCCTGGCCCAATTGCAGCCCAAACATCGAACCACCCAGGTTCTTCATCATGGGTTGCATCTGTCCAAATGCGGCTTGGAATTCTTCGGGTAGTTGCCCAGGCAACTGTTCAGTCATTGCACGAGTCAGAGCTTCGGACAAAGAAACGGCAACCGGCTCGGTCATTTCCCGCCAATTTTCCATGGTCGCTTCAACCCATTCGGCGCGCGACCATGCCACGACCGGAACATTTGCAGCCTCAATGGTTGTGGCTTGATCCAGCCAAGTGTCAGCAATTCTCAGTGCGTCGTCAATTTCTTTTGCGGCAAAAGACCCCACCGAAGGATCCTGGCCGGCAATGGACTGCCGGGCGGTTTGCTTCGCTAAGTCCCATTTGACGGGACCATCCTCATCCGAGGAGGCCATCATTGATTGGAACTGTGCCATGATGTTTTGCATCATCTGCGGATCCATCATAGATGGATCAAAGGGCATTCCCGAGGCCCCGAACTGTTGCATTGCTCGTTGAATTTCTTCAGGATCAGGTGCGTTACCGCCAAACATACGAC
>CAZAAP010000062.1:0-10788 GCA_964482935.1 uncultured Enteractinococcus sp.
AATTAGAGCCGTTGCCTTCTTTGGCCTTCGCCAAGATTTTGTAGGGTTGCGCGCAATGCAGCTGAGACGTCTTCGGACTCGAGCAGGGCTGGATTGGCTTCCAACGCATTGGCGATGCCTTTCAGCGCGTCCTTTTCGTTCCATCCCAGACCGATAAGTGCTTGTTGGACCTGCTCTTTCCATGACGGCTCTTTATGTTGGGGGCTCGCTGGAGATGCCTGGTCTGGCTCTTCTCGAGGCACTAGTTTGCCCGATAATTCCAGTATGATGCGGCGGGCAGATTTCGGGCCAATCCCAGGAACCTTAGTAAAGGCTTTGTCATCCTGTTGATCGATATGTTGCCGTACTTCGTCAGGATTAAAGACGGATAACACCGCCAGCGCAATGCGGGGACCGATCCCCGAAACGCTCATCATAATTTCGAAAATTTCGCGCTCATCCGCCGTGCTGAAGCCGTAAAGCACTGGATTGTCGTCACGGATCAACAGCTGCGTTTGAACTGTGACCTCATTTCCCCGTCGTAAGGCTGACAGGGTGTTGGGACTGGCCGAAAACATGTAGCCGACACCGGCTACAGTAATGACAGCGCTATCGAGCCCGATGTGTTGGATTTCGCCGGTTAGCGACGAGATCATATTGTCTCCCTCAGATGGTTTATGGACCATCATTTTCACGTGATTATACGCTCCGGCTACTTGACGGACGTCGTATATGGCTTATTTTGAGCGCTTTTCCGCTGCGAGCCAGAGCTTCTGGGCGGGCGTGAGGCTGGTTGGTTCGGCCACAAACTTGGAGGCTTTCGCTGGACTGGTCAACTTGCCAGTGTCCAGGCCTCGTCCGAAAAGCCCCCCGCGCCAGGCATGAGCGATCGCAATGGCGATTGCGTCAGCGGCATCTGCTGGTTTTGGTGGGGTGTCGATCCCTAAGATGCGTGTCACCATGGCAGTGACTTGTTGTTTATTTGCGGTGCCGGACCCGGTCACGGCTGCTTTGACTTCGGATGGCGTCAACAAGGCGGTGGGGATGTTTCGTCGGGCAGCTGCTGCGATAGCGACCCCCGAAGCTTGCGCAGTACCCATTACGGTCGGGGTGTTGTGTTGTGCAAACATCCGTTCCACAGCCAGGTGATCAGGTTGATAAGCGGCGAGCCATTCGTCCATGGCTTGATCAATGATGGATAACCGATGACCGATCGGTTCTGTGCCCGGGCTGCCGACAACCGTAACGGCGACGAGTTTCGCGCGACGGTTTGCTGCGATGTCGACGACGGCGATGCCGCAGCGGGTAAGTCCCGGATCAACCGCGCAGACGCGTAGCCCTGTTGGTGCTTGTGAGTGGACGCCGTTGGTGGTCACTTAGGCGTCCTGTGCTGCCATTTCGTCGAGGACGTCAGCTGAGATCTCGACATTGGCGTAGACGTTTTGTACGTCGTCGAGTTCTTCGATAGCATCCCACAGTTGAATGAAAGAGCGCGCCGATTTGGCGTCGAGTTCAACTTTCATTGCTGCGAAGAATTCGACATCATCGGAGTCGTATTTGATGTCAGCTTCGTCTAGGGCTTGTGCCACCTTCTGGACCTCAGAGGGGTCAGAGATGACTTCGAAAACCGTACCTGAGCGAATAATTTCCTCCGCGCCGGCTTCGATCACTGCCATCATTACATCATCTTCGTCGTAGTCTTCGGCTGGGACGCGGACCACGCCTCGGCGCTCAAACATAAAAGCAACCGAACCGGGGTCGGCCATCGAACCGCCGTTGCGTGTCACTGTAGCGCGGACCTCAGATGCGGCGCGGTTGCGGTTATCTGTGAGACATTCCACCAGAAGAGCGGAACCTTCAGGTCCACGGACCTCATACATAATTTCGGCATAGTCAATGACTTCACCGGTTAAACCTGCGCCACGTTTGATTGCCCGGTCAATGTTGTCGTTGGGCACAGATTGTTTTTTGGCCTTCGTGACGGCGACTTCTAGCGCAGGGTTGCCGTCGAGGTCCGCACCGCCTGCACGGGCTGCGACCTCGATAGCTTTGATGTGGGTGGCATACATCTTGGCGCGTTTAGCATCTAACGCAGCTTTTTTGTGTCGCGTCGTGTGCCATTTTGAGTGACCTGCCACTGTGTAGAACTCCTCTCCCGTTGACTACAACGGGCGTTAGGGGTAAATCGAATGCCTCCATTATAGAGGTTTGTCCATCATTCAGCAGTCATCGAGCCGGCCAGGCTGAGCCGGGGATGCGATACGCCATTGAGCAGCACGTGTAACCAAGTCAGTACAGCCGATTCGAAGCGCACTGGATCAACGTTCCACTCCCGGGTGTGCTGAGCCTCCTGGAACCGAATGAGACTAACCAGACGACGATTCTTACGCGCCAGTTGCTCAGATGGTCCTATCGGCACGAAATCATCGTCTTGGGAATGCAGGATCAAAATCGGATGCGTCAGATCAGCTGCACGACTCACCCAGTCGAGCTGGCGTAGATCTACTGGGGCTGCAAGCCCAGTGATGGTGCCGCCCCAGGAGGACTCAATGAGCAACTGTCCTAGCTTGCCAGCAGGATGAGGCAGGCGATTAATCCGAGCTTGATGGCGTAGCACGTCCAACCAGTCAATCACCGGTCCGATGAGTACGAGTCCACGAATATAACGAGCCAGCGATGATCGATGAACTAGTTGTAAACTCACTGCTCCCCCCATGGAGTAACCAGCAAGCACAACGGACGTCGCGCCGTTGTTTAGCGCATATAGAATCGCAGCTTCAATATCTGGCCATTCAGTTGCGCCTAATCCATAACGTTTATCGCGAGCATCGGGTGCCTCACCGTCATTGCGATACGACACTAATAACCCTGGCATACCCATGCGCTGAGCTGTGCCCATCATGCGCAGCCCTTCGTTTCGCTTCGAACCACGCCCGTGGACAGTAATCATCCACGTGTTGTGGTGTTGCGTTTGACGTAACGGTGGAATAAACCAGGCGGGTGCAAGACCGTTGTCTACGGGAATCCATACATCTTCATACACATAGCCGGCTTCTCGAGGGGTGGGCCAGACAAAGCCAGCCCAGCGACCGCGTACCGCTCGGGAAAGGTCACCGCTGTATATCTCTTCGACTACCCGTGTGACAGTCTGCTGCTTGCGGTCAACCGACACGATTTCACCGATGCGCGCTACACCGTGATTTTCGTGGAAGACAAGCGCGTATTGTCCCCGCACCGTTGTTTGGTTGGTAATTGCCAGTTCAATGAGGTTGGGGGTTTTGTAGTCTCGTGACGGACAGTAGCGATAGATCCGCACATCTTCGGCAGGGTGTGGATCAGGGGTGACAACAGTGCGAGCAAAAATCGAAGCCAGGGTGGGAATGGCCGCAAGTGCGGTGCCTGCCAGAGCGCCGGTGATGGCGCCAACAGCTGACCATCGGATGGTGCGTTTTGCACCTCGGTTTTGGGTGCAACGAAATGATGTGCGGACAAAATTCGACAGGTTGTTGTCACCCATGTCTAACATTGTGGTGCCTACCGGTCGATTTCGCTAGCCGGTCGCGGCCGTTTCGCCTGATTGCGTATGAGAAGTTTTGCAGTCAGGCAAAAGGGTGGCGCCACCCAACTATCGCCGGATAGATTGACTCTATGACAAGCACATCAGATTTTTCACAGTCATCGAATCAACCACTAGCCCCGGATGAGGCGCGGTCATTCTCTGAAGAGCAGTGGCGCGAACGCTTGAGCCCCGAAGCCTTCCAAGTCCTTCGGAAAGCCGGCACGGAACGCCCGTTCACCGGTGAATATTGGGAGACGGAAGAAGCAGGCGTATATTCGTGTCGAGCTTGCGGTCAAGAGCTTTTTTCATCCACAACCAAATTCGATGCCCGCTGCGGTTGGCCTTCGTTCTATGCCCCGACAGAAAATGAACGCATCGTCTATGTTGAGGATTCATCACTGGGCATGACTCGTGTAGAAGTCCGCTGCGCAAATTGCGAATCGCATTTGGGCCACGTTTTTGCTGGCGAAGGATTCGACACCCCGACAGACCTGCGCTACTGCATTAACTCGTTGAGTCTGAATTTGACAAAATCAGAAGAATAATTTCTCAGTAGCATGTTTTCGGCGTGCCGTCCACAAAATCCTTCAAGTAGGGGTTTAATCTGAGAGTGTGAATCCACAACAGTCTCATGCGCAAGCTTTGCAGGCCGCCCCGCAGACATTCCGACTGGCTCTTGACCAGCTGCGGCAAGCCGTTACGCGCGACGAGGTGGAACTCAACGAGGTCCCAGCGCCAGCTCGATTGGCGCCATATGCGGTGGCAATGTCTGCGGATGTTCCCGCTTCCAATGGAGATGCGCTAGCTGTTGGTCGATTCATCATGTTCTACGACCCGCAGTATTCCGAAGTGTGGGATGGGAACTTTCGCATCGTCACGTATATTAAAACCCGTCTCGAGTCGGATCTGGGCGAAGATCCTCTCGTCTCTGAAGTCGCGTGGACGTGGATGGTCGAAGCTCTTGATCATGCCGAGGCTACTTATCGCCAGCCCGGTGGCACAGCTAGCAGAGTTCTGTCACAAGGTTTCGGCATGCTTGATCAACAAGTCGAGACGATAGACTTAGAGTTGCGTGCATCCTGGACTCCCGCCGGGGACCATCTCGATAGGCACTTAACGGCATGGAGTGATATGGTCTGCACGTTCGCCGGATTACCGCCCGTGACCGAGGGTGTGATCCCAATCAACCCACATCGAAGGAAATAACAATTTCAAGCGCCCATCTCACGGCAGGTGATTCCGAGGAATCTCAGCGTGCCGCCGAGACCCCAGATATTGCATCGCAGGACCCTGCGCCCGTTCTTCTAGAGCGACCCGCCGGGGGGATACCATCGGTCATTGACACACCGTCCCAGCTGCAACACGCAGCCGAGAAACTTCGGGCAGGTACTGGACCAGTTGCCGTCGACGCTGAACGAGCCAGCGGTTACCGATACGGGCAACGAGCTTTTCTGATCCAGCTCAAGCGCGATGGCGATACTATTTGGCTCATAGATCCCGAGTCGTTAGATAGTCTTCAACCGATTCAAGACGCCTTGGCGGGGGTCGAATGGATTCTGCACGCCGCTATCCAAGATCTACCATCCCTACGTCAGGCCGGTCTGTGGCCGGACCAATTATTTGATACAGAACTGGCCGGTAGACTGCTCGGTTACCCAAGGGTCAGTTTAGCGGCCCTGTTAGAACGTAAGCTCAACGTCACACTCGCGAAGGAACATTCCGCCGCTGACTGGTCTGTTAGACCGTTATCTGAGGATCTGCGCAACTATGCAGCGCTCGATGTCGAGCTGCTCCATGAACTTCGTGACGCTATGATCCAAGAACTCGACAGTGACCATAAACTTGAGATCGCCTACGAGGAATTCAATGCGCTCCTGGCGCGCCCCTTGAAACCACCCCGAAAAGATCCGTGGCGCAAGACCTCGGGTATCCACGAGATCAGCGATCGTCGCACACTAGCAATCGTCCGCTCCTTGTGGACCACACGTGAGAAACTCGCAAAATCTCGCGACCTGCCTCCAGGAAAGTTGCTCAATGACCGCACACTAGTTGCCGTAGCGAAGGCGAAGCCTCGGACGGTTCCGCAATTGATGAAGATTCCAAGAATGCGGCGTCGTGTTGCTGCTAAGGATGCTCGCCGCTGGCTGCAGGCAGTCCAGGACGGAGTCAAGATGGCCGAGGATCCTGATAAGGTCCCACCGATGCGCGTATCATCCCAGGCCCCACCCGCAGTCAAAGCATGGCGGGAAAAAGATCCGCTGGCTGCACGCCGTCTCCAGACCAGCAGGAAACGGCTCGCCAGGGTTGCTGAAGAACAGAGCATGCCCTTGGAAAATCTGTTGCTTCCAGAAACTCTCCGAGAGCTGTGTTGGCGTCCGCCGGAACCCATTACCCCGGAGTCTGTGGAGCGGCGCCTGCTGGATCTCGGGGCCCGTCCATGGCAGGTGCAGGCTACCTCGGCGGTCATTACGGTCGCCCTTTTGGATCCGGAACCCCTCGATCCATAAGTCATAGGCCTTTCAATACTGCCCAGAACCATACGAGTGAGCACATAATGAGCTGCTGTAAGAACTCCCCCACGCGTCGCACCTTTTTAGCTGTGAGTGGCGCTGCCACCGCCGCTGCCACGTTGGCCGCCTGCACCCCCACACCTGAACAAGAATCATTCTCCGGGGGCCTCCTAACGCAGGCTATCGCCCTCGAGGATTTACCACCTGGGGATTCGATTCAACTCGCTGTGGGCGCCAACCAAGTGTTGATCTATCGAGAAAACGACGACACTGTGCATGCCTATTCTGCGGTATGCACCCACCAAGGCTGCGTAGTTGGAGTCAATGACGACGACCCCTCAGCACCGTTTATCTGCCCGTGTCATGCCTCAAACTTTGATAAAACTACCGGCGACGCCGTTGCGGGTCCCGCGCAACGCCCGCTGACCCGTCATACCACAGCGATCGAAAATGGTTGGATTCTCGTTAAGGTAGAGCCAGCATAACCGACTAATCCCGTGGATTGGTGTAACGTCCACGGCTTGGACGTGGCCGGCTACCCGGCTGCTGCACCGCCGGTGTGGCAGCCGGATCCCATGTGGGATCTTCGGCTTTTCGGCGCGGGTAATAGCGTTTAATCCACCACCACCACGCGATCGACCCAAGCCCCGGCAGGATGAATACCGCCAATACCCACCAGAGGCGTTGGACCCCGTTGAGCGGGGACCTTGTCAGGCTCCACACCGACCATGCCATAAGCCCGATCAGCGCGATCGAGCCGAGCGTTAGTGCGATATCAAATGTCGTAGTGATAGTAGAGCTCTTTCTATCGAATCGGTGGCTAGTACAATGCAATCTTCTTGGCCGGTGGAAAGATATCATCCAGCAGACGCAAATCTTGCTCAGTGAGCTCATACGCCATGGCCTGAGCATTCTGCTCCACTTGTTCGACCCGCGTCGCTCCAGCAATGACTGATGCCACCGGTTTCTGGGCAGCTAACCAGCCGAACGCTGCCTCCACTGGGCTAATGTCCCGCTCGTCAGCAAATTGCGCAAACCGGTTCAACTGGTCCCAGTCCGCATTACTGACCATGTGTTGACGCACGTACGAAAGGCGTGAACCCTCCGGTCCCCCACGCGGCGTGTATTTACCGGTCAGAAGGCCATTATTCAACGGGAAGTAGGGAAACACTCCAAGGTTGAACGCACGAGCGGCAGGGAGCACTTCCAATTCAGCTCTTCGATCCATCAGATTGTAATGATTCTGAGCAGAAATAAACCGTTGGCTGCCCAACTCCCGGGCCACGTATTCGGCCTGAGCAATCTGCCAGCCGGCAAAGTTGGAATGGCCGATGTACCGCACTTTGCCCTGCGCTATGAGATGCTCAAGGGCTGCTAAGGTTTCATCAACTGGTGTCAGCGGATCTGGCGTATGGTACTGCAGAAGATCAATGTATTCGGTATTAAGTCGTCGCAACGAAGCCTCCACCGCGGTGATGATATAGCGTCGCGATCCCCTCGCCTCGAAGTCAGCACCGTTGGCACCTTTCATATCCATGCCAAACTTTGTACCAATGACGACGTTAGCCCGATCAGAGCGAAGCGCTTGGCCGAGATACTGTTCAGACAGTCCTGGAGTTTTGCCATAGGCGTCTGCGGTATCGAAGAATGTGATACCCGCATCCACGGCAGCTTTGACGACCCGTATCGCTTCGTGCGCTTCCTCGGTGGCAGAATTCGGCCGACCTAAATTATTACATCCGAATCCGACGGCTGAGACAACCAGCCCAGAATGTCCTACGCGACGATACTGCATGAATTAGCCTCGTTCAATCCGCATCCGGTCGGCACGAAAATCGGTCTTTTTCAACGCCTCGTGCGCCAATTTTGTAGCTTTGCCGCGGTGCACCGTATGTACTGGAATGCTAAAGGCCTGGTCGGCGTCGGGTGTTTGCCACTCATCAACGGTCCCCAAGCCACGCCAGCCAAGCATCCCTGAGTATTCGATACTGAACTTCTCAGCATTAGCGGTTTCAATCTGGGTGGGTGTTGTTCCTTTGAATCCGATCTTGACCGTGAAGGTTTCATGCGCAACGTCATCTGCCTCCACATAATCATCAGCAGTATTCTGCTGCTCGAAGGAAGCTAGCAGAGTGACTGCTTCGGTCTCGTCGGCCACCTTTTCAACCGTAGTGGTCCCAGTGTCACCGACTTCGCCGTGATGGAGCACAAATTCCCCGACTTCTTGTTCCCACCACGCTTCTCGGTAGTGAGTGGGGCGTTGTGCGCCCTCAGCGGTGTGGTACATACGAATAATGCTCACGAGACTCCTAGGGATAGAGGGCAGGGTAATCGGCCCGGTAGTAATCCTACCGTCAGGTTTGATCTGCTTTGAACAGCATTATGGCCCGGTACCCACTGCGGGGTCCGGGCCATAATGCTGTCAAGAATTTTGACGTATCAGTTACGCTGCTGCTTATTTGTTCTTAGCAGCCATCTGACGGAGGACGTACTGCAAAATACCACCGTTGCGGTAGTAGTCGGCTTCACCAGGGGTGTCAATGCGTACGCTCGCATCGAATTCAACCTTGGTGCCATCTTCCTTGGTCGCGGTGACGTGGACGGTCTGTGGAGTGGTACCGTTGTTCAGCTCCGAAATACCGGAGATGTCGAAGGTTTCGGTACCCTCAAGACCCAGCGAATCTGCGGATTCGCCGGCTGGGAATTCCAGCGGGAGCACACCCATACCGATCAAATTCGAGCGGTGAATGCGTTCGAACGATTCGGTGATGACGGCTTTGACGCCGAGCAGGGCGGTGCCCTTGGCTGCCCAGTCACGGGAAGAACCAGAGCCGTATTCTTTACCACCGAGAACAACCAGCGGGGTGCCGGCTTCTTGGTAGTTCATGGCTGCATCGTAGACGTAGCTTTGTGGACCACCATCTTGGGTGAAGTCACGAGTGAATCCACCTTCAACACCATCTAGCATCTGGTTCCGGATGCGAATGTTGGCAAAGGTACCGCGGATCATGACTTCGTGGTTACCACGGCGAGAGCCGTAGGAGTTGAAATCTTTACGCGCAACACCATTTTCCAGCAGGTACTGACCGGCTGGTGTATCGGACTTGAAGGCACCGGCTGGCGAAATGTGGTCAGTGGTAACGGAGTCGCCTAGTTTCAACAGCACGCGTGCACCAGAAACATCCTGGACGGGTTCCGGCTGCAGGGTCATGCCCTCAAAGTAGGGTGGTTTGCGGACGTAGGTAGACTGTGGGTCCCAGGCGAAGGTGCTGCCTTCTGGGGTATCGAGGCCCTTCCAGCGGTGGTCACCCTCAAAGATCGTCGAGTATTCTTCGGTGAACATTTCGGTGTCGATCGACTGGCCGATGATCTCCTCGACCTCGGTCGGATCTGGCCAGATGTCTACCAGGTAAATGTCGTTGCCTTCGGAGTCCTGACCCAGTGGTTCGTTTTCAAAGTCAAAGTCCATCGTGCCGGCCAGTGCGTAGGCGACAACCAACGGTGGCGAAGCCAAGTAGTTCATCTTGACGTCTGGGTTAATACGGCCTTCGAAGT
Organism: uncultured Enteractinococcus sp.; assembly: GCA_964482935.1. Classification (GTDB taxonomy): domain Bacteria; phylum Actinomycetota; class Actinomycetes; order Actinomycetales; family Micrococcaceae; genus Yaniella. The sequence continues at coordinate 9,604 of CAZAAP010000062.1, forward strand.
TACGGTTACCTGAGAGGACCGAAGTGACAGCAAGATCATGCTCGTTCACCGTCTTGGAGATTTCGGGAGCCAGAGGCCCGGAGTTACCGATACAGGTGGTACAACCGTATCCCACGATGGAGAAACCGAGTTCTTCCAGATCTGGGATCAAACCGGATTTCTCATAGTACTCGGTGACCACGCGAGATCCTGGAGCAACAGAAGTCTTCACCCATGGTTTTGAGGTCAGGCCCTTGCTGACAGCGTTCCGCGCTAAAACTGCAGCAGCCATCATGACCGATGGGTTCGAGGTGTTGGTACAGGAGGTGATCGAAGCAATAGCGACCTTGCCGTGATCCAGTTCGAATTCGCGGCCGTCGTCGAGTTTTACCTCGGCGGTGCGAGACGGGCGACCTTTGCCGGCTTCGTCGGTATCGGCGAAGTCGTGGATGTCTTTACGGAACTGGTCTTTCGAGTCGTCCAAGGTGATGCGGTCCTGAGGACGGCGTGGACCGGAGATGGAAGGAACCACGGTAGACAAATCCAGTTCCATGTACTCTGAGAACTCGATTTCCTTGGATGGGTCGTGCCAGAGACCTTGTTCCTTCGTGTAAGCCTCGACAAGACGAATGTTCTCCTCAGAACGCCCGGTCAGGCGGAGGTAATCTAAGGTGACCTGGTCAATTGGGAAGATCGCAGCGGTGGAGCCGAACTCTGGCGACATGTTCCCGATGGTCGCGCGGTTCGCCAACGGTACTGATCCGACGCCTTCACCGTAGAATTCAACGAATTTACCGACAACACCGTGGTTGCGGAGCATTTCAGTGATGGTCAAAACAACGTCGGTCGCAGTTGCACCGGCTGGGATCTCACCGGTGAGCTTGAATCCAACAACACGTGGGACAAGCATAGAAACTGGCTGGCCGAGCATGGCTGCTTCGGCTTCAATACCACCAACGCCCCAACCGAGGACACCCATGCCGTTGACCATGGTGGTGTGGGAGTCAGTACCGACACAAGTATCTGGGTAGGCACGCAGGACCCCGTCGACTTCACGGGTCATAACGGTGCGAGCTAAGTATTCGATATTCACCTGGTGGACGATACCCATGCCCGGGGGGACAACTTTGAAGTCGTCGAATGCTGTCTGCCCCCAACGCAGGAACTGGTAGCGTTCACCGTTGCGCTCGTATTCGATTTCTACGT
>CAZAAP010000063.1:0-10637 GCA_964482935.1 uncultured Enteractinococcus sp.
GGCCGAACCGAGGTTCGGGATCTCCTGGGTCAAAATGACTTTTTGATTTGCCATGGTTTCTCTCCCTCAGGGTTTAACGGCCGGAACCGGAGTATGGCAGTAGCGCCATTTCGCGGGCATTTTTAATTGCCTGGGCGATTTTGCGCTGCTGTTGGACGGTTACACCGGTGACGCGACGTGCACGAATCTTGCCGCGGTCGGAGATGAATTTACGTAGCAAAGCGACGTCTTTGTAATCGACGTATTCGATTTCCGCTGTTTTCAGCGGATTCGGTTTTGGTTTCGGCTTACGAACTTCTGCCTTAGCCATCTTGGTGCTCCTTTATAGCTATAACCTGGAGCCCGCTAAGATAAGCGGGATGGTCGATGATGAATAATTTAAGTTTTAGAACGGTGGTGGGGAATCGTTGCCCTGATCCCAAGATCCGGCAGATCCTCCGCCACCCCACGGGTCGTTGCTCGGTGCAGACTGACCGCCGCCTGGTGCACCCCAACCGCCTCCGGCTGGTGCGCCACCACCCCAGTTGCCACCGGCATTACCTTGCTGGCCGCCACCGCCACCGAATCCGCCGCCACCACCGGAACGTGGTGCACGGTTGACCTGTGCGGTAGACCAGCGCAGCGATGGGCCAATCTCATCTACTTCGAGTTCCCAGTTGGTCCGTTGTTGACCATCTTTGGTCTCGAATGACCGAGCTTTCAGCCGACCGTGCGCAATGACGCGCATACCCTTGGTCAGCGTTTCTGCTACGTTTTCGGCCGCTTCACGCCATACGGAAGCACGAACCCACAGGGTTTCATCGTCCACCCATTGGTTGGATTCGCGATTAAAGGATCGTGGGGTTTGAGCAATCGTAAAGTTAGCAACAGCGTGACCCGATGCGGTAAACCGCAGTTCCGGATCACCCGCTAGGTTGCCTACCACAGTGATATATGGTTCTCCGGCCATGAAGCGCTCCTAATGCAGTAGCAGGGTCGTGGAACTAAAACTTAGAGGGTAATTTTCTGATCTTCCGGACGGATGATCTTGGTGCGCATCACGGTCTCATTGAGACCGAGCTGACGATCCAGTTCCTGAGCCTGCTCAGGAGTAGCGTTGAAGCTCACGACAGCATAAATTGCTTCGTTTTTCTTCTGGATCTCATAGGCAAGGCGACGACGACCCCATACATCGAGTTCGTCAACGGTTCCGCCATCCTTGATCACATTGTCAAGGTATTTACGCAAAGTTGGTTCAACGGTACGCTCGTCGAGTTCTGGATCGAGCATCACCATTAGTTCATATGCACGCATGCGAACCCACCTCCTCTGGACTGGTGGTCACGGGATTTCCGTAACAGGAGGTTCTTAGTGCGAGCATCCCGACCCATCTGGAGTCAGGACGCAACCTTGCCATTATAGCGGACACTGAGTTAAAAAACTAAACTCGCCTGCGCCAATACCCAGCTTCCCGTTTGGGCAATAGGCTGGAAACCATTCAGAACGAGTCTTCACGTGACGAGGAGCCGGTGATGAGCGGACGCATTCCTGATCGGTACGTGGGGCTTCCGGGGAATTTTCAAACCTGGGAGTATCTGACGTTCCTGCATTGGGCATATGATCCGGCGACTGTCCAAGCTTTCGTACCCCAGGAACTGACGGTCCAGCGGTGGGGCGAGGTGACGTGGGTGGGCATCACCCCGTTTCGCATGACCGATGTTCGCGGACCTCTGAGGTTGCCGATTCCAGGGTGGGGCGCCTTCCCAGAGCTGAATATCCGGGCGTATGTCCGCACTGCAGACGGGCGCGATGGCATTTGGTTTCTTGGCCTGTTCGTTCCGCGATTATCGTTCGCTGCGGCGGCGCGAAGTATCGGGCTGCCGTATCAGCGCTCGGGCTCCGAAGTGTCCGTGGATGGCACTCGCTGGGAGTATCGATTTGGGACGCCGCATCCGGTGTCCTTGATCGACGACGATTGGTTTTCGGCGTCCGTCGTGGTCGGGGAGCCACTGGCCGAGTCAGCTCGCACCCGGCTGGTGGAAAGTGTTACCGGCCGCTGGACGGCGTTCCACCGGCGTGCGGGCATCATATGGGGGACACCGGTGTTTCACGAGCCGTGGTCATTACACTCAGCGACAACCACCGGCAATATGACCGCGCCATTGCGCTGGGCCGGGCTGCCGGAGCCCGCCGAGGCGCCGATGGTGCATGCCGCGGATACGGTGCACGCTCGACTCGGAGTACCTCGACGGGCGTGAGCGTTCTGTGTGCTTGAGGCTGGGCCTAGAGCTCCTCGAGTAATTCGGTCACCAGGGCTGCGATGCGACTGCGTTCGGAACGGGTCAGTGTGACGTGGCCGAACAGTGGGTTGCCCTTGAGGATTTCGACGACGGCACCCACGCCGTCGTGCCGACCAACGCGCAGATTGTCGCGCTGCGCGACGTCATGCGTGAGGACGATCTTGGAGTTTTGCCCCATTCGGGACATGACGGTGAGCAGCACGTTTTTCTCCAGCGACTGGGCCTCATCGACGATCACCCAGGCGTCGTGGAGGCTGCGTCCGCGAATGTGGGTTAGCGGTAGGACCTCGAGCAGGCCGCGCGACGTGACCTCTTTGAGGACGTTCTCGCTGACGAGCGCGCCCAGCGTGTCATAGACGGCCTGACCCCACGGATTCATCTTTTCTTCCTCGCTGCCGGGCAGGTAGCCGAGTTCTTGGCCACCAACGGCGTAGAGGGGACGGAAGACGATGATCTTTTTGTGTTCGCGGCGCTCCAGGACTGCCTCGAGTCCAGCACACAGTGCCAACGCTGATTTGCCCGTGCCCGCGCGCCCACCCAGGGAGACGATGCCCAACTCCCGATCCAACAGCATATCGATCGCCAGGCGCTGCTCGGCCGAGCGGCCGTGCAATCCGAAGACCTGACGGTCACCGCGGACGACCTCGACGTATTTCTGCGCCGTCGCATCGGTTTTCACTCGGCCCAGCGCTGACCCGTTACCAGAGGAGATGACCAGTCCGGTGTTGGTCGGCAGGTCATTGGCGTCCTCGAGCTCAATGTGTTCCCCGTGATAGAGGCTCGAGACCTGGTCTTTGGTGGCGGCAATTTCGGCCAGGCCAGTCCACCCGGAGTCGGTGACCCACTCGTTGCGATATTCATCGGCGTCCAGGCCCATCGCTGAGGCTTTGACACGCATCGGCAGGTCTTTGGACACGACGGTGATCGCGCGGCCTTCATCGGCGAAGTTTTTGGCCACCGCCAGGATGCGTGAGTCGTTGTCGCCCTGGCGGAAGCCGGCCGGCAGCACGGTTTCGGTGATGTGGTTCAGTTCGACCAGCAGGTGACCGCCGTCGTCATTGAGTGGGATCGGCCGGTTGAGTGATCCGTGGCGGACCCGCAATTCGTCGAGCAGCCGCAGCGCTGAGCGGGCGTAATAGCCCAGCTCTGGGTCGTGGCGTTTCTTTTCCAATTCGGTAATCACCACGATTGGGATGATCACTTCATGTTCGGCGAAGCGCAGCACTGCTTTGGGATCCGACAGCAGCACGGAGGTGTCTATGACATACGACTTTTGGGCAACGGCAGTGGCTACCGCAGCGTCAAGGTCTTCAGGGATGCCAGTTGGGGTATTGAGCGAGGCCACAGTTTCTCCAGACCGGGACAGCGGCGGATGGCGCACAACACAACTCGTAGCGCTGGCGACGCGGGTTCGAGATCTCTTCCCCAAGGTCGAACTCAGCGTCAGCAGTGAACTGGTTGGGCGCGGACTCCAGCCGGTCCTCACATCGATTCGCGGATGGTGGTCGGTCGGCCCGAAGCCCTGCGTGCGGCCAAGGACCGTACCGGCCCCGTGTGTCGCTTCGCATAGACGAATGGGCCTTCCGGTCAGTGTTCTGACACTTCTCAATTTAGGGTGCCTGCCACCGCAACGGAAGGACCGGCAATCAACGGAGGGGTTACATTTCGATAAATAGTTGATAGCACCCGGGTAACTCAACAACCCTGTGTCATCCAACCGCCCAAGTGACACTCGGATCCCATGCCAACAGGAACGGAGTGCAGTCGCGGCCAGCGTGGGCGGGTACCCTGGTGTCTAGGCAAATACCAGCAAATCTTCATGGAGAATGCAATGCACATCGCAGTACTTGGGGACACCGGCATGATCGGGTCGCGCGCTATCGAAGAAGCCAAAAACCGCGGCCACCAGGTCACCGGTTACTCGCGCAACGGCGCCAACCCCCTGGATTTTTCCGACACCGCAAAAGTGGTCGAGGTGATCAATGATCCGAAAGTCGATGTGACCATCATTGCCGTTGTCTCGGGTCGAACCGGATCCTATGACGACGACGTCGCCAACCACCAAGCGCTCGTTGAAGCCGCGCCGACCGGACGCATGCTCGTCGTCGGCGGTGCTGGTGCACTGCAGGCCGCCGATAACACTTTGTTAGTTGATGCGCCCGACTTCCCGGAAGCCTATAAGGCTGAATCGCAGACGTTTGTGACCGTCTACAACCTGTACGAACAAGCCGAGGGGCTGAACTGGACGATGGCGACCCCGGCCCCGGAGATCGCACCGGGCAAGCGCACGGGCGAATACCAGGTAGACAAGGATCATCCGGCGGGACGGTTTATTTCGGCCGAGGATTTCGCCATCGCACTGATTGATGAGGTCGAGAACCCCCAGCACACCGGGACGCGGTTTACCGTCGCGAACTAGCGGGCGTGCGCAACCCCGTGGCCGGGGATTCTCGGCTAGTTTCTCCACCGCCTTCAAGAGGCGTCGTGCCACGGTTTTATCGAGCTTGCGAAATGCTTTTACGACCGACCAATGATAGCGGAGCTGATAAGCCATACGCCGCTGACCGTCAGAGTCCTAGCTCGGCAATAAGTTCCTCATGAGAGAGCGTAGCGCCTGGATTCTGACGAGCTTCGGTCGCGGCAATGTAGTCACTCTGATGGCTACGGAACTGCGATAGGGATACTGAGGTCCTGAAATTATTGTACTTCTTGTACAAGTTGTACACCACACTTCTGTAAGCAACGCGCGACAAGAGGAAGGGTCGAGTTACTGGTCTTGAAGAAACGCAGCCGCCAGTTTCGCCAGGTACTGGGGATCTTGGGCGCCACACATTTCGCGCACCGAGTGCATCGAGAGCAGCCCGATACCGGCGTCGATGGTTTCAATCCCCAGGCGGGTCGCCGAAATCGGGCCGATCGTGGAGCCCGAGGGTTGGGTGTTTTTCGAAACGAAGACCTGGTGGGGGACGTCGGCCTGTTCGGCCCAGCGACTGAAACGCGCTGCCCCTTTCCCATCGGAGAGGTAGCGCTGGGTTGCGTTGACCTTCAAAATCGGGCCCTTATTTGGCAGCGGCTGGTGTTCGGGGTCATGGCGGTCGGCGTAATTGGGGTGGACCAGGTGCCCGCCGTCTGCGGAGAGCAGCCTGGAGTGCGCGATGAGCGTGGGATGCAGGTGTGCTGGGACGTCCTGGCCCGCCAGAATGCGGCGCAGTATTTCTTCAAGCAGCGGACCGCCAGCTCCGGTGCGGGTTTCCGAACCGACTTCTTCGTGGTCGAAAGCGGCCAGCACCGTGATGTGCTCGGAGGCCGTATGCAGCAGCGCGCGCAGTCCGGCGTGGACCGAGACGAGGTTGTCGAGGCGCGGGGCAGCAAAGAATTCGTTGTTGACCCCGAAAGTCGCGGGCTCCTGGGTGTCGGTCAGCACCAGATCGAAGCCTTTGACTTCAGTCGGATCCAGGGCGATGTGCTGGGCGATGTGTCCGATGATGTCGGTCTCGCCGCCAACTGCGACGATCGGCGCGAGATGGGCCTGCCGGTCGAGTTTCAGCCCCTCATTGACGTTGCGGTCTAAATGGATGGCCAGCTGGGGGATGCGCGCCATCGCAGGTGTGCGCACCAGGTGATGGCCGTGAGCGGTGACGAGCCGCCCGGCAAAACCCAGGTCGCGGTCCAGCCACGAGTTGGCCAGCACACCGCCATAAACTTCGACGCCGACCCGGTTGTAACCGGCCGAGGTGTTATTGGGCAGGGGCTTGACGCGAAAGGTCGGAGAGTCAGTGTGAGCGCCGACAATCCGGAACGTGGGATGTTCGGGCAGGGTTTCGGGAATTCTCCAGGCGATGACAGCACCATCGCGGACCAGGACATAGCCGCCGGGTTGGACGGGCAGCTCGCCGGGTGCGTCGTCGACCTGAACGAAACCGGCTTCGACTGCGCGGGCTGCCACCTGGGCGGTGACATGGTACGGCGAAGGGGAGGCGTGGATGAATGCGGCGAGGTCATCAAGATACTGCGTCATGGTTGTCAGTCTAGGCTCCGGGCGACCGGATCGGTATGATTGCTGCGTTTGCGCAGCACGAAGCGGTCGGCGGCGCCGTCAAATTCTGCCCCGCCCGGATCGTCTGCCGGCAGCAGGGCAGTGTCGTCGTGACGGCGCAGGCTGGTGCGGACGGGATCGTGATCGGGGTCGTACATGTCCACGACGACGCGCACCATCAGATATACGAGCACCACAACGTGCCCGGCGACGGCCAGTAGGTAGAGTTTTTCGTCCAGTTGGTGTTGGACGTCGTACTCGGAGGTGTGGCCAGCCAAATACCCCCAGATGGCCCAGAAGTGCAGCAGTTCGACAACCGAGAAGATCAAAAAATCGCGCCAGTTGGGCAGCGCTAACACCAGCAGCGGAATGATCCATAGGACGAATTGCGGCGAGTACACCTTATTGACCAGGATGAATGCGGCCACGATGAGGAACAGCAGTTGGACCAGGCGTGGCCGGTGTTTGGTGTGCAAACCGATGACGGCGATCACGACGCACAGCACAAAGAATGACCAGAACGCCATGCTGGACAAGAGCGATCCGGGGATTTCGGTACCGGTAGCGGTCGCATACGCGTGCCAGATGGAGGACCAGCCGGGTGGGCGGTCGGAAGAAAACTCGTAGAAGACGCCCCACGCCTCGGGGTTGAACAGCATCATGGGCAAGTTGACAACCAGCCAGGCGACGGCGGCTGCGGCTGTGGTGACCAGCAGCGGATAGTAACGTGCCGTACGGATCGCCAGCACAGCGATCGCACCCAAGATAAACAACGGGAAGAGTTTCACGGCGGTGCCCAGGCCGATCAGAACGCCGGCCCAGACGTAGCGGTTCTTCGCAAAAGCCCACAGGGCTGCGACGATAAAGACTACGGCCCACATATCCCAGTTAATGAACCCGGCAAAAATAATGCCGGGCGCAACCGCAACCATCACCGCATCCCAGTAGCGGATGCCAGCCAACTTGGCAACGAGAAGGACCGTGACGAGCCACAGCGCGAGAATCGCCAAAAAGTTCAGGTCATAAAAAACTAAATTCGGCCCCGCGTTGATACCCAGGATGCCGGAGACTTCGGTCAGTCCGTGGGCCATCCAGGCCAGTAGGGACGCAATCACAGCGATCAGAATCGGATATTCGAACGCGCTATCGGCCCGGAACGGTGCCCAGGGATCTTCGGCGAATCCACGAGTGGTCCACAGCCCGGTCCAGTCCGAGTAACACCCTGCGAAATAAACTTCGGGTGCACCCCAACCGCCGATGCGACACGGGGATTTCAGCAGTGCAGCAATCGTTGCGGCCGCAATGGTGAGCAGAATCAGAATGTGGCCGGGAGCAAACCGAGTCCGGATCCGTCCCGTCAGGGTGTGTTTGCCACGCGGTGCGATGCGACTATGCGGGCTCGCGGCGGTCTCAGCTCGGGGATCAACCGCCGTTATTTCATCATCTGCACTCGCCATAAGCAGAAGTCTACCGATATTGATGGTCGTGACGCATCACGTGCGCGGTCGAGTAGCTGAGCTGTCGTACAATACGAAAGATCCATTGCATTTTCTTAGATTTCTCATGACCAAGGAGTTTCGTGCTGTCCAACCAAAAAGTTCGCGTGGCAATCGCCGGTCTGGGCAACTGCGCAACCTCACTGATCGAGGGCGTTGAGTATTACAAAGACGCTTCGAATGGCGACACCGTGCCGGGCCTAATGCACGTTCAATTCGGCGATTACCACGTTTCTGATCTCGAATTCGTGACCGCGTTTGACGTCGACGCCAAAAAAGTAGGGCTCGACATTGCCGAAGCGATGCGCGCCTCCGAAAACAACACCATCAAGCTGACCGACATCCCAGAAACTGGCATCAAAGTGTTGCGCGGCCCTACCCTCGACGGTTTGGGCAAGTACTATCGCGAAACCATTGAGGAGTCCGACGCCGAACCCGTCGACGTCGTCCAACAACTCAAAGACGACAACGTCGATGTGCTCGTGTGCTACCTGCCGGTTGGTTCCGAAGACGCTGCCAAGCATTACGCGCAGGCTGCCATGGACGCTGGCGTGGCGTTCGTCAACGCGCTGCCGGTGTTCATCGCCTCGGATGAGACCTGGGCCAAGAAATTCACCGACGCCGGTGTCCCGATCGTCGGCGACGACATCAAATCCCAGATCGGTGCGACCATTACCCACCGCGCCCTGGCCGCGCTCTTCGAATCCCGCGGGGTAACCGTGGATCGGACCTACCAGCTCAACGTGGGCGGCAACATGGACTTCAAAAACATGTTGGAACGCGACCGGTTGGAATCCAAAAAGATCTCCAAGACCCAGGCCGTCACGTCGAACCTGAAGGCCGAAATGGCCGCCGACGACGTCCACATTGGCCCCTCCGATTACGTCTCGTGGCTCGATGACCGCAAGTGGGCCTTCGTCCGTCTGGAAGGGCGTAACTTCGGTGACGCCCCGGTCTCCCTGGAATACAAGCTCGAAGTCTGGGATGCCCCGAACTCGGCCGGTGTCATTATTGACGCCATCCGTGCCGCCAAGATCGCCCTGGATCGGAAGGTCGGCGGACCGATCCTGTCAGCCTCCAGCTATTTCATGAAATCGCCACCGATCCAGCACCACGATGACCACGCCCACGAACTCGTGGAAGCGTTCATTCGCGGAGACATCGAACGCTAACGCTTGTCGTTTCAAAGAATCGCCATCGATACCTGTCGGTGGCGATTTTTTGTGCGTTGTTGAGCACCTCCGCGATCTAGCAGGATGACGCCCCTCCCCTGGCTCGGCGGGGTTTTTCGGTGGCCACGACGTCAAACATCTGTCCCAGCCACATCTGAGGGTGGCTTGCCCTGTTTCGGACGTCATGGTGCCGCTACACTAACGGCATGACTTATGCGCACACTGGCTCCCTGGGGACCCAACCGGGCAAACGAGATGCCGTCATCGAGATCCTTACCCGACTCAATCCCGATCTCGTAGCCGCAGGCTGCCTACTTTTCGAGATCGGTACCAAAGACGACGAACCGGATACCATTTTTGCCATTGAGATCTGGGAGTCCGCCGAAGCGCACCAGGCCTCCTTGCAGTTGCCCAGCGTGAAAGCTGCCATCGACGAAGCCGTGCCACTACTCTCCGGGCAGTTCGAAAGCCGCGACTTCACGGTCGTTGGCTCACCACTGCGCAATATGCCGCGCTAAGTGTAGCGAAGGGCTCGTCGGGAACCGGCACTCACCTGCAAGGCCCACCTCTCAACGGGGTCCGCAAACCTTGATCTGTGCAGTCAGGAATGTTTTGCTCCAGCTATGGAATACTTTGTGACGATTGCAGCGGCAATATTAGGGTCGGGCGTCCTAACTACTGGGATAGGTCTCATCGCAGCCAAGTACGGCGCAACTCGACAAGCCGAGACGCTCGAGGCCTGGACTACGGAACGCCAGTTGCTACGTCAACTTGAAGATCAAGCGGGAATTGTCGACGACGGAGCAAACACGTCGGCTCGTGATCTCGCGCTGGCCGTCGCAGCGCGAACTCAAGTCAACGCAGCTATCGCTTCGCGTTTAATTCCAAAGAATAATGTCTCCAACACAATAACTTACCTCAGCGGGATATTCTTAGTCATTCTCGGGCCTCTAGCGATCATCGCGGGCGTTGTTTTCGCCTTCTCCTCACCGGACGCTGAGATGAGATTCTTAGCGGCTGCCTCGGCTCTGCTCGGTCTAGGATTCTCTCTGTTGGCTATCCTGTTGATATTCGTCGGATATAATTCCGAGGCTTATCGCAATATCATGCGAGCACAGGTCCAACGCATACTCAATAACGACCCGCCATCTGACCGTGCTTACCCAAAAGGCAAACCCTGGCGCGCGGGGCAAGAACCGGAGTTTTCGAAACGCCATCGCATTGCGCTGTCCCCTGATGTCCGCCAATCCTTTAGTTATTTCATGAAGAATGCCACCCGCTCGACCGGCCACAACACGACATCGACTCCACAACTGGCTCCCTAACTCTTAGCAGGCTTTCTCGCCGCCTTCTCCAATCAGACCGGAAGCGCGACGCACTATTCGGCGCAAAAGGAGCGGATTATATTGGATTGCTGCCAACGTCTCTCCCCTATCCGAGCCTCATCCGCCGAAGTGAGGGCCAGGGGCCAGCTGTACTTCGTCCCATGCAGTGCCGAGCACACGAATATAGGTGTCATTCAAAACAAATAGATTCTCAAACGTTTGACAAATTCATCTATCTCTAGTTGGATATCAGTGACCTGAACCACACAGAGGAGAGTTTTGTCATGAGCGTCTCATCGGCAAGCGCTGTACCCAATACCGGGATTGCA
>CAZAAP010000064.1:0-10482 GCA_964482935.1 uncultured Enteractinococcus sp.
CGGCGATGACGCGGGTGAGCAGGGCAACGGAGCGAATTGCGTCGTCGTTACCTGGGATTGGGTAGGTGACGTCATCTGGATCCGCGTTGGTGTCCAGGATAGCGACCACCGGGATACCCAGTTTCTTCGCTTCGTCAACAGCCAGGTGTTCTTTTTTGGTGTCAATGACCCATACCGCAGAGGGGGTACGAGTCATGTTGCGGATACCACCAAGGTTGGCTTGCAGTTTTTGCAGTTCGCGTTCCAGCAGGAGGAGTTCTTTTTTGGTGTGACCTGAGCCCGCTACGTCTTCGAAGTCAATTTCTTCGAGTTCTTTCATGCGGCTGACTCGTTTGGAAACAGTAGCGAAGTTGGTGAGCATGCCGCCCAACCAGCGGTGGTTGACGTATGGCATACCAACGCGGGTGGCCTGTTCAGCGATCGCTTCTTGAGCTTGCTTTTTGGTACCTACAAAAAGGATGCTGCCACCGTGCGCTACGGTTTCTTTGATGAATTCGTAAGCGCGGTCAATGAATGACAGCGACTGCTGTAGGTCAATGATGTAAATGCCGTTGCGTTCGGTAAAGATGAAGCGTTTCATCTTCGGGTTCCAACGACGAGTTTGGTGGCCGAAGTGGACACCGGAATCCAGCATTTCACGCATGGTTACGACTGACATGGTCGCTCCTTCATGGTTAGTCCGCACGCGGATTAACCATCTAGTTTTCGGTTGATGTAAACAGCTGACTTTCTCAGCTTCCTAGCGTGAGCACGAATGCTTCGGGAAACACCGCTGACCAGATTACTCCGGACCGAAAGATGCCACTGCGACCAGGGGTCGCATACTCACGCGCGTAGTCAATTACGCGCCCACGACAAGTAGGCACGCAATTGCTTTGTCAAGCATACCCTATTGTGTATAAGGTTTTTCACACAATGTGATGCTTTCCACATCCGTAAACAGATGGGAACGATCCCCCTGCATGGCTCGGATCATTCGGCGGCTTTTGTCGCTGGCACATCCAGTTCAATCTCATCGCCATGTTCATCTTTCAACTCAACTTCCCAGTACAAGACACCATCTTTGTCTTCGAGTTCAATTGACTCGACCGTGGCGTTGGGATGGGTGGTCAGGGCTTGATCGAGTCCCTCGAGCAGTGGGATCGTCACCTTTTGAACGTGCCGGATATCGTCGTCTTCGGTATCGATGTCGTCGACAGTGATTTTGCCTTCTAGGGTGACATCGAGTTCATAGAGTTTCTCATCATGGACGATCTCGACCTCGTAGCTGTCTTCTTCTTGTTCAATCTCGACTAGGACTCCGCCTGGGTAGGCGTCCTGAACCGTTTGGAGAACTGTAGTGAGCGTTTCGAGGCTGCCGCTTTGCGCCGGCTGTTTCGATTCTGCTGAACCGCTGGTCTCTAGCAGTTCGCGTTCCCACTCTGCCAATGGTTCTTCAGCGCCGTCTGCGCCTGCTCTGCCTTGGTTGCGGGCCATCAGCCCATCAGCCACCGCGTCGGCAACGACTCGTGTCAATACTGCGACCGATCGCATGGAATCGTCATTGCCTGGGATCGGGTACGTTACGTCGTCAGGGTTGGCATTGGTGTCCAATATGGCAATCACCGGGATGCCCAGCTTATTTGCTTCATTGACCGCTAGATGTTCTTTTTCAGGATCTACAACCCACACAGCCGAAGGGGTGCGCGACATGTTTCGGATCCCGCCGAGACTGGCTTGCAGCTTCGTGAGTTCGCGTTCCAGTAAAAGTAATTCCTTTTTAGTTCGCCCGGAACCAGCAACGTCTTCGAAATCGATTTCTTCGAGTTCCTTCATTCGGTCGACACGTTTGGACACGGTGGCGAAGTTCGTGAGCATACCGCCAAGCCAGCGATGATTGACGTAGGGCATGCCAACCCGTGTTGCTTGTTCAGCAATGGGAGCCTGTGCTTGCCTTTTTGTGCCTACGAATAAAATATTGCCGCCATGGGCTACCGTTTCTTTCACGAATTCATAGGCCTGGTCGATCAGTGACAGCGACTGCTGCAAATCAATAATGTAGATCCCGTTACGCTCGGTAAGGATATACCGCTTCATCTTGGGGTTCCAGCGACTGGTCTGGTGGCCAAAATGCGCTCCAGAGTCCAACAATTCACGCATCGTTACAACAGTCATAACTGCTCCTTCACATCCTCCCGGACAGCTGATGAGACATCATACGGTCGGTTGTCGGAATTTTTGGTTTACGTCCGTCATTCAGCTTACTCTGTCCACGGGTTTTCGGCTCGGGTTGGGTTTTCCACAATATACTCACCCCAGCACAATCTGGCACGACACTACGCCAGGGTCTTGATATGGAACACTTACCGCAAGTTGCCTCACCACCGACTCCCCCACCGCAGTCATCGTTGTTCATCTTGTTCGTCCAGGCATTCCTGTTCGCTATTTTGTGGAATCCCCTACCGCAAGCACAGGCATTAGAAATGGGGCAGGTATTTGAGAACACTTCCCAGTGGGTGCCTCCCGTGCCTCGGGCTGATCCGGCCGATGTATTACAGCCGTTTGTTGCGCCCGAAATGCCTTGGTCGGCTGCCCACCGTGGTATCGATATCCAAGCCACTACCGATGAGGTTATCGCTCCGGCAGATGGTGAAGTCGTGTTTGTAGGTCAGGTTGTTGATCGTCCTGTCCTGACGCTTCGGCACGGTAATGGTTTATTGTCCTCCTTTGAACCCATCGAGTCTGAGTTAAAGGTCGGCAGTACGATCTCACAGGGTGATCTAGTGGGCACCATCTCGACAGATACCGCTCACTGTGAGACCCGATGTATGCACTGGGGTGTCCGGGTCCCAGATGGCTGGCATATTGGTTCTACCGTGCGCGACCTTTATATTGACCCAGGATTCCTGTTGGGATGGACTGAACCTTCTGTATTGTGGCCGGTATATTCCGATCCAAAATATTAGCGTGCAGCTAGTTGTCGACGATAATGGATTTCTTCTGCCAATCTCACCAGGGCGGCAGCAGAATCGTCCCAGCCAAATTTCTGAGCCTGTAGGACTGCAGCGGAGCTAGCTGCAACAAAGGTCGCCTCCTGTTCTAAGGTCTGAACTTGATCAGCTAATTGGCGTTCCACGTCGAGAGCAGCAAGATCCACGAATAATGCGCCAGGATGCCCGGTTCCGGCAATTTCTTGGAAAATTTCCAGATTTGATAACACCACTGGTGTGCCCTCAGCCATGGCTTCAGCCACTGGTAAGCCGTAACCCTCCGACCGAGAGAGTGTCACCAAGGCCGTGGAGTTTCTCAGCAAGTTGCGGTAGGCCTCATCTGGGATGCCGTTATGGAATTCCAGCTGCGGTGCAGCCACGTTATGTCGTGCTGCCAACTCTAAGAGATCTGAGCGCCGATCAGCGGTGATTGGTGAACACAGGTGCAGCCGGTAGTCCGGTAAATATCGCATAGCTCGCACCAGCGTCTCGACATTCTTATATTCCATAAACGAGCCCATATAAACCAGACTCTTGTCAGGGGCCCTTCGGGTATCACGGGGATTTGTGACCGGTTGGGGTGCATTGGAAATCACATGCACCGGCTTACTGGTCAGCCGATGCTTCCTAATCAAGCGCTGCGAAGTGTGCGATACCGTCGCGACCGCGTCAGCGCCATTGAGTAGGAACCGCTGCGGAGCAAAGGTGAGGTGGTACAAGTACCACAGGCCTCGGACCACTTGAGGAAGATTTTTTGGCGGAGTGCGATGTTGATAGTAGATCAGATCATGCAACGTCAGAATCAGACCAAATTTCCGACCGACTGACCCAATGGTCTGCATGGGAGAAAAAACGACATCGGGTTCGAAGGCATTGAGCTTATATGCCGCAAGCGGCTCAACTAACGAGGTGGGAGCATTCAACGTTACTGTGTCGACCTGCTCCGGCAGCAATTCTCGTTGCCGCGGGTCGTGAATAATCACGGTAGGGCGCATGCGTTGGGCGACCGCATGGATCAGTGAATGGCTGAACCGCGAAATACCGTCATGGTAGTCGAGTCTGATGTATCGACCATCCATGAACAACCGCATAGCGACTCCAACCGGAAACTTTAGTAGGGCGTACCGGACTTGAACCGGTGACCAAAGGATTATGAGTCCTCTGCTCTAACCAACTGAGCTAACGCCCCTTGTCGTGCCAAGCTACCGTCGACTGCTATGCCGATGCCATAGCGACACGATCAACTAGTCTAGCGTAGGTTTGGCTCAGAAATCATTACCGCGACTTCGTCTGACGTCGCACCTTGATACATGTGCTCTACGATAGAGATAATTTTTTCATGAGCGTGCTTGGCCGCGAAACTATGCGAGGCATGACCCATGGCTGCTCGCTCTTCATTCGAGGCTCCTAGCACGAGATCAAGTTTGGCAGCCAAGTCACGGGGATTATTTGGTTCGAAAAGATAACCGTTGTCACCTTCTGAGACCAGATGAGGTAGGGCAAGAGCATCAGCCAAAACTACTGGTGTTGACGCACTCATAGCTTCCAACGAAGCCAACGATTGCAATTCTGCAGTGCAAGGCTGCGTGAACACATCGGCACGGAGGTAGGCTTCACGAAGTTCCTCATCGGAAACCAGCCCACGAAACGTCACCCGATTTGCTACCCCGAGCTGAACAGCCAAATTTTTCAGGTAGGTTCGCTGTTCCCCATCACCGATGATTTCCGCATGCACGTTCAGTTTTGGATCCGTAAGTGTCAAAGCTTTGAGTAAGACATCGACATTCTTTTCAACCGCGAGTCGTCCAACGAATAATGCCGTAGGGTTTTCATGTGGCGCAATATGCTCCTGTTCTTGCAGTTCATATTTCGCGACATCAATCCCATTGGACACCGGTACCACGTACTCTAAGCGTGCTTTATAGCTCATGTTCTCAGCTGACAATGGTGTAGGCGTCGTAATGATGTTTGCCCTCGACATGAGACGCCCCATGTCATACCACGAGCGGCGCGAGACGATATTCTTGAAAAATTGAGGGCCTGGAATAAATGGATCCAAATTTTCAGGCATGAAGTGATTGGTGCAGATCAGGCGTATGCGCCGCGCCTCAGCACAGTTAATTGCTGCCTCACCGATCATGTAGTGGCATTGAGCGTGTACCACATCTGGTTGGAGCTGCCCCAGAATACGATCGATCGACCGCTTGGCATGCCACGGCATAACCAAGCGGTAATACTCGTGAGTGGGTGCTGCATAAGATTTTAGACGATGAACCGTGGCTTCCGGATGGATTTCGACTGCATCAGGCTCATTGGTGTGATGTGGAGCGACCACGTGAACGTCATAGCCTCTTGCAGTGAGCTCGGTTGCGAGTCGGAAACAGGATGTCGCTGCACCATTTACGTGTGGAGGATATGTATCAGCGGCAATTAGCACTCGAAACGGGGCGGGGTTCTGCTCGGAAGGCACTGGGGTACGGCTCCTACTGGGGTTTTGCTTCGAATTGATCCTAAGCGAAGTCCACAACTTCGTTACGACTATTTTGCTCACTCACCGTTGGAGCATCAAGAATTCAGCAATACGTCACCATTCGGCAAGCTTCGGTCAGGTCGATTCGAGAAATCTGTCACGGTCAGCTTTACTCTTTGGGTTCAAACTGTGTTGGCGCATCTGTTGGGCGTTTTTCACACCATGGAACAGATAATCAAGGCTGGCCACGATGTGACCAACGGCTCCCACGATAAGCACCCCGATGGCCACGTCGTGCCACACCTGAGCATCACGCACGAAGGGAGCCTCAGCCAAAAGCAGTAATGGCACGCCCAACATCAATGCGGCAGTGCGCGCCTTGCCAAGCATGGTGACCTTCATTTGGGGATTACCTGCGTAGATCAGCGCCATGACTCCCGCTAAGAATAAGTCGGGAACCAGGAGAGCAAAGACGAGCCAGAGCGGGGCTAGGCCCGATAACACTACCGTAATGACCACGACCCACAAGGACAGCCGGTCGGCCAGCGGATCTAACCACTTGCCGACCGCTGAGACCTGGTTGAGCCTTCTGGCCAGGAAACCGTCAATCCAGTCAGTTGAGAACAACACGATGAGCGTGACGAGCGCGTTCCAGTAGCCGGCGTGCCACATGAACCAGACGAACACCGGCACCAGTAGAAACCTAACCATTGTGACCAGGTTAGGAATGGTGAACCAATCGTCTGTGACCGTCAGACCATGATCGTTTTCCGGTATTGGGTCGTCCGACCGGTCCATAGGGTCCTCAAGTTGTGGTGCGAAAGTGATGCGTGGTCACCCACTAACGGCGGCGGAGCTTGCGCAAAAGAACTGCGGCCGTGGTAACGGAGGCTCCCAAGACGGTCAGTGGCTGCCAGCGATCTTTGACGAATTCGACGCCGTCATTGACCTTTTCCCCCGCTCGTGCAGCTGAATGATGCGGTGTTAAGGGTGAGGTAGCATGCTCGACTTGTTCGTGAGCAACCTTGCCAGTGGCATGGCGTGTGAAGGTATCAAATTGACCACGCAGATCGGTCTTTTCATCGACACCCGAGCGGAGATCGCCTAAGTGACGACGACGCAGTTCCATGCGGTGGCGTAGTTGCGCGTCGGTCGGTTCTGTCTGTGGCAGGGAATCTGCAGCTTCACCTCGACGGATGGCTTTCTTTTGTTCTTTTTTGGCGCGCTTAGCAAGTTCTTTTCGTCGTTGTTGTTCGACGAGTCTTTGCTGACGACGTTCTTCTTCGAGGCGGTCAAATTCCACTGGATCAAAAGCGTTGCCTTTAAGGATATAGCCAATGTCGTGTTTGATACCTCGCACAATATCCGGGGCCACCAAAGGAAACGTTGAACGAATAACGAACAGGCCAGCTCCCATAAGGATGAGCATGAGCACAAAGGCTCCGAGTGCAACCCATAGGGCGGTTTGCCATAACGGGGTATCTGACATGAACCCACCGATGAGCGCGACCACCAGGGAAATAAAGGTTATCGAACCGAACAACAGGCCAAACAGAATCACCCCAAGCCCAATTCCGCCGCGGATTCCTTTTGATTTGAGCTGCCCGCTCAGCAGTGCCAGGTTATCGCTTAATTGCTTCGGTACCAGCCGGAAAATAGTCGCAAGCAGATCAAGCAGCGAACTCATCCGAGTCTTGGTCGTCACCCGAGGTGCGCCGTTGGTGGTCATTAGTCACTACCTTCATATGTGTAACGCGGTCAAATCTTTGAGGTTATCTCTGACCAGTATAAACCGGGAGATACTAATCTTGATATGTGCTGTCGTTTATAAGCCTGATGCTTCCGGTATCTAGGTGCAACCCCTGAACCTCCACTCCTCGGGATTCCTAGCGGACGGTATTGTCCTAAAAATCCGTTGACTGTACCAGTCGCATCTTCGAAGCCAGCAATTCTATTTCGGGTCGTCGTGAAACCAGCTCTTCGATTTTATTGAGGGTTTCTTCGGCATGATCGCGGTCGCCACTTACCAACGAGACTCCGATCCTGGTTCGTCGATATAACGAGGCGTCTTCGACTTCAGCTACAGCCACCTGAAAACGTTTCCGAACTTCAGCCACGATGGGCCTTACAACCGAGCGCTTTGCTTTCAGCGAGTGCACGTCACCCAGCAAAATGTCGAACTCATTCCAACCTATCCACATAGCTACAGCTTCGCGTACCCGAAGTTCATTCAGCAACCATGTGGCAGACGTGGCCTCAGCAAAGAGTATTTACTTTTGCTAATACAGCACGATGCGCTGCATTTCTGGCACTTAACGCTCGCTCGGCGGTTACAACCTGAGTACGCGTCTCGTGATCAACAAAACGTGGGTTCTGGCCTTTGGCTCCCAGAAAACACGACGATAGTCCTTTATTTGATCACCATTCGCGCGCGTCAATACGCTGCGAATCCTCTAGGCAGGAAACGACAGTGAGAAGCATGTAGGAATGAGAAAAGCCTCGTCCATACAGACGAGGCTTTTTCGCTCCCCCAACTGGATTCGAACCAGTAACCCCTCGATTAACAGTCGAGTGCTCTGCCGTTGAGCTATGGGGGAAGGCAACAAATGAATACTATAGCAGACCGTTTTCCTGGTTGTCTAATCGAGACGTTCGCTGGGCTGTAGCTGCTGAAATCCTGCGAATTATCAGTACTCCGAATGTGATGCACTGCAAATTTAGAACACAACCAACTACACTCGGGCAGCAGTTGGACCTCTCGAGGACCACCTACTGAAAACCATTTACAACTGCAGAACTACAGAACGAAGGAGTTAAGCCTCGTGTTTAATACAAATGTTTCTAAACGTTCCAAGCTGTACACCGGGTTCGCCGGGGTTGCTGCCCTCGCATTATTGACTGCATGCGGCGGAGACGAACCAGCGCAAGAAGAAGAACCCACGGATCCCGGCGTTGAGCAGCAAGACCCCATGCAAGACCCGACACAAGAAGATCCTATGCAAGAAAGCCCTGCTGAAGACCCCATGGAAGACGATATGGGAGACGAAGGCAACGAGGTTGAAGGTGCTGGCGAGAATAACGCCACCTCTACGCTCGGCTTCCTGAGCCCCTCGGTCTCTTGGGCTCTGTAATTCTCCTAGAGCTTCTTCAATGTGAGAAGCTCAGCGCCTCCCTTACACCTTGAGGGTTAGGTAACTGTAATTGGTTTTCAGCTCCGGCGTTTTCTGCCCCAGATTCTCAATCAATTGGGCGCAGAAAACGCCGCTGGTTTTCCAGCTCCACCAGGCGTTGCTGAATAGCTTGAAAACCTTCTGGATCTTGTTCAGAATTCCAACGTTGTAGCCTTCCGATCAAGTCCGCTTTTTGTTGCGTGATCTGCATTTCTAACAATCGGTTCATGATGTCTCGGCAGTACCGCAGGACCTCTTCCTCCGATGAAGCAGGCAGCGGTGCTACAGCTAGCTCGGTAATGAACGAGTAGAGTGATTGTGGTGCTTCGGCGGTCACATGCTGAACCCAATTTGAGGTATCTTGCGCATTGCGTGCCGCCGCTAAGATTGCAGTTTGAATCGCATTATAAACTGGAACTTTGAATTGCGTCCTGTAGAGGGCTTTCCATTGTTCTTGTGACAGGGTTTCAGGTCGTTGCAGGATGACTTCTAACGCTTCTTTTTCCATCCGAGCTACTGGATCGCGGAGATCTGGGCGGAAGTTTTCTTGCGAACGTGTCGATGGCTCGTCGGTTGAGCTTTGCTTATCATGGTGAGACTTGGCGACGGTGGCTTTCGACGCCCGCTGCACAGCGCGATGCACAGTATCGACATCCATCCCCAGCCATCCAGCCAACTCACGAATATACCCATCGCGCATGATGGGATCTCGGATTTCCTTGACGATCGGTGCGGCATAATGCAGAGCCCCGGTGCGCCCTTCGACAGCGTCAAGGTCGTAGTCTTTGAGGCGGGTCTTGATCGCGAATTCAAAAAGCGGCTCACGCGAGGCAATCAGTTGGCGTACAGCTTCATCGCCGTACTGCTGCCGTAAATCGTTGGGGTCCTGACCTTCCGGTGCCACCGCCACAAAAGTTTTAGCCACGATTTGGTTGTCAAACTCGAAGGCTCGCATTGCAGCCTTTTGACCGGCCTCATCGCCGTCGAAAGTGAAGATTATTTCGCCGCCTGATCCATCATCAGTAATCAAACGTCGAGCGATTCGAACATGGCCTTCACCAAAAGCGGTGCCACACGTAGCTACCGCGGTCGTAATGCCAGCTAGATGAGCGGCCATCACGTCGGTATACCCTTCGACGACCACGAGCTGTCGTTTCCGAGCTATGTCGTTTTTAGCAAGGTTCAAACCGTAAAGCACTTGGGACTTTTTATAGAGGCTTGTTTCCGGGGTATTGAGGTATTTTGGCCCTTTGTCGTCCGGATCCAGCTGGCGTGCACCGTAACCGATCGTATTGCCAGTCATATCCTTGATCGGCCACATCAGACGGTTTCTGAAACGATCGTAGAGGCCTCTACGACCTTCAGAAAACAGGCCACTTTCGGTAAGCTCCTCAAGCGAGAAGCCCCGCTGCTGTAGATGAGACAGTAGATTGTTCCAGCCCTCCGGGGCATAGCCAACACCAAAATGCTCAGCATCTTGCTGTGTGAACCCTTTATTGCGCAGGAAGGCCCGGGCTTCCTCGGCGTCAGGTGTCGTAAGTGCTTGTTGATAGAACTCATCGGCAATCTGATGCGCCTGCAACATTCGCTGCCGGGTAGCCACCGTGTGACGTTCTGGAGCTGAACCTTCTTCGTACTCCAAACTCACGTTGACCCGAGCCGCAAGGATTTCTATAGTTTCGGTGAACGAAGTATGTTCCAGCTCCATGAGAAATTTAATGGCATCACCCGATTCCTGGCAGCCAAAGCAGTGGTAGAAGCCTTTTGCGGGGGTGACATGAAAGGATGGCGTACGTTCGTCGTGGAATGGGCACAGCCCTTTATATGAACCGATGCCAGCGGTGCGTAGCGTTACGTGTTCTTCCACCACGGT
>CAZAAP010000065.1:0-10430 GCA_964482935.1 uncultured Enteractinococcus sp.
AACCTAGAATGACGGTACCAGAAACCGTTGTGTTGCCAATTACACCATACCCCAAGGGTTGTGCCGCGCTGTGCGCAACGAGAGATAACTTTACCCTAAATTCTTCTGTTGTCAAAACGCAAGGAAGGAATGTGCAGAACGTCACTCAACGACTCGACTTTGTATACTCGGTCAAGGTTGGCCAGCGTATTGTTGCGGTCCACTAGCAGGGAGATCAGTCCTGCATCCCGTGCTCCAATACCGTCGTTGATGACATCGTCGCCAATCATCAGCGTGCATTCAGGTGCAGCACCGAGCTGTCGCGCGCCTTCTAAAAACATCGAAGCATGCGGTTTCGGTTTGCCGGTAACGTCAGTACCGATAACCACTTCAAAGGGCAGCCCGGCCTGTTCGAGCTTATAGGCTTGGTAGTCGGTAACGTTATTGGTGGCCGCTCCGTAGGCGATGCCTAACTCATCCAGCGCTGCTAACAGTGGCGGCACATCGTCGAAAGGTTGCCAGTGTCTGGAGACAATCTCTTCGTAACCCATGAGCCACAACTCTTCATCCGGTTCCCCCGGCAACTCTAAAATCCGCATGGCCTGCACGACCCGTGCGAGACGTTGCTCATTGAAACTGAGCTTACCGTTGATATACGAGTCGTAGTAGTTTTTCGGATCGTGGACAAAGACCTCGGCTGCGACCTCCAGGGCGGGATGCAACGACACCCGGTCACCAAACTGGACGGCCAGCTGTTGTCGGAAGGCAACCTGCTGGGCCCCGGCAAGGTTGACCAGGGTGTCATCGACGTCGAATAAAACGGCTTGAATTATGATTGGGCGGCCTTAAATTGGCTGATACGTTCCAAGGATTTTTCGCGTCCAAGAATGACCAGGGATTCAAACAGTGGGGGAGAAACTTTGCGACCCGAGACTGCGGTCCGGACGGGACCAAACGCATGGCGGGGTTTGAGCTCCAGCCCGTCAATCAAGGCGGTACGGAGAGCACCCTCGATGGATGATAGATCCCAGGTCTCGAGGTCGGACAGCACGTTTTCTGCTGCGGTGAGCACCTCGACCAGATTCTGGGGCATGCCCTTCATGGCGGCCGGTTCTACTTCTACTGTGTCGGTGAACAGGAAGGCCAGCATGTCTGCAGCCTCACCGAGCAGGTGCACGCGCTCTTGAACCAGCGGGGCACCCTGGGCGAGGATGTCGTATTCGCGGTCGGTAAGTTTCTCGCCAACCAGCTCGCGATCTTGCAGGTACGGGATGAGACGGTCACGGAAGTCTTCGGGCTGCAGTTTGCGAATGTGGGTGCCGTTGATCGCGATGGCTTTCTTCTCATCAAATCGCGCGGGGTTGGCCAGCACGTTATGAATGTCGAAGTGTTCGACGAACTCGTCCGGAGTGAAGATGTCTTCATCTGCCGACAGCGACCAACCCAGCAACGCCAGATAGTTCAGCAGACCTTCGCGAATGAAGCCGTTATCACGATGGTGGAACAGGCTAGACTGCGGGTCACGCTTGGACAGTTTCTTATTGCCTTCCCCCATGACATAGGGCAGGTGACCGAATTCAGGCTGGAACTCGGCGACCCCGACGGCATACAGGGCACCATAGAGCGCGATCTGGCGTGGGGTCGAGGACAGCAAGTCTTCGCCACGCAAGACGTGGGTGATACCCATCAGCGCGTCGTCGACTGGGTTGACCAGCGTGTACAGCGGTGAGCCATCGGCACGGACAACCACGAAGTCAGCTACCGAACCGGCGCTGAAGGTAATCGGGCCGCGCACAATGTCATTGAAGGTGATGTCGTGGTCTGGCATGCGCAGCCGCCAGACGGGTTCGCGGCCTTCGGCTTCAAAGGCGGCGATTTGTTCGTCTGTTAGGTGGCGATCGTAGCCGTCGTAGCCGAGTTTGATGTCGCGGCCGGCCGCTTTGTGGCGTGCTTCGGTCTCTTCAGCGGTGGTAAACGACGGGTAGATGTATCCGCCGTCTTTGAGTTTCTGGATGACGTCCTGGTAGATCTCACCACGCTTGGACTGGCGGTATGGTTCGTGTGGTCCACCGACTTCAACGCCTTCGTCCCAGTCGATGCCCATCCAGTCCATGGCGTCGAGGAGTTGTTGGTACGACTCTTCGGAGTCGCGTTTGGCGTCGGTGTCTTCCACTCGGAAGATCATTTTGCCGCCGGTGTGGCGGGCCCAGCCCCAGTTGAATAGGGCGGTGCGGATCAGTCCAACGTGTGGGGTGCCGGTTGGTGAGGGTGCAAAACGCACGCGCACGTCGGTCTCGGCTGGGAGTGCAGGGATGTCGTCTGGATTACGAAGCTCGGTCATGGTTGCCAAGTCTAGCGCGACCAGTTGCGGTGCTGTGTGCTCGTGACTGTGTTGCGAGCGGTTAGCCGACCGTGGGACGGCGCACAGTAGTAGACAGCGTCCCGATGCCTTCGATTTCACATTCGACGGTTTGGCCGTCGTAAATGGTCCCGACGCCGGCTGGGGTTCCGGTCAGAATGATATCGCCGGGCAGGAGCGTGAAGGCCTCAGAAATATAGGACACCAGCGTGCGCACATCGAAGATCATGTCTTGGGTGCTGCCATTCTGGCGGAGTTCACCATCGACCCAGGAGCGGATCTGGACATCGTCTGGGTCTAATTCGGTTTCGATCCACGGGCCCAGGGGGCAGGAGCCGTCGAAGCCTTTAGCGCGCGCCCACTGATCTTCAGCGCGCTGCACATCGCGCGCAGTGAGGTCATTGCCCACGGTGTAACCGAAGATGACTTCGTCGACGCGCTCGACCGGCACGTCTTTGGCGATGCGCCCAATGACCACGGCAAGTTCCGCTTCGTAGGAGACTTCCTCCGTCCAGTCGGGCAACATAACCGGCTCATCTGGGCCGACCACCGCAGTATTGGGTTTGAAGAATAACAGCGGGGAGCTTGGGACTTCATTGCCGAGCTCTTCGGCGTGGGCGCGCCAGTTACGACCGACCCCGACCACTTTGGAGCGCGGCAGGACGGGGGTAACCAGGCGCACATCAGCCAGCTGCACTGTCTCATTGGTGGGCACGATGCCCGCATAGAGCGGGTCATTGGCTAACACGGTAATGGTGTCGTCTTGGACGACGCCATAATAGAAGTCATCCCGGTGAACGAAACGTGCAATGCGCAAGGTAATTCCCCTATCTGAAACGAACGGCTCTTTAGGCTAGGCGGTGCATCCAGCCATAGGTATCTTCGGCATGACCGGTTTGGATTCCCACTAGACGATTGCGCAAGGCATTGGCGACCGGGAAATCAGTCGATGGGGTCTTGTGCACTTCGTCGCGGTCAGCGACCTGACCGATCGGAGTGATCACCGCGGCGGTACCGCAGGCAAACACTTCCTGGAAATCCCCCGAGGCGACACCGTCTTTCCATTCATTGAAGGTAATTCGACGCTCCTCAACCTCCAGACCTTCGTCCCTGGCCAGTTGCAGCAGTGAATCCCGGGTGATGCCTTCAAGGATGGTGCCGGTCAGTTTGGGGGTGATGAGTTTCTTGTCCTTGGTCACAAAGAACACGTTCATACCGCCCAGCTCTTCGAGTGATTCGTCTGGGCTGCGGTCTAGGAAGATGACTTGATCGTGACCGCGCGAGGCGCCTTGGAGCTGGGCTGCTAGCGATGCTGCGTAGTTGCCACCAAATTTTGCAGCGCCCGTCCCGCCTTCCCCGGCGCGAGCGAAGTCGCGTGAGACCCAGATGCTGACCGGTTTGAGTTCTCCACCGAAGTAGTTGCCAGCAGGCGAAGCGATGACATGGAAGTTGAAGGTCCGAGACGG
The DNA here is from genome assembly GCA_964482935.1 of uncultured Enteractinococcus sp. Classification (GTDB taxonomy): domain Bacteria; phylum Actinomycetota; class Actinomycetes; order Actinomycetales; family Micrococcaceae; genus Yaniella. Next base: position 3,805 of record CAZAAP010000065.1, read on the forward strand.
GCGGACGCCTAGGAACTCTTCGGTGGCGATCATGAAGGGACGCAGGTACAGCGACTGACCTTCACCGTTGGGCACCCAGGTGCTGTCGCGCGCCAGGAGCTCTTCTAAAGCTTTGACGAAAGTTTCTTCGGGTAGCTGCGGCATGGCCAACCGGTGTGCTGAGCGGTTCATGCGAGCCGCATTGGCGTGCGGCCGGAAGGTCCAGATGGAACCGTCGTCGTGACGGTAGGCTTTGAGGCCTTCGAAGATTTCTTGGGCATAGTGCAACACGGCAGCAGCAGGGCTAAGCGATAGTGGCGCGAAGGGTTCAACGCGAGCGTTGGACCAGTCCCCGACCATCTTCAAATATTCGCCGGCTTCAAAGGCGGCGTTTTGTCCTTCGATATTGGCGGTCCATTCGATGGTCACCATGTGATCGGTGAAGTACTGCCCAAATCCGGGATCTGCTAAGACCTTTGTGCGTTGTGCCTCAGCGGCTGGATGTTGGTTGGCTTCGTACTGGAATTCCATGATTGACCTTTCTGCCGGCCCTGCCGGGCGAAAATTCTTCTCTATCTGCCGGTGTGTGGCGCGGGCTATACCTGAGCGGCAATCGCGTCGCCCACTTGCTGGGTCGTGCGCGTGGTGGTACCGCGTGCTGCTAGATCTTCCCATACTGCCTTATTGACCCGCAGTGCCGCATCTGCATAGCCTTCTTGTTCCAACAAAATCGCGGCCGACAGGATAGCTGCGGTTGGGTCAGCCTGTTGTGTGCCGGCGATATCAGGGGCGGAACCGTGAACAGGTTCATACATTGACGGCGCAGAGCCGGTGATATTCAGGTTGCCCGAGGCTGCCAGGCCGATGCCGCCGGTGACGGCCGCTGCCAGGTCGGTAACAATATCACCGAACATATTATCGGTCAGGATGACATCGAAGCGGCTCGGGTTAGTCGTCATGAAGATCATTGCAGCATCCACGTGGAGGTAGTCGTGGGTGACGTCTGGAAATTCTTCGCCTACCTCGTTGACGATACGGTTCCAGAGGCGGCCGGCGTGGACCAGGACGTTATGTTTGTGTAGCAGGGTGACGTGTTTGCGTTCCCGGTTTTGAGCATATTCAAACGCGGCACGCACTACGCGCTCAACACCGTAGGCGGTATTGACCGAGGTTTCGTTGGCAACCTCATGTGGTGTGCCGGTGCGCACTGAACCGCCGTTGCCGACATAGAGACCTTCGGTACCTTCGCGGAAGACGACGAAATCGATGTTGCCCGGGTTTGCCAGTGGTGACGGGATCCCCGGGTAGAGCACTGAGGGACGGAAGTTCACCGCGTGGTCAAAAGTAAACCGGAGTTTGAGTAGGATCTCGCGTTCTAACAGTCCCGATGGGATCCGAGTGTCGTTCGGCGCTGCACCGATCGCGCCGAACAGGATCGCCTGGTGACTGCGGATGGCTTCCAGCGTCTTATCGGTCAGGGTTTCTCCGGTAGCCAACCAGTGCTCCGCACCCACCCCGTATTCGGTGGTGCGCACATTGTCTTCACCGATCGCGGCTTTGAGCACTTTGAGGGCTTCGACGGTAACTTCTGGTCCGATGCCATCGCCTGGAATGAGGGCGAGGTCTAGTACATTTTCGCTCAATGCTTTACCTTCTTATTCGTCTTCTTCGTGGCGCGGAAATACCGGGGTGGGCTTGTTGATGGGGGTGCCCGGTGCAAGCTTATCGTCCCAGGCAGCGTAGGAACGCGGCCCTTGACCCGAGGCGTTGGTGCGCCCGGCGTCTGCGGAGGCCTCTATTCCGAGTGCATCCAGCAGTTTGGTTGCCGAGTCTGGCATGACCGCTTGGATCAACAAGGCTATCCGGCGGACGACTTCCAGGGTCACCCACAACACGGTTTGCATGCGGGCCTCGTCGGTTTTGCGTAGTACCCACGGTGCTTGATCAGCAAAGTAGCCGTTGGTGTCGTCGAGAACTTTCCATGCGGCACCCAAGGCACGATAGAAATCTTGTTTTTCGAAATAGGTGCGCCAGGTTTCTAGCAGTGCTGCCGCATCGGCCAGGATCTGCTCGTCTTGGGCGGTCAGTTCGCCTGGCTGGGGGACCTGTGCCTCGACGTTTTTATAAACCATCGACAGGCTGCGCTGTGCCAGGTTACCGAGGTTATTCGACAGATCTGCGTTCTTGCGTCGAATGACCCCGTCGTGAGAGTACGATCCATCAGATCCGAAGGGAAATTCCCGCAGTAGGAAGAAGCGTACGGTGTCCAGTCCATAGCGTTTGACCCAGCCGGCCGGGTGGACCACGTTGCCTAGCGACTTGGACATTTTCTCGCCCTCATTGTTGAGGAAGCCGTGAATCATCACGCGTTTTGGCAATTCGATACCAGCCGACATCAAAAATGCCGGCCAGAAGATGCAGTGGAACCGTGAGATGTCTTTGCCGATGACGTGTAGATCGGCCGGCCAGTAGCGTTTCAGCTCGCTATCAGCATTTGGGAAGCCCGCACCGGTGATGTAGTTCGTCAGCGCGTCGACCCACACGTACATCACGTGTTGTTTATCGGTTTTCAGCTCCGGCTTGGTCGCTTCGGGAACCGGGATACCCCAGTCGAATGAGGTACGCGAGATCGAAAGATCTTCCAGGCCGCCTTCAACAAACCGCATGACTTCATTGGCACGGGTTTGGGGTGCGATGAAGTCTGGGTTGGCTTGGTAGTGGGCCAACAGCTTGTCGGCGTAGTTGGACAGGCGGAAGAAATACGACTCCTCTTCGGTCCAGGTCACTTCTGTACCGGTTTCGGTGGCAATACGCACGCCGTCGTCATTGAGGTGTGTCTCGTCGTCGGCGAAGAAGCGTTCATCGCGCACCGAGTACCACCCCGAGTAGGTGTCCAGGTAGATGTCGCCGGCGGCTTCCATGCGGCGCCAGATCTCTTGGGCTGAGGCCTTGTGGTCTGCATCGGTAGTGCGGATGAACCGGTCGTAGGATACGTCAAGCACCTCGTCGTCCATTTGCTGGAAGACGGCAGCATTGCGAGTGGCTAGTTCCAGCGGGCTGATGCCCTCTTGCGCTGCGGTTTGCTGCATTTTCTGGCCATGTTCATCGGTCCCGGTCAGATAGCGGACATCGTACCCGTCGAGCCGCTTGAATCGTGCCATGACATCGGTAGCTATGTATTCATACGCGTGGCCGATGTGCGGTTCACCATTGGGATAGGCGATGGCCGTGGTCAGGTAGTAGGGGGTGTTCACCGTCCAGTTTCCTCCAAATCAACCTCGGCGGTTCTGGCTGCATGAATCGCTTCGCCGACCTGGTCTAACAGACCGGCGGGCAGTGCTGAATCCAGCGTCAGCACGGCGAGTGCTTTGGTACCGTCGTGGCGCAGGGCGACGTCCATGGTGGCGATGTTGATGTTTCGATCGCCCAATTGCATGCCCATGGTACCGATCACCCCGGGACGATCTTGGTATTCCAATACCAACATGTGGTCGGCGATGGCAACTTCGAATTCGTAGTCGTTGATGCCCACGAGCTTTTCGACCTGTTTTGGTCCGGTCAGTGTCCCGGTCACGCTAAATTCCTGACCGGCGGCCGAAACCGATTTCACGGTGATGGTGTTGCGGTAGTGCGGTGAGTTCGGGGTGGTCGACAAACGCGTTTCAATCCCCCGTCCTTCAGCCAATACCGGCGCGTTCACATACGAAACATGCCCAGAGACGACGTCGGTGAAGACACCTTTGAGTGCAGCAAGCTTCAGCGAGTCGACATTTCTTTCGGCAAGTTCTCCTGCAACTTCCACTTCGATAGCCGAAACCGAGACACCCTTCATGACTGCGGACAGGATACGGCCGAGTTTTTCGGTCAGTGGGATACCTGGGCGAACATAGGGGTCAATCACGCCGCCGGCAACGTTCACAGCGTCCGGAACGAGTTCCCCGGCCAGCGCCAGGCGAACCGATTTCGCAACTGCCACGCCAGCTTTTTCTTGGGCTTCTTCAGTCGAGGCACCCAGGTGCGGGGTCACTGTGGCCGAGTCGTGTTTGAAAAATGGCAGATCTTTGGCGGGTTCTTTGACGAACACATCGATACCGGCACCAGCAATGAGTTTTTTATCAAGGGCCCGGCCCAGGGCCTCTTCATCAATGAGGCCACCGCGAGCCACGTTGATCACGTAGGCGGAGTCTTTCATCATTTTGAATTGCTCATCAGAGAGCATGCCCATGGTTTCTGGAGTCCGCGGCATGTGAATCGTGATGAAGTCCGAGCTTTCCAGGAGTTCATCCAGGCTCACCAGGTGCGCACCCATTTTTTGGGCACGTGCGGCGGTGACGTATGGATCATAGGCCAGGACGTTCATGTCGAAGGCCTTCATGCGCTCGGCAACCAGCGAGCCGATGCGGCCCAGGCCGATGATACCGAGGGTCTTCTCATAGAGCTCGATGCCTTTATATGCGGAGCGTTTCCACTCCCCTGCCTTAAGGGACTGGTTTGCCGGGGCGATATGGCGAGCTGCAGCCAAGATGTGGCCACAGGTCAGTTCAGCCGCGGAAATGATATTCGAAGTTGGGGCATTGACCACCATGACGCCAGCTTCGGTGGCGGTTTGTGTATCGACGTTATCGAGTCCGACGCCGGCACGAGCAATAACTTTGAGATTCTTTGCAGCACCGATGGCTTCGGCATCCATGAGTGTCGCTGAACGAATCAGGACTGCTTCGGCCTCGGCGAGCGCCGGGAGGAGCTGGTCACGGTCAGCACCATCGGTATGGCGAATCTCGAAGTCGGTCCCAAGAGCATCCATGGTGGCCGGAGAGAGTTCTTCTGCGATTAGCACTACGGGTTTGGACACGAACGACACACTTTCAATAATAGGAAAACACTGCCGTGAGCATACTGATGGCTCACCGCAACCATCTTACGGCGTTTTCTCTTGGGTGTTTGCAGTCCGACACTGAGTGAAGCGTCCGACGACATGATATTGGACATTCCGGTCGTAAACCTGCTCGGTCCCGCGCATCTTCGGTGTCTTGGCAAGCCTTCGGTCTTTCAGTCGCTGAGAGCCGTCAGACTATATACCGCGCCGGGGTTTAGAATATTGTGTGAATCCAGGGCCTTGTTTATCCGGTGATTCAACTCGAGTGCGTCCTCACCGACGGAGTCCACCAACCATGGGCGTTTGAGACGGCCCACCCCATGTTGCTGCTGTTGCCCATCCATGGGGTCAAAGACGAGCGAGGGGTGAGTATTGCCGTCACCGGCGTGCGCGATGACAGCAATCGGAACCTCACGAATCTGTGAAATCTCATCAACGCCACGAACCAAGTCACCCAGACGAGGCAATGGCACACCGACATCTTCCAAAAGCAATGTGCCCTTGTGTTCCAGATCGGGAATCGCCATCCGCCGGGCAGCAATGATAGCTTCGGCTTCGCCGGCGTCAGTCGTAGAGAACACCTCTGCTACGTTATGCTGCTGACACAGCTTTTCAATGTGGGCGATCTCTTGGGCAGCATGTTCTGCCGGTTCATCGGACTGGATGACCAGCATCACTGCGGCATCGCGCTCTAACCCCATCCTCGTGAGGTCTTCGACCGCGTTGATGGTGTCGTTGTCCATGAATTCCAGCATGGAAGGACGCAGTGAGGACGTGCCCGCAAGAAATAGCGTTGATCGAGTCGTCTAGCTCCGAGGAAGTCGCGACCAGCGTTGTCGCGGGGCGTTGCGCTGGCACCAATCGGAGCGTGACTTCAGTAATCACGCCCAGGGTCCCTTCGCTGCCGATAAACCATTGAGTCAAGTTCAAACCCACAACATCTTTGCTTCGCGGCCCACCCAGCTGCACTTGTGTGCCATCGGCAAGTACAACTTTCATACCTAATACGTAAACGGCGGTCACGCCGTATTTCACACTGCACAATCCCCCGGCATTCGTGGCACCATTGCCTCCGGTGGAACAAAACTCAAATGAGGACGGATCGGGTGGATACCACAGCCCATGCTCAGCTGCAGCAACTTTGACCTCGGCATTGAATGCCCCTGATTGCACCACTGCCGTCCAAGCCAACGGGTCGATCGTAAGATCTCGCATCTTTTCCAGTGACAGGATGATGCCACCCTCGACGGCAGAACTTCCCCCTGAGAGCCCAGAGCCCTGCGATAGTTGTCGATCGTGGCTAGATTCGTCACTACTTTGCTCTCGCCAAGTACAGCAGTCAGTTCTTGAATCTGGGGCGTGCCAGCGAAAGATTGGTTGGCCAACCTCGATCCTTTCCGCATCACACCAGCCAAGTGACCTACGTCACCTGCGTGGATCGTAGCACGGGCATGTGGATGAGGGAAGCAAGAGTGCCTGCCTTAAACGGAAGCCTCGTGGGAATGAGGCCTAGCAGGGCTAGGTGGGTACTGCCTGTCGACCTGCTCAGGTGCTGCGGCGTGACGGAGGTGGTCAGAACTCGGGCACAGCAAAGTGAAGACTGCGTAAACAAATGGACACTGGTGATTGGACCATTGATTCAAGTTTGAACTGGGAGCACTATGTAGAGTCAACGTATTATTCGATTCGAGTACGCAAGGAGCAAACATGCAGGCCACCGACATGACCAAGGGGTTTACGATCATTCGATATATCGAAGCTTCCCCAGAAC
>CAZAAP010000066.1:0-10306 GCA_964482935.1 uncultured Enteractinococcus sp.
CCCATGTGGCGCTTGACCGAAGAAATGGTGCGCTCGGGGTTGTTGACGGCCTGACGCTTGGCGATATCACCGGTGAGCACTTCGCCACCCTTGGTGAAAGCCACCACCGACGGGGTGGTGCGAGCACCTTCGGCGTTGGCGATAACGGTGGGGTCGCCACCTTCGAGCACGGCAACCACCGAGTTGGTGGTACCTAGGTCAATTCCTACTGCACGTGACATATGGAATCCTTTCGTAACGTCTACCTTGTGAGGTATTGCTGTTCAATTCTTTGAGCCCATTCCTTGAGCTCTCTACACTCAAGGTGCCACAAATTGCGACCCCGTGTCAAATAAACATGAGTCGAACTGGCTCAACTTTTTCTCGGCAGGTATAGCGCATCGAATCGCAGTTTTATTCCCCGGCCAGCACGCCCGGTGTGAGTCCGGATACACGCCCGGACGGATACCTGGCGACAGTCGGCAGGTGGCCTAGCATGGAGGTATGTCACGCTATTCCGCCGCTCGTCCGCTCATCATCGGTATCGACGGTCGCTCCGGTTCCGGCAAAACGGTCCTGTCCAAGGTCCTGGCTGAAAACCTCTCGACTGACCACGAGGTCACCGTGCTGCGCCTCGAAGACCTCTACCGCGGGTGGGATGGGTTGGCCGCCGGCATCGAACGCTTCAGCCAAGACGTCCTACCGGCCTTAGCCGCAGGCGAAACTGCCACCTATCAAACCTGGGACTGGCACGCTGCCGATACACCCGACGGCGGCCCCGGCCCGGTCGTAACAACCGAACCCACCGAAGTCATCATTTGCGAAGGCGTTGGGGTTGGAGTCCGCCAAAACCGCGAATCCCTGGATGTCCTCATCTGGCTTCGGGTGCCCGATGAGGTCCGCTACCAACGCGCCCTGGGACGCGACGGCGAGACGTACCGTAACCATTGGGAGCGCTGGGCCGCTCAAGAACGAGCCATGTTGGACCAGGATCAAATTTACGACGCCGCCGATCTGGTACTCGTCGCCCATGAACCCGACGAGCGCCACCACATCTCGGCGCTGGCCGTCGTCAAAGCCCTACTGGCTACTGGGCGCAGCCTCGAGGATCCCGCCCCCGCCGACCGCACGGACCCCTAACCGCTGGGCTGGTGGCCGTATTACTGCAGGGCCGAGGTCAGCCGGAAGACGTTATCCAACCAGCGCTTGGGTCGGGGCCGCGCCAACCAATCCTTGAGCAGTAGGTGCTCACATTTTTGTTGATACTCATCGATAATCGCATCGAGCTTGGCGACCTCCTCGGCACCCACAACCATCACGGTCAGCTCCGAGTTCAGCGAAAACGAGCGCATATCCATATTCGATGACCCAAAGACACCCACGTCGTCGTCGATCGTGAACATCTTGGAATGCAACACATCCGGATCCGGGTACCGGTAGATATGAATGCCCGCGCGCAACAGTTGCTCATAATAAGACTGCTGGGCGTGTTGGACGGCCAGCTGATCCGCCCGCCGCACAACCAGCACCTCGACTCGGACCCCGCGCTGAGCTGCGGTGGTCAAAGCGTAGAGCATAGAATCATCCGGGACCAGATACGGGGTCACCACGCGAATGGTGTCTTGGGCTGAGTAGAACAAGTGGTTGAAAGCACGCAGGTTATTTTCATTGGAAAACCCCGGCCCCGACGGGATGATTTGAGCGGCTGGCCCTTCGTGATCCTCAATCTCATCTTCGGTGACGTCACGAAGTTCCTGATGCAACTGCAGGCCGGTTTCCGAATACCAATCGGTGGCAAACACGACGTCCAACGACGCGACAGTCGGGCCCTCAATGCGGGCCATCATGTCGACCCAGCGGCGATTCAGTCGGTGGGCCGAAGGACGTTTATACCCGGGTTCAATGAGATTGATCGACCCGGTATACCCGATCAGCCCATCGACCACGACCATTTTGCGGTGATTGCGCAGATCGGGACGCTGATACTGGCCACGCCACGGACGCACCGGCATCAACCGGTAATACTCAATCCCGTCGGCGTTGAGGCGGTTCAACAAGGTGCGGTAGCCCCGCACCCGCGCTGTGCCGATGTGATCAAATAACAGCCGCACTGTGACGCCGCGCTGGACCGCTCGCGCCATGGCGTCTAACACTAGATTCGCGTATCCGGGTCGATGCTTCGGATCGGTGCCGATGATGTAGAACATGACGTTGACGTAGTCTTGGGCACGGTCAATGTCGGCGGCAATTTTTTCTAGTGTGCGCTGATAGTCGGTGAGGTATTCGAACCTATTGCCGTCCAACATCGGAAACCCCGTCAACCGGCGGGTCAGTTGCGAATTGGCCGCAACGTAATTTGGGGCCGCGCCCACCTGGTCGGGCAAATCCAGATGCGCGGTGGCGCGACGCAACTCAGAGTTCACCGCCACCTGGCGCGAGCGACGCTGGCCGCCCAGCCGGTGTGAGCCTAGTACCAGGAAGATCAATAAACCCGGAATGGGAAAGAGAAAAATGATCAGCAGCCAGGCCATTGCGACGGCGGGACGCCTGTTGCCGGGCACAATACCCAGGAGGGCAATGCGGATGGCTAAATCAGCGCTGGTGAACAATACGCGCACCCAAAACGGAAAATCCGCGAAATCTGCCACCGACGAAATCATGCCCTACAGTCTAGGCGAATATTACGCTGAGCCGGGCAAATTCGCTGGTCACCCCAAATGTACCCCGTACGCTGCGTCCGATACAGTTGTATAGGGTCGCTCACGGCCCGCATCATTCCACATACTCAAGGGTGATCATGGCAAAGCTTTTGTATCGTCTCGGACGCAGCGCAGCACGACGGCCTCTCGCCGTCATCTTTTCCTGGCTCGTGCTGTTAGCCATCGCCGCAGGATCGTTCCTGACCTTCGGGGGCACGCTGGTGTCCACGGTTGATATTCCCGGAACACCGACGGCGCAAACCACCGACCGGCTCCAAGAAGAATTCCCCGACGCCGCACGCGGGACCGGCAACGTGGTCTTCCAAACCAACGACGGCTCAGAATTCAGCCGTGACCAGCGTGAGGCGATCACCGCGGTCTTGGACGAGGCTCGTGAAATTGACGGGGTCGCCGATGTGATCGACCCATTTGCCACCGATGCCGAGCTGGCCGAGCAACAACAACAGCTTGCTGAAGGTCGCGAGGAACTCGAAACTGCCAGTCAGCAGCTAGAGTCCGCACCCGACCAGTTCGAGGCGGCTGAAGCAGAGCTCGATGCAGCCCAGGCCGAGCTGGAAGCCGCTCAAGAACAGCTCGACGCCGGCAAGCAACAAGCCATCGCGGCCGGTCTGCCCCAAGCCGCCGTTGACCAACAATTCGCCACCCAGCAAGCACAGCTGGACGCCGCCGTCGAAGAACTCGAAGCCGGGCGCGACCAACTGGCCGAAGAACGCACCAATTATGAACAAGGCCTAACCGAATACGAAGAAGGCCAACGACTCGTTGAGCTGGGCGACCGCCTACTGAGCGCGACCAACGATTACTCGGTGGTCGCTACGGACGGTTCCGCTGCGATTGGTACCGTGCAGTTCGTCGACAAGGACATGGATGTTTCAACCGAGATCCGCGAGGCGGTAGTCACCACCTTCACCGAAGCCGAAATCGACGGCGTCGAGATCCTGCCATCCCAGGAACTGTCCATGGCCGTGCCCCAGGTGCTGGGCTGGGCCGAAGTCGTCGGACTGGTCATCGCCGGCGTCGTGCTGGTCGTCATGCTGGGCACCTTGATCACCGCTGGACTCCCACTGCTCAACGCCCTAATAGGCGTGAGCGTTGGTGCATTGGCGGCCATGGCGTTCTCATCGGTTGTCGAAATGAGCTCGGTTACCCCCGTATTGGGGGTCATGCTCGGGTTGGCCGTGGGCATCGACTACGCATTGTTCATTGTCCACCGGCACCGAACTCAGCTCAAAGCCGGCATGGAGGTGCGCCACTCGATTGCGATGGCCAATGGAACCTCGGGCAACGCGGTCGTTTTTGCCGGATCGACCGTCGTTATTGCACTGTTGGCGCTGAATTTGACTGGCATCCCCTTCTTAGGGCTCATGGGAACCGTTGGCGGGTTCGTGGTCGTCGTCGCCGTGTTGGTGGCCATCACCCTGACCCCGGCGATGCTCTCGCTGCTGGGTCAGCGCGCCCTGGCGAAACGCGAACGCCGCCGCCTTGCCGATCACGAAGGCCAAGCCCGCTCGACCAAGGTCCTGAAACCGATGTCGACGGCGCGTGCCGTGCTGACCGCGATCGGGACCATCGCCATCCTCGCGTTGATTGCGATCCCGGTCTTTTCGATGCGCCTCGGGATCCCCGATGGCTCAGCCGAGGCCCCGGATACCACCGAATACCAGGCCTATGCAGCTCAATCCGAACACTTCGGTGCCGGCCGCAACGCCCCGATCGTCGCGGTAGCCGATATCCCTGTAGACCTCAGCGAAACCGATCTGCTGGACACAACGGCCGCACAAGCCGAACAAATCGCAGCCCTGGATCAGGTCGAACACGTGGTGCCGGTGGGTGAAAATGACACCGGCGATATCTTGATGTTCCAAATCATCCCGGTTCACGACGCCAACCACGAGGCCACGGTGAATCTGGTCTATGAGCTACGCGATCTCGACCCGGCCGGTGAGGTCACCAACCTTGCCCTGGCCGGGCACGCGACCGGCGTCATCGACGTGTCCGATGCGCTCGCCGAAGTCCTGCCCCTGTATCTGGCCGTTGTCGTCGGCCTGTCGCTGCTGATTATGATTCTGGTCTTCCGGTCCCTGGTGGTGCCCTTGATCGCCTCGGGCGGGTTCGTGCTGTCCGTGGGTGCCGCAATGGGTGCCGTCGTGGCGATCTATCAGTGGGGCTGGTTGGGCGAGCTCTTCATGGTCCACAACCCCTCACCGGTCCTGTCGTTCTTACCGACCATCATGATCGGGGTGCTATTCGGGCTGGCCATGGACTACCAGCTGTTTATTTCCTCGGGCATGCGCGAAGCCTATGCCCACGGCACCGAAGCACGGCTTGCCGTACAAAAAGGCTTTGTGCAGGGGCGCGCCGTCGTCGCGGCCGCCGCAATCATCATGGTCTCGGTCTTCGGCGGATTTATTTACGCGGATGACTCCTATATCCGTCCGATTGGCTTCGGTCTGGCCATCGGAGTGTTATTTGACGCGTTTCTGGTACGCATGCTCATGGTGCCTGCCCTGATGCACCTGTTGGGGCCCGCCGCTTGGTATCTCCCCAAGTGGCTGGACCGCATCCTGCCCGATGTTGATGTCGAAGGTGCCAAGCTGGCTGAACTCAACCCGAGCAACGACGACGGACGCCACGCGGAGCAAACCGCGATCGATGGCGCCGTTACATCCTCCACCCGCAAGGTCTAAGCTAGAAACGGTTCCCCATCGAGAAAGGCATAAGAATGAATGACATGATGCAAAAACTCCTGCGCACCGGAGTTTCCATCGGCGCCGGTTTCGTCGGCACCAAGGCGGTCGAAGCCATTTGGAAAGCCGCAACCGGTGACGACGCGGCCCCAAATACCGACGACGACCAGGCCACACTGCTGCGAGTTGTCGCATTCGCCACGATTTCTGCCGGGGTCTCGGCCCTCCTCGAGGTCGGTTCCCAGCGCCTCGTGAACAAAGCCGTCGGTCAAGCCGACAACAAGAAAGCCAAACAACTGGGCCGCGCCGAAGTCTAAGCGCACCGTACGCTCACCGTTCGTGGTGTCGGAGGGCAACCTTCGACACCACCGGCATTTAACGCCCCGGCGTTACCAGTAGGCTCGGGCGGTTTCGGTAACACCCGAGACCTCGGTCAATCCGGCATCCATGATCCGCACGGGACGATCTGCAGTATCCCATTTGTGCTGGGTAGGTTCTTCGACCCGGATCCGAAAATCATCTGCGCGCCAAGCAGTGAGCACGCGTTGGGCTTGGGCATCGCCCGCCCGGGCATGTTCGACGAGGTGCTCATAAGCTAACTGTGCGGCATGACCCACTTGCGCAGCTGCCTTGCCTGTAGTTAATTCCACCTGCGGGGTCAACTCCACTGTCACCACGGTCTGATCTTGGCGTGAGTCATGCAGCCGGGGCAGCTCGGTCCCACCCACCTGCAGCTTCTTTAAGGCAGCGGGCAGCGGAGTCACCGGCCCGGGCACAAACGCTCGCACCTGGGCGCTGCCCGACGCTGCGGTCACGCCGTCAAGCTCCTGGACATCATCCCACCGTTTCTTCTCCGCCCGGCGTGCGACTTTTCGAATCCAGCCGGCCCGCCAGTGCGTCACCGCATCCGCCCATGTGCCCTCCGGGTCCGTAGTCCGCTGATCGTCCAACAATTGGACCACGGCCGACCCCGCAGCTTCTAACACATCGATATGGTTCGCCGGAGCCTGCTTGTCGCGATGGATCACCAACTGTAAAGCCCACGGCTGTTCATGATCCGGGTGTTCAGGACGCGAAACGGGATGACTCATGTTTCTACTCTAACGTTGCACACCCCCACCGGGGTCCTAGGGTAGAAGGCATGAAGACAATGCTTCCCGACAATTGGACGCCCTGGCGAGCGCCATCCCCGCTGGACGGGCGCCGTCCCACCAAAGACGAATTGGCCAAGGCAGCAGCCACCGGCATGACCTTGGACGATGTACTCCCCTATCCCACCGATGAACAAAACGCCGGTCTGCTTCGGCTCCTCATTGTGGGCACGAATCCCAGTCCATGGGCGGCCGCCGTGCAAGCACCGTTCGCTCGGCCCGGCAACCGGTTTTGGAAATCATTACACGCCGGCGGGGTGACCGAAACCCTGGTCAATGATTCCAACGGGATGCAGCGAATGGATGAGTTGATGCTGGCACAGCGCGGTATCGGCATCACCAACATTGTGTCTCGACCGACGTCGCGCTCCAGCGAGTTGAGCCGAGATGAGTTACAAGCTGGATGCACTCACCTGGTGGAGCGTGTTCAGGTCTTATGCCCCAGCGTGGTGGCCTTTACCGGGATCACCGCGTTTCGCACGGCCTTTGATTCACCTCGGGCCGTGCTGGGCCCGCAGCCAACGGATGAGCTTGCCGGATGGCCCGAGCAGACCCAACTGTGGGTTGTCCCAGACCCCAGCGGACTCAACGCTCATGAGTCGGTTGAATCACTTGGTGCCAAGTGGGCAGAGGTCTGGTCGGCCAGCACACCACCCCAGGAGGTCTAGATGAACGCTACCAACCCAACGATATTACTCACCGGTGCGACCAGTGGTCTCGGCAGGGCGGTCGCCGAAACCCTGGCCGAACGCGAGGTGCGATTGTTCTTGCACGGTAGGGATGCGCAACGCCTTCAGCAGCTGCACGAAGACCTTTCGGGGTCAAAGGCACACATTGAAACATTTCAGGCCGATCTGGCGGAGCTGTCACAGGTTGCTCAGCTTGCCGACGACGTGGCGGCGATGACGGATCGGTTGGATGTCCTGGTACATAATGCGGGCGTGGGCAAAGGGGCCACAGATACTCGCGAGGTCTCGGCCGATGGGTATGAGCTGCGTCTGGCAGTCAATCATCTGGCCCCCTTTGCGCTCACCCGGCACCTTTTGCCGTTGCTCGAAGCCGGGTCGCCCAGCCGGATCGTCAAGGTGGCCTCCGGTGCGCAAGAACCTATCGATTTTTCCGATCCGCAGTTAGAACGCCACTACAGCGGGAACCGTGCATATGCCCAAAGTAAATTTGCGATGGTGGCAACCGGGTTTAAACTCGCGCGCACGGTGGTGCCCGAAATAATGACGGTCAATAGTTTGCATCCAGCGACGTTGATGCCGACCCGGATGGTCCATGAAGGTTACAGTCGGACGGTCGATGACCTGCAAACCGGGGTCGACGCTGTGATGCGGCTGATTGTGGCAACCGAACTTGACGGCATGTCGGGGCAGTATTTTTCTATCCAACAGTCCGCTCAGGCGCATCCGCAGGCCTATGATCTAGCCGTGCAGGAACGTCTGTGGGAGCTGAGTGAAGCATTGACCGGGGTACGCTACTGACGCCGGTTGGCGCTATGGTCGCTGTCGGCTTCGGCTTCGATGCGGTCTTGTTCTTGGATCACCTTGGCCAGGTCATCGACGGCCATGTGCGCGGGATCCAGGTGATGTGACCGATAGGTGGCGCGACCGACCAGGTGCGCCGAGACCGGAGCGGTAATCAGCTGCATGACCCAGGCGACGATCAGCACCGGCACGACGGCCCAGGTTTCCAACGCAAAGCCCAGCCCGGCTAGTGCCAAGAACAATCCTAAAACCTGGGGTTTAGTTGCCGCGTGCATGCGTGACAGCACATCAGGAAAACGCAGCAGACCAAAACCGGCAACCGCAGACAACAGCGTACCGAGCACCAAGAGGATCGCGGCAACGACGTCCATCCAAGAATCATAGGTCAGTTCCATTACATGTCACCGCCCGTGGGACCCTGTTTAGGTTCGGGTTCTGCTTGGTTAGCGTGCGCGCCTTCTACGGTGAAACGCGCCAGCGTTGCCGAGGAGATAAACCCGATCAGTGAGGCCACCACGACTAAGACAATGAAGTCCGTCGATTCATTCAACGCCATCCACACGGTGACCCCCGAGGAGAAAACGATGAGGATCACATCGAGGGCGATGGCTCGGTCTAGCAGCGCGGGGCCACGAACGATCCGGTACAGTGCCCCCAGCGCACCGAAGGCAAGGAACGCCAGACTGATCCAAGCGGCAAGGGCTAAGACACTCATAAACGGTCCTCCTGATCGATGACTTCGTCCACACTGGGCTGGTCCGTATGTCGACGCACCACGCCGTCACCGGCACGATCTTCGGCCTTGACCAGCTCGTAATCACGTTTGGAGCCAAAAGCTCGGATCATGCGCGCTTCAATTTCTAATGACCCCTCACGAAATGCATCGGCTGCTGCGTCATCTGGAATATCGAGCACATGTAGGAACAGCGTGGAACTGGGCCGGTCGACATCGATAACCAACGACCCCGGGATCAGCGCATAGACGTGACCCACCAGGGTCAGTAACAGGTCGTCTTGGGTACGCAGCTTGACGGCGACCACCGAGTTGACGACATTGGGACCGGGCTTCCCGGCCTTCACCGCAACGTCCCAGGTTGCTGCGACGATTCTCCCCAGGAAAAAAACGATGAATGTGGTGCTGTGAAAGACGTTAAAGCGGTCTGCAAATGGGACGGGCGGCAGCCGTAAGAACAGCATGACTGCGGTACTGAAAATGATGCCTAGTACGATTGTGCCTAGTGTCAGGTCCTGCCAGAGCGCGACCCAGAGAAACGTCAGCGCTAACACCATCGGCCATTGGGAGCGGCGCGTACGTTTATCCTCGATAGCCGAAGGTCTATCTTCACGCCGTTGCAGCGTGGGTTTCGGGTCTTTCGGCATTATTGGTCGCCTCCTTCCGAATCCTGTGACGTGACCGGACCCCCGGAATCTTGGAGGGTGCCAGCCCCACCGGAGCCGTCAATCCCCCAGCCTTCTAGTTGGTCGGCGTCGAGTTGGGCTTGTTGCGCAGCGGCGTCGCCGAGGACGGCTTGAATATATGGGGTGCGATGAATCATATCGTTGGCCGCCTCATCTGCAAAGTCAAACAGCGGACCAGCGGCGAACGTCAGGGAAAGACCCACGGCTACCAGTGCGACCGTCGGTGCGACCAGCCCCGGAGAGTCTTTGCGCAGCGGTTTTTTGCGTTGGTCAACGCGTTTGGCTTCTTCGGTTCCGCGCATCGCAGGGTCTTCGGCGTCTTCGATAGGACGCCAGAAGACGCGAGTCCAAATGCGCATCATCACCAGCAGCGTCAACAGCGAGGTGATGATCGAAGCGGCGACGAGCACCCAGGCCAAACCTGTACCGTTTTCAACACCTGCATCGACCAGGCCCACCTTGCCGATGAACCCGGAAAATGGTGGAATCCCACCCAGGTTCAAGGCCGGGACTAAGAACAGCACCGCCACCAGCGGTGAGATCTTCGCCATCGAGCCAAGTCGGTCGATATTGGCAGAACCGGTGCGATACTCAATTAATCCGGTGACCAAAAAGAGTGCGGTTTGCACGGTGATGTGGTGGACCACGTAAAACACCGTGGCAGACAAACCGATATGATTCGCGGCTGCAACACCGAAAATCATGTAGCCGATGTGTGAGACCAAGGTAAATGACAGCACACGTTTAATATCGAACTGCACGAGCGCACCAAGAATCCCCACGAGCATCGTCAGCGCAGAGATCACCAGCAGAAGGGTATTAACTCTGTCGCCCGGAAAGAGGAGCGTCTCGGTGCGGAT
>CAZAAP010000067.1:0-10087 GCA_964482935.1 uncultured Enteractinococcus sp.
AACAACATCAACTTCGGGGGATGATCCTGACTGCGGCACGTTGTGACTCCTGATCTTCATTGATCTGTTCAACTAAACACTAGTGACCATGCCACTCTACTACTGCGGCGTGGGCGAAACGGAATTCTTTAGTTAGTCAGCCGCACGCGAGCGTATTGCTCATCTAAGACCGGGGAGATGGGATAAAACTCGACGCCGTGGCCCGACGCCAGCGCGGTAATCGGGAAGGTCAGCGGAACGGCCGGGATGTCCAGACTGACCGCGGCCTCGACACGTTTGAGCAGCGCGATACGGATCTCCGGGTCGTCTTCGGCTCGGGCTGCAGTCAAGGCTTCGGTGACCGCCGGGTTGGTCCACCCGAATTCGCCATTGGGGTGTTCAAAGAGTTCGGCTAGCACGTACAGGGCGTCGCGAACAAAAAAGTTCCGCCCGAATAAGTGCAGCCCGCGGTTGGTGGTTTCGCCTAAGACCGAACGCATATACGTGCCGTCATTCCAGGGCACGGGTTTAGCCACGATATTGAATCCCGCGGCCGTCAGGCGCCCGGATAGGTGGGCAAAAAGTTTTTGCGGTTGGGTCATATAAACGCGTTCGGCCCCGGTCGGATACCAAAACTCGATCGGCTCGCCGTCATATCCTGCCACGGCGAGCAGTTCAGCGGCACGGGACGCATCGGCGTTGTACGTGACGACGTCATCGGTGCGCTCTAAGAGTGACGGCGGGTTGAACTGGTGGGCCACATAGGAGCCATCAAGATGCAGCGTGTCGACCATCTCGGTGCGGTACAGGGCATGGGCGACTGCTTGACGCACGTGCAGATCGGCCAGGACGGGGTGGGCCTGATTGATGCCTAAATACAGCACGGCCAGCGGGTCGCGCAGCAGCACTTGGTATCCGGATTGCACCAGGTCGCGCAGCACGGCCGGGGATACCGCGTCAAACACGTCGAGTTGTTTGGTAGACAACCCGTAGAGCCGCTCATGGAGATCGGGTACCGAGTGGACCTCGACGGCGTGGTCTGCGTCCACGGCCTGAAGGTGGATGGTCGCACCCTCGGTGTCGCCCCAGCGGTATGGTCCGCTGCCTGCCAGCGGGACCAGCGGCAGTCCATCGGCCAGGGCAGCATCAAAATCCGCCCAGGAATCCGGGGAGGTGATACTGAAGGCCGGGTGAGTCAGGGCCGGAAGAAGGTTGGTCACTGGACGACGCAGCGTGACCGTGACCTCGTCGTCCGCTGTAGCTTCAATAGTATCCAGTAGGCACGCGTCTTCGGAGAGATAGCCGCCAAAGACGACCGAAAACGGTAGGCGTCCCACGTTGGGCAGTCGAGCGCCCAGCAGCTTATCGGCGCTGCCCCAGCGTTGGAAATTTTCAACGACGACGTCGGCGGTCAGCTCGGTGCCGTCATGAAAGGTGATGCCGGGTTCTAATTCGAAGACCACTTCGCGCCCGTTACCTGACACCGTCCAATCGGCGGCCAGCTGGGGGATGGTCTCACCCGTTTCGGCATCCACCCCAATCAGTGTCTGGTACACCTGACGAGCCAGGCGGTGGGTTTCGACGTCATTAGTCACCGAGGGATCGGTGGTCATTGCTTTAGCCGGTACCCCGATGCGAAACACGTCGTGGCCGGTTGCCGGAACCGGACCTTCGGGTGTTGGCGCCGCGGAGGTAGGGCGCACAAATGGGACAAGCCCCAGCGAGGCGAGCCCGGCCAGCACGGTGCGTCGGGAAAGATGCATTGAAATCCTTCCGCGCTGAGACTGATCTGGACACACCGATGCGATGTTCGGTGCCACCATCGTAACCAGGCTTTGAGCCAGCGCGAAATTCCCACGACGACGCCGCACCACATCACATGTGGCATCACTTACGTATCATGCTTACGACGACGCACAAAGCGTTGCACGCCCTGCCGGAAACGGCGCGGGAAAACATACCAAACCCGACGCCATAGACCAGGTTCGGTGCGTAGCTGGGCGACGCGCTCGTTGAGAGCTTGAATGCGTTCATCCAGGGCATCGGAGCGAGCCTTGAGCTGCCCGAGGCGTTCATTCATCCGGATCTGCTGGACCTCCAGTGCATCGCGTTCCCGCCCGAGGCGACGGTTCTGTTTGCTTAGGGTGTCGAGGCGTTTGGCGATCTCGGGAAGAAATTGTCCGCTCAACGCCGGTGCTTCGGACGCTGGAGAAAAGCCCGCGGTGTGGATCGAATCCTTCGGGATTGCTGCCAAAGTCCCCAGAATGTCTCGAACCGTGGCGGGAGGGATCGGTACATGACCGTGCCCATCATTGGCAAACCGCACAAAACACCGCGGATCAGCACCGGCCCCCTGGAGAAAGGGCAGCAGATGATGCTGGAGAAAGGTGGCGTCGAAGAAATTCTGGTAGATCAACAGGTCATGGTTCAGGCCTTGCTGCACAGTGGCTGCGATCTGGGTTGGTCCATAGTCGGCTAATAGCTCTCGTACAGCGTCGGTCATAGCACCGTTGGTATCGAGCCGGTGGCCTAAGCGTAAATAGGTGGCCAGTTTGTCTTGTGCCCGTCGTTCCAGGGTGAGACGTGGGTTAATGAGGAGGGCTGTGCAGTCAGGAAAAGCGTGGGCAAAGTGGGCGGCGGCAAACCCGCCACCGGATGCCCCAAAGAAGATCGTTTGGTTCCCACCTAGGGAATCTAACGCGTGTTGAATCGATGGTACCAGGATGGGTCGCAGTGGCCCGGTCACCTCGTCACCCAGATACCAGGCAACAGTCATGTGCTGATGCACAAGGGCCGGATCAGAAACCGCCACAAGGTTGAACCGAAGATCTTTGGCCAACCCAAGGCCTGTGAAATACGGCAGATACTGCACATTCAACGGAATGGCCCCGTTAAATACCACGAGGGTGGTGTCCGCGGCGCGGTCTTCAATGAGTAGATCAATTTCCCGGTCGTTGTGGATGAAGGTGTTGCCGCCGGCCTGCAGGGGAGCGGCAAGGAACTCTTGGAGTGAACCATAGTGGTGGAATGGGACATCCCAGCGGGATTCGTTGCGTGTTCTCATACCTGTGACCTGTCGAATTGGAAGCGGCGGTACCAACCGTGTTGTCTCTTAGGGTATGCAAAAACCCGCACGTTGGGAGCGGGTTGCGACATTGTATCGGTTTACCTATGTGCGACTGGCGCGTCCGGTCGGTAAGGCTCTTCCTGCACAGCGTGGGCGAGCACGAGTTTAGACCAACGAAAAAAACGTTGTTGCAACTTCTTGCCGAACAAGGGGCAAAGTTACAACAACGCTTATTCTGTGCGGGCGAAGGGACTTGAACCCTTACGTCTTTAAAGACACTGGAACCTAAATCCAGCGCGTCTACCAATTCCGCCACGCCCGCTAATCCGTTGTGAAGGACCGAGGAATAAGCATAGTCCATTCGTAACGAATTACCTAATTGACCAATCAGGCCGCTTCCAGGCCTAGGTCGCGACGAAGTTTGTCGACGTGTCCCTTGGCTTTGACGTTGTACTGCGCTACATCGACTTTGCCGTCTTCGTTGAGCACAACCGTTGAGCGGACCAGACCTTCATAGATGCGACCGTAGTTCTTTTTCTCACCCCAGGCGCCGTATGCTTCGGCCACGCTATGGTCTTCGTCGGAGAGAACCGGGAAATTCAGACCTTCTTTTTCCGTGAATTCCTGCAGCTTATCAACCGGGTCGGTTGAAATGCCAACGACGGTGTAGCCATCGGCGGCGAAACGCTCGAACCGATCACGGAAATCGCAAGCCTGCGTCGTACAGCCCGGGGTCATCGCTTTCGGGTAGAAGTACACGATGACTTTTTGGCCGCCAAAGTCGGCCAGTGAGACGGTATTACCGTTGGCGTCCGGGAGGGAGAATGATGGTGCGGTATCGCCTGGTTTCAGACGGTTTTCGGTCATGACAAAGTCCTTTCAGTATCAAAACACTTTCCAGTCTACTGCTGGAGACCTTCAGATACCCTGGTCAGGTTTTCTTCCAGTAGTCCTAGGTAGGTATCCCCAGGTTCGCCTTCGGGTGCGAGCTCGTCAGAATAGACGGTGGCGTAAATTTCAACGCCGGTATCGGCGGACACAGTTTCCATAGGAGTACTGGCCACATTGGACTCCAGGAACAACGCTGGCGGCTGGTGCTCCTTGACGAACTCAATGGTTGAGATGATCTGATCCGGGGTGCCGATATCATCGGTGTCGACCGCCCAGATATACCCTTCTAAAAGGTCATAGCGATCGGCCACGTACTGAAATGCTCGTTCGGAGGTCACCAGGACACGGCGGTCCTCTTCAAGTTCACCGATCCCTTGTTGATACCGTTCGTGAATAGAGGTCAGCTCATCTATATACGCATCAGCATTATCCTGATACACCTCGGCGTTCTCAGGATCGATCTCTACGAGCGCCTCGGCAATATTCTCGGCCATGATGACCCCCACATTGGGATCCAGAAACGCGTGCGGGTTGACCGAATCTTCGACCCCTTCGGCCAAATGCAAGGGCTCCACACCACTGGTGGCTTCGACCATGCGACCTTCTTCCATACCGACGGACTCAGCCATTCTGGCGGCCCACCCGCGCTCGCCGCCCTCTAGATTGAGCCCGTTGACAAAGAACACGTCAGCATCGGATAACGCTTTCGTATCGGCGGGAGTGGATTCATATTCGTGTGGATCTTGTCCAACGGGCACCAGGTTGTGAACCCTCACGTGTTCGCCGCCGAGTTCTTCTACCATGTCGGTGAGAATTGAAAACGTCGAAACCGCCTGGATGGTCCCGGACATTTCTGGGTCCTGGGACTGGTTGCTACCGCATCCGACCAGCACGAGCGCGCCAACGGTTGCGATTGCGACTTTCCAGGGGTGGTTCATACTGTGGTGCCTTCCTTGGTGACGGGGGAGTGCTGGTCGTGACGACGGTCGCGTAACTTGTGAAATTGCGCCCAGACGAAGCCTTGGTGCGGGCTGAAGAAAAAGGCTAAGACGAACATGCTAAAGGCCACCAGGACAATTGCCGGTCCGGATTGCAGCTGAAAAGTATAGCTGAAGTACATGCCGATAATCGATGACAGCATGCCAAAGATAGCTGCCAGTACCATCATGGTCGAAAACTTCTTTGATACTAAATATGCGGTTGCCGCGGGCGTGATCAGCATCGCGACCACCAAAATAACCCCGACGGTCTGCACCGCCGAGACCGTTACAACAGCCAGGGCGACCAGGACAGCATAGTTAATGAGTTTGGTCGGGAAGCCGTAAGCTTTGGCCAACTCCGAGTCCATCGTGGTGATCTGCAGATGCTTATAGAACAGCGCGATAAGCGTTGTGATGACCACGGCGATGATGATGGACTGCCACATTTGTGACGGCGTGGTGGCAAGCACGTCACCAAACAAAATCGACTGGAGTGACACCGACGATTCCGTACGAGCCAATAAAATGACGCCAGCTGCTAGGAACGCAGTGAAGATAATACCGATCGAGGTGTCACGCTTTAGACGAGAATTCGAATTGACAAACCCGATCCCGGCGGCCGCGAGCAGACCAGATGCTAAGGCCCCAATGAAGAGGTTGGCACCAAAGAAAAATGACACCGCAATCCCGGGCAGTACCGCGTGAGAGATCGCATCACCCATGAGTGACAGACCCCGCAGAATAATCAAACAACCGACCACTCCAGACACAATTCCGATAACAACTGCTGTAAGTGCTGCGCGGGCCAGATGAGGATAATTGAGCAGGTCGTAGAGAAACTCCACCGTCTAGTCTCCAATCCCCAATAAATTGGCACCGAACGTGGCCGTGAGATGTTCTGCGGTCAACGTTTCGGTTACCGGGCCTTGGGCGATGACGCGCTGATTGATCAAGACGATACGGTCAAAATAATTTTCGATATTCGATAAATCGTGATGCACCATAACCACCGTTTTGCCTGCGGCAACGAGCTCGTGCAGGATCTCAATGATATTGCGCTCGCTGGCGGCGTCGATGCCTACCAGTGGCTCATCTAGCAACAAAATGTCAGCTTGTTGGGCGAGTGCACGAGCAATAAAGACCCGTTGCTGTTGTCCACCTGATAAATCTGCGATCTGCCGCTGCGCAAAATCTTCCATGTGGACACGCATCAACGCTCGCCTGGCGATTTCACGTTCCACGACTCCGGGACGCTGGAAGGTGCGAAGCTTCGGGTAGGTACCTAACAGCACGGTATCGATGACGTTGATGGGGAAGTCCCAGTCCGTAGTCGAGCGCTGTGGGACGTAGGCGATGCGCTTGCGCACTTTCTCAACGCGTTGATTAAAGAAACGAATCGACCCGGCGCTACGTTCTACTAGCCCAAGGGCTGCCTTGACGGTCGTAGATTTCCCAGAACCATTGGGTCCGACGATGCAGGTCATGGTGGCCGCAGGTATTGACAGCGTCAGCCCTTCGACGGCTTTGACGCCACGATATGACACACGCAGATTGTCAATCGTCAATACATCAGTGGGCACAGATCGGCCTTTCAGTTCGCACCAGCCAGCAAGCCACGGTGAGGTTTCAATACCTCGATTGTAAATAGCACCGGATTGTTTTGGGACCTCTGTGCTCAAGCATGACAAGCAGCCCTCGCAAGAGGTGATGTGCATGATCATATGTTCGTCTCGACGAACTTTCAACTATGGCCGGTCGAATGTGGTGGCATGCCTTGGTGCTCGTCATGTTGTTTTTTATGTTCTGGCGCGTCTTAGGCTGGCATAACGGTCTTCCGGTAGCTTTGATGTCAGCGGTAATGTGAAATCAGCAGTGCCTGTTTGAGCTTGGAGGCAGCAAATGGCCAATACTCTTGATGAACTCGAAGAGTCGAGTGAGAAGCGACCATACTTCACGGTTTCCCAGCTGTGGACGGATACTTTAGGACGCTTCGGCGTGCGCTCGCTCCAACTGCTGATTGTCGGTACGCTTGTCGGACTCGTCGTGCTCGCACTGCTGAACCTCACAGTTGTAGTGATCCCAACATTGATAGCGATCATCCTGGCTTGTGCGTTGTGGCCGCTTGTCCGGCTCTGCCGACGGGTGATGTCGAATCTTCTCGCGGCATGGACCGTCTTTCTGGGTTCGCTCTTGGTACTGGGTGGCATTGGCACCGCATTGGTATTCTCGGTGATCAGTGAGTGGCAGACCTTGGTGGACCAAGCGGTTGAGGGGTTCAATCAGCTGCGCACCTGGGCAGAGGGATTTTTCGGAGACCTCGGATTCGCCATTGACCAAAACCAGATTGACTCGATGATTGATACAGTCACCGGCTTTCTAACCTCTGCCGAGTTCGGCACCGGTGCGGTGACCACCATTAGTGCCGCAGGCACTTTCATCACGAGTCTGGTACTACTTCTTGTGATCTTGTTCTTTTTACTCAAGGATGGCGACCGCATCTGGGCGTTTTTCATCTCCTGGACTCCAGATCATTTCCGGGCAAAATCTATTGCCTCAGGGGACCGGGCGATGCACACCTTCGGTGGCTATATCCGCGGCACCGCGATTATCGCGGCCGTGGACGCAATCGGTATTACGATTGCGCTACTGATCCTTCAGGTGCCGCTGGCCATTCCACTGGGTGTAGTTGTATTCTTAGGCGCCTTCATCCCCTTGGTGGGTGCCACAGTCGCCGGAGTCCTGGCGACCTTAGTCGCCCTGGTCGCTAATGGTCCTGTAGTGGCTCTCATCGTGTTGGCCGCTGTCGTCCTGGTCAACCAGTTGGAAGGCAACTTCTTGCAACCAGTGGTCATGGCGCAGACGCTGAGCCTACACGCCTTGGTCATCTTGGTAGCCTTGACTGCCGGTACGGTGCTGGCTGGCATCGTCGGTGCGGTCCTCGCAGTGCCGCTAGTGGCTGTCGTCTGGAGCGTGGTCAAAGTTTGGACTGGTCGAGAAGAAGTCGAGGGCTTCGACCCGGTTGATAAAGCGCAAGCGCAGATTCACGCCGTAAGCGAGGAACGTGAAGATCACGTTAAAGAGGCCAAGCGTCAAGAACGCGCTGAGAAAGCTGCCGCAAAGGCAACGCCGTCCTCCGACGCCGAGAAGCCGGACGACGAGACTTAAGCCAGGCTGCATGGCGGGGGCAGGTTATGCCTCGTCACACGAGAAGGCCCACATCACACCGTAGCGGTCAAAGGCCTGACCGTACCAACCACCCCAGGGGGCTTGTTCAAACGGCATGGACTCTGTGCCCCCGCCATCGATGAGCTTGCGAATGTATTCGCGGGCTTCGTCTGGAGTCTCGGTGGTCAGGAGCAGGGAATACGCGGTGTCGCGTACCGGATAGGTTTTGTCATCCATTACGTCTGAACCGGCGATGCTCCCGCCCGGAAAATCCAGGGTCGCATGAGCGACGGATTGAGGGTCCGGTTCAAAGGGCATATCTTCAAGCGGGGTGTCTTCGTAGCGCATGATGTTGAGGTCTCCACCGAAGACCTCGTGCCAGTGTTGCATGGCTTCCGCCGTCGTTCCCGGAAGTGAAATATAGGTAGCCAGCGAGCTCGCCATAGTGATGCTCCTCATTCATTGGGCAGGTAGGCAACATCCTACGACCCGCACCTACAAATCTATAGAGGCTTTCTTTCGCGCAGGGGAGTTTTCGCGGCATTATCCCTGACGATCGGGGCGGTGATTTTCCCATATTGCTCAACACCATCATGGTTGAGTTTTCAACCTTAAACTCCGGGACTCTCGAGGCTCTCAAGACTCCCGATTGGTTACGCACTGGCGGTAAGGTACGGCAAACAGTGGGATAGTTGAGGGTAGGGGGCGGTGGTTTTGCGGGTCATATCTAGTGTCGGTTGGATGTCCGCTGTCGTACTGAGTGTTGTGGCGTTCAGTGCCTGCGAGCAGCAGCCAGTGGAGCCTGCAGCAGCGACGTCCGCAACCACTTCGCTCAGTGCTTCTGCTCATGCAGTAACCGATGTTCCCAGTGCGTCACCGAGCGACGAATTGGTGGCCTGGAGCGATAATGCGATGGTGTCACATTTATTCTTCCACTCGCTGGTGGTTGACCCGGATCGTGCATTTGACGGGGATCATAACGCGGCAGGTTATTTGGACTATATGGTCACCGTGGATGAATTTATCCAAGTCATTGAACAGGTCTATGAGCGTGGCTATATTCTCGTAAGTCCACACGATCTCTATATCCCGGATCGCAACGGCGGGGTGGAACCCAAGCCCTTGGCACTACCAGAGGGTAAGAAGCCCCTGGTGTTGTCTTTCGATGATCTGTCCTACTACGAATATATGGAAAGCGATGGCTTTGCGGATCGAATGATCTTGCACAAAGGAATCGTCACAACCGAATACACCGATGCAGAGGGTAATACACACATAGGTCATTACGATTACGTGCCGATCCTGGATGCATTCATTGAAGAGCACCCGGATTTCTCTCATAACGGCGCGAGGGGTGTAATCGCGCTGACGGGATACAACGGGATCTTTGGATATCGCACGTCAGACCTGTCATATGCAGATACCAATGCCAATATCGAAGAGGACAAACGTACTGCAGAAAATATTGCGGACGTTCTAAAAGACAACGGCTGGGAGTTTGCCAGCCATTCGTGGGGTCATGTTAATTACACCAACTCCTCCAGAGCGGCTATCCAAACAGATCATGAAAAATGGGTAGCCGAAGTCGAGCCCCTCATTGGAAAAACAGATCTGTTAATCTATCCCTTCGGGGCCGATATTGCCGGGGTTGAAGACTATGGTGGGGCAAAGTTTCACTACCTCAAGGACCAGGGTTTCAACGCGTTCTTCAACGTCGACGCCTCTGTACCAGCCTGGGGTCAGCTGCGCTCGGACTATTTACGAGAAGCACGAATAAATGTCGACGGCATTTCCTTGAAGAATGCCATTAATGGCAAATCAGAGACACTGTCTGAATTCTTTGACCCTGAGACGGTGGTTGATCCGCAGCGGCCATCGTCAATTTCTGGCACCACGTGAGTTTCGTTAGCCACCATTCCACAGCGGTGCAATGGCTTCGTAAAGTTCGTAGGCTCCGAGGGCTAAGAAGATACCAGCTGTCAGACCTAGCAGAACATTGTGGAAC
>CAZAAP010000068.1:0-9967 GCA_964482935.1 uncultured Enteractinococcus sp.
GAGCTCTTAGCTCTGCACGGTGTGGGGCCCAAAGCGATCCAGCTTCTGCAAGAGGCGCTAACGGCCAAAGAGCTAGCGTTTCGCCATGAGACGGACGTATGACGTCAACGGCGTTGGAGCTTTCTAGCCTTTGACAGCAGGGCTTGGGGGTAACTGTGGACTGAGTTTTCAACGACGTTATCGACGGTGTCGTGCTCTACGATTTCACCCTGGTGGAGCACGGCAATTCGGGTGGCAACGTGGCGAGCCAACCTGAGGTCTCGGGCCAAAAAGAAGATGGTCAGCCCGCGAGCTGCTCGCAGCGAGTTCACCAGCGCGATGATTGATGCTTGGGCGGTCACATCCAGTTCCGCTGTGATCTCGTCACAAATGAGGATGGACGGAGCAGTCACGAGCGCTCTGGCGATAGCTGCCCGTTGACGTTGCTCAGCCGAGAGGTCGCCGGGGCGTTGACGATATACCGACACGTCTAATTGCACCGCCTCGAGAGCTTCTTCGACCATGGCCCGACGCCGCTCGGCGGACAGCTTGCCGGACTTTGCTAACGGGGCTGATAACGATTGGCCAATGCTACGACGCGGGTTGAGTGAAGCGTGCGGGGATGAAAAAATGTACTGCACATCTCGTCGCTGCGCCCGGGTGCGTCGACGGACCCGACGAGCCAGTGTTTCGCCACGAAGCGTCACAGCACCCTTATACCGGGGCAGGAGGCCCGCGATCGCTCGTGCCAGGGTAGTTTTGCCGGCCCCGGTCTCAGCAACGAGCAGCGTGCACTCACCGGGTGCAATCGCCAAATCGATATTGTGTAACACGGTGTGCTGACCGTAGGAGACCTGCAGGCCTTCAACGGCGATGAGGTGTTCGCCGTCCCCAGGTTCCTTCCGATGATGCGTTGGCCTGTCACTGGTCGCAACCGCTGGAGTCTGTGGCACTTCAACCGCAGTTTTCAGATCCATAGCACCAGCCAGTTCGGGGACGGCGGCCACGAGGCTGCGCGTATAGGGGTGTTCGGGGTTTGTGAGTACCTCGTTACGTTTACCGGTTTCAACAATTTCTCCGCGATACATCACCGCCAAGCGATCAGCCACCGCAGCCACGACGGACGGATCGCGGGAGATATACAGGCTTGCCACGTTGGACGTCGTGGTCATCCGCCGGATGGTTGCCAAGATGTGCGCCTGGGTCCCAGCATCCAGGCCGGTGGTGGGTTCATCGAGGATCACGACGTCAGGGGTGAGTACAAAGGCCATGGCAAGAGCAACGCGCTGTTGCTGCTCACTGGATAATTCGTGTGGCCAGTGCTGTTGGAATGTCTCATCAGATGGCAACTCCACAGCTGCCAGGACCTCAGCGACTCGGGCAGCACTGGCGGCCTCGGAGTCGCTGAAATTGTGAATTTCCAGGACCTCCATGATCTGTTCACCCACACGCATGGCAGGGTTTAGCGACCGTGCCGGATCAGGCGCCACATATGCGATGCGGCGCCCGCGCAACGAACGAAGGGTCTGGGAGTCGAGGGTGAAGATATCAAAGGGTTCGGTCCCATCGACCGGGTTGAGCATCATGAACCCACTGACGTAGTGCAGGCCGGGGCGATAATAGGCCAGGCATGCCAGCCCCGCAGTGGTTTTGCCGGCACCAGTTTCCCCGACTAGCCCGAGCATTTCTCCGCGGTAGAGCTCGAAGTGCACGCGATGCAGAATTTCGGTGCCGTCATCGGTTGCCACGCGTAGGTTTCTGGCGTGCAGCACGGGAGATTGCGGAGGTGTCATGATGCTCCTTTGGCTGCTTGCATCGGGTCAGCTACGGTGGCTTGGGCCACCGCGCGAGTCAGCAGGCTGGTGCCAATGGTCAACAGCGCAATTGCAGTGGCCGGCAGCAACACTCCCCAGGGTTGAGTGGCAAGCGCGTAAAGATTTTCGTTGATCATCAACCCCCAGTCAGCAGTGGGTGGTTGGATGCCCAAACCGAGGAAGGACAATGAGGCGATCAGTCCGATTGAATATGTGAGGCGTCGACCGGTTTCGACCGCAATTGTCCCGGAAACATGCGGAAGGAGCTCCCGGG
Organism: uncultured Enteractinococcus sp.; assembly: GCA_964482935.1. Classification (GTDB taxonomy): domain Bacteria; phylum Actinomycetota; class Actinomycetes; order Actinomycetales; family Micrococcaceae; genus Yaniella. Next base: position 2,068 of record CAZAAP010000068.1, read on the forward strand.
TGAGGGTCCGCCAGTACGGTGTTCCATACATGCGCGCGGCCAGCATATAGTCCTGAGATTTTACAGCCAGCGCTACATCACGGACTGCTCGGGCAGTCCAGGGTGCGTGCGCTAGTCCAAGGACCACCACCACAACCCAACTCGTGGGGCCAAAAATCACGATGGCCAGCAGGGCCAGGAGCAGCGGTGGGAAGGCGGAAATGACTTCATTGACCCGCATCACAAGCCAATCGATGACCCCGCCGCCAGAGGCCGAGAGCAGACCTAACACTGCACCGAGCGCTACACCAATGGCGGTGGCCGCAATCGAATACCAGAGCAATGCCAACCCACCCGACATGAAGCGGGAAGCCACCGAGCGGCCCAGCCCGTCGGTGCCAAAAAGACCGTTTGACGTAAAGGGCTGGTCCACGCCCTCCGTGGGGGAGTAACCGGTCAGGACACCGGCCAATAGCGCACCGAAGAGTGCTAGCAACAGCATGATGGCGGTCAGCACCGTACCGACTTTGCCCCAGGGTTGGTCCCAGACACGACGGGCCAGCGATCGGGATCGAACAGCGCGTGCCTGGCGTAGGTCTGGTGCACTCATGCGGTACTCCTCAAACGCGGGTTGGCCACAATCTCGATGATCTGCGCCAGTAGGTGGACCAAGACGCATGCGAGGGCGACCAGTAATGCAATTGCTTGGACGACTGGCACGTCGCGACTGTGGACTGCATCGACCAACGTCAAACCGATGCCTGGGTACCGGAAAAGGTATTCGACCACGATCGCACCGCTGATCATCCACGTCAGCTGCATCGCCACCGCGTGGGCAACCGGACCGATGGTCTGGGGCAGCGCGTGGCGCATGACCACCTGCTTGTCCGAGGCACCTTTGAGTCGAGCCATTTCTACCGAGTCTGAACCGAGTGCTTCGAACAGCGCGGAGTTGGTCGTGCGCACGATATAGAGCGTGGCCACCAGCACCAGCGTGAGTAACGGCAAAATCACTTGCAGGGGATACTCCCACACCGGCGTACCGGTCGGAGACACCGCTGGCAGAATTCTCAAAACGGAGGTCGCGAACAAGGCCAGCAGCACAATCCCGACGACCAACTCCGGCACGGCGGTCAACATCGGTGATATCGGGGTGGTACGAGCTTTGCGCTTCGTGTCCCGGCGTCGGGCTGAAGCTATGCCAAACCATAGGCCTACCGGGACCGCAATGAGGGCGGTTGCAGTCAGCAATACCAGCGAGTTCGCAATGCTCGTTCCCAGGAGAGCTGCCACTGGTTCGCCAGCGGCAGTTGAGCTGCCAAAGTCTCCGAAAAACAGCCCGGCCACCCACCCGAAGTATCGTTGGTCAGGAGGATCGCCCGGTAACAACAGTGGGGAAGCGAACACGACTATAGAGACCGCTATCACGATCAACAGACTCGTGCGGAGGCGACGGAGAATCAGGTTCCTCATGGTGTACCCTCCGCACTCCATCCGCGGTGGACATTGTGTCTACCAGCGTCAGTTCGGTCGCCGTGCCTGACATTTCATGGTCGGTGTGACGCGCTCATCCCAGATTCGTAAGAATGCGTACGTCAAGACACCCATGACATTGAACATAACAACCCACCTGGTCGGGTACAAGATTTGGAGTACGACCTCGTCACCCCACCGTCAACGAACAGCAGTCCAACGGATGTTCGTGAGTCATATGTGCCTGACGAACCGACGTATTGGAGATGGTCGGGATAGTGGCAAGCACGAAAGGTACCAGCGCATAGGGGCGCTTCATGATCTTTTGTCGATCAAAAGGTTATGAGCAGGTTACTATCGGCGCTTCCCCAACGCACGCTCCAACGGGATGCTCCCGTCCTGCCACGGCGTCAAAACCCACACAAGGACATAGAGGATCCACCCTACGACCGGCAACAAGAAGGAAATAAATATCAGCAGCCGAGCGAGCCAGACGTTGATCTTGAATGCTGAGGCAAGACCTCCTGCGATGCCACCTAGTAACCGCTTGGGTCCTCTGCGGAAGCCAAAGCCACGAATGGAATTGAAAAAAGCGTTCATAATGTCGACGCTAAGCCAATTCTACGAGCACCACAAGCACAAAAGCAGAGAACTTTTGACGGTACGGGGTCACAGGTCATAAGAACTCATCAGTGCCCCCGCAATACCAGCCTCACAGGCGTTTTTCTGAAGTTCTGGGCTCCTCTGAGTCGAGTACTTCAGTCGCCCGGTTTTCGCGCGCCCGCAGCGCGTAACCGACTACTTCTTCAACAACAATGATTTTTTGAACTTTAGTCGCCCTCAGGGTGTTGATCGCCACATCCTAAGAATGTAGGGTGACCGATAGTTAGCTATAAAAGATCTATTTGATTCACAGAATGAAGAGGGTTTCAATGACAGTTACTTGGAGAAAATCGGCATTGGCTGAGCGCCACCGCGCTCTTGGTTCCACACTAGAACCGTGGAACGGGATGCCCACCGGTTGGGAATACGACGAAGATATTAACACCGGTTACACGGCCGTGCGGACCAAAGCCGGTCTGATGGACATTTCTGGACTGAACATCGTCCACATCGTCGGCTCAGACGCCGAATTCGTGCTCAACCGCACGATAACCCGTGACTCCCGGAAACTGGCACCAGGCAAAGCTTCCTACACCACCATGTTGGATGATCGCGGGATGCTGGTGGATGATGGCATCTTGTACCGCACCGGACCGAACTCCTGGCTGATTGTTCACGGCAGTGGCACCACCTTGGAGCAGCTGAATAAAGAAGCTGCTGGTCGCGATGTCGCCGTGTTGTTTGACAGCGACATGCAGATCCTGTCGCTGCAGGGCCCGAACTCGATTGACTACCTCGAGCAACACATCCCGGGCTTGCGCGACCTGAAGTACTTCCACCACACGGATACCCAGCTGTTTGGTTATCCAGTGCTCATCTCCCGGACCGGGTATACCGGAGAACGCGGATATGAGATTTACTGCAAGTTCAACCATGCCGTCGACATCTGGGACACCATCCTAGAGACCGGCACCGACTATGGCATCGTGCCAGTGCAATTCTCCGCCCTGGATATGTTCCGGGTCGAAAGTGCCCTACTGTTCTTCCCGGATGACATGTCCGAAGCACACCCATTCGACGATGACCTTCCCGGTGACACGCTGTGGGAACTCGGCCTGGATTTTGCTGTGAGCCCCTCAAACGAGGAGTTCCGAGGCATCGCTCAGCACAAGGCCCGCGAAGGCAAAGAGCGCTTCAAGATGTACGGTGTCGAACTGGACTCCGACCAACCAGCTGAAGCTGGCGACCGCATTTTGGATGACCAAGGCAACGACGTCGGTGTGGTAACAGCTGGCATGTATTCGCCGCTAACCAAGCGTTCCGTCGCGTTGGCACGGCTGAATCCAGAAATGGCCACCGAAGGCGTATCCGTCCAGATCAAGGGCGCTTCGGGCACCACAGCAGCGAAAACCCACAGCTTGCCGTTCGAAGACCCACAAAAGCTAAAGCCCCGCGGCAAGGCCTAAAATGAGTCGGAAAGTTACCTCACCACCTTCCGACATCCACAGTCGCCCGGTCTACTACACCCTGGAACCGGTACCAAACGCGCAATCAAACCTGATCATCGCTGAAGGCGAGGGGATGCTGTCGGTCCTACGGATGCTCGACGAAGCGCCCAAGGGCTTCAGCGCTCTGACCCACGTGGTCTACCTCGTCAATGGCGATCCCGAGACCGACACCTACCTTGAACAACTGGAAGATTACGGTCCGGTCAGTGTACACACCGTTTCAACGCACAAAGAGGCGCTCCAAAGGCTCGGCAAATTACTGCAACAAGCCAAAATGGGGACCCGTCTCTATGCGGTGGGCGGGGAAAGCTTCCTTGGACTCGTCGTGCGCGAAGCACTGCAACATGGCGTCCACCACGCTTCGGTTATTACCGAGCTGCGTGGCTCGCTTGCGCGGCGAGTCCAGTGTGTTCACTGCAAATACATCGCCGAAAACATCACCACCACGGTGTATGACTGCCCTCGATGTAAGGAAACGTTGACGGTACGAGATCATTATTCGCGACGGATTGCTGCCTTCCAAGGTGTTTCCGCCACGGTAGAAACCCCCGGCGAAAAACCCGAAGTTGAAGAAGCATATTTATGAAACCGCCGAAGAATGCCATCAAAGTACAAGTGTGCGAGGTCGAAGAGGTCGCTGAACGGATCAAGAGATTCCGTTTCGCCCCGGTAACCGGCAAGAAGCTGCCCAGCTTCTCGCCGGGATCGAATATCACCGTGAACATGGAGACCGGGGATAGGCGCATCAAAAACCCCTATTCCCTGATCAGCTCACCCGAGAACACCGAGGCGTATGAAATCTGTGTCCTACGGGACCCGGACTCCCGTGGCGGCTCGGAATTCATGCACACGCAAGTGTCTGAGGGCGATACGCTGTGGATCAACCCGCCGAACAATGAATTCGCGATCCATGATCTGGCAATCAAGCACCTACTGATTGCCGGGGGTATTGGCATCACACCGTTGATGTCGATGACCAACCAGTTGGCAGAGCGCTCCGCTGATTTCGAATTGCACTATGCAATGCGGTCTAAAAGTCGCGCAGCCTTCAGCGACGTGCTCCGCGAACGCTACCCCGAGAACTTGTACACCTATGAGTCCAGTCTGGGCCAGCGCATCCAGCTCAACGAATTGGTGACAAACCAGCCACTCGGGACCCACCTGTATGTCTGTGGGCCGGAGCGAATGATCGACGATGTCATCGAAATCGCCCGGCTCGCTGGGTGGCCTGACGAAAACTTGCATTGGGAAAAGTTCGTCAGTCCGCCGCCCGGGGACCCCTTCGATGTGCGGCTGGCGGAATCGGATCTGAAGGTCCATGTGGGGCCAGAAGATTCCATACTTGAAGCGGTTGAGGACGCGGGCGTGGAACCGGACTTTGGGTGCCGCGCCGGCGTCTGCGGCCGTTGTGAAACCACCGTGCTCAAAGTAGACGGTGAAATCCTCCACAAAGATGAGTTTTTGACGGCGGAGGAACGTCAGGCTGGCGAACAGATCATGATTTGCATGTCACGGTTCAAAGGCAACGAGCTTGTCTTGAAGTTATAACCATCGGCGACATACCCCAACGAGGAGATCACCATGTCGATGACATTCAACTCAGAAACGTTCCGAGACGATTTCACGTATTACAACAGCCCCGAAGCGATCCGACGGTTCCCGTTCCCATTTGACGAAGACGCCTACATGTACAAGGTCAATATGGAACTGCACACCCCGGGTGAGAAGGGGTCGGTACTTGAAAAACCCATTGACGTCGATGAACACTACGTCGCGGAAATGCAAGACCGGGCGCGAGTCCTGGCGGAGGACCCGAACCGCTCCCAAACCCTGCCACATATGGAAACAGCAGCCTGGGACTCGGTCGAACTCTTGCTTGGCCTCTTGGCAGAGCATTATCCAGAGCACTTCACCCTAGAACGCGACGGCAATACGTGGCACTGGATCAATCGACCACTGGGCTTAGACCATACCTTTACCTTCGGTGACTCCAGCTCGCTGCCACCCCGTCCTGGTAGTCGAGGTGACGAGCCGATGCCACCGCTAGAATATGTCACCCGCCAGGTGCAAGGGGACTACGCGGTCCTCGACCAGCGAGACGACAACCTGTGGATGGACGCCGGAACCGTCACCGCCCAAGCAGACTGGTCACTGGATTTTGACATCGGCATGGACTTCTTCGAATGGCACGGACCAGTCCCGCTTGCTCACGAGCTGGGTATCTTCGATCGCGCCCTCAAGTATTTGCTCAGCGTCGAACAGCACAGCCCTGGTCGGCGCCTGAACTGGACGATGACCATCAACCCTCGTCTAGATACCAGCCCTGAGAACTACAACAAATGGGGCGTCGACCGCACCGAAGTCACCCCGGATAACGTCGGCGAGAAAGTCCACCTGCGGGTCGAAGTCCAAAGCTTCTTCCGCCTACCACGGTCAAATGCGTTGTTATTCCCCATCCGCACGTACCTCATCAGCCTCAAGGATCTGGTGACCATACCAGAATGGGGCCAGCGCTTACACCGTGTTCTGCGAGATCTGCCACCGGAACTCGCCGAGTACAAAGGACTCACCAGCTACCGCGAGACCGTGGTCGAATGGCTATCCGACTACGACGACGAAGCGAAAGCAACACAAAGCTAGACGAATACACCACTCTTACCACCCTTGCTGCACGCGCCCTCATCGGGTCATGCGGCAGGGTGGTTAGCTAATGGGTGCCAGTGAGCCGATGAAGTCGTAGAGCAGCTGGGCTGCTGGCTGGAGATTTCGGTAAAAATTCGCCGCTTCGGATGTACCATCGACCCACGTCACGACGTATTCGGTGCCGGACGGAACCGTTGTGTAGTGAATACCGAACCCATAACCGCCGCTCGGTAAGGCAATGCGACGAACGATAGCATCCCGATCACTCATGGTGGTGGTTGTTGTTGTCAAAAAGGTGTCGCGGGCCTTGGTATACCTCGTGAAAATATCAGCCTGAGCTCCGCCCAGTTCTCGTCCAATGTGCTGCAACATGAGCAGATGCCGATCGAATGCACCACCAGTTTTCGCGGCCCGAACCCATTCGTGATGAGCTACAAGCGCGGCCGCAAATTGCGCTTCGGTAGCCTCGTCCTGGACGAGACCAGTCACAAAGTTCACCGCCTCGATAGTCACCGGCCGAATGGTCTCGGTCCGCCCGGCCCGAAAATGGCGCATATCGCAACACTGACTGTGCGCACGAATATGCCCAAACGTAAGCTCCTGGGCGATCATCAAAATCAGTTGCGCTCGAGCATCCTCACTGATGTCAAAGGGCAGGTGCTCATCTCGACGAACGGTCACGCGCTCTACCCGCATCGCATGGGCGCGGTCATAAGCCTCGGTCAGCTCATAATCAATCCCGTGCCATACCAGCTCAGATGCTTCGTCGAGGAGCCCGTCGCGTTGACTATCCAAAGCGTTGAGGTCAACGCGTTGCATACGAGTAACCGCCGTTGCCAGCGTTCCGGTGTCTAACACCGAATGTTCGATGCCGGCGGCCAACAAATCGCCGTCCAACGACATCAGGTAACTAAGAGGTTTATATACCCACGTATGTCCTGGTTGAAACGCCCACCGCTGGAGTGTGTGCATGCCATCATCGGCGCTGGGGTCCAAGGTCAGCGTGAACAACATATTGGCCAGCCGGTTATATACCGACCGGTTTTCGGTCGTTTCCCACGGAGCATCCAAAGCCAGCACGGCTGAACCAAGCGCCGAGTAGCCCACGAAATTCTGTTCGGCTGGTTGCGTCTGAGCCAAAACGTATTCAACCGATGCTCGCAGGTGTTCCACCGTCAGCAGTTTGCCCTCAGAACCCGTAAGCGGGACTTCCCACATGCGGCCCAAATACACGAGCCCAATGGTGCGATGCGTAGCTCCGGTGCCAGCGCGCATCCACAGATCTTGTTCGAAATAGGGAGTCCGGAGCCCACCATTGAAGACCGCCCAGCCATCCATCGACAGCCTGCGCCCGTCCGCATCGTATTCGGGTTCGGTATGCCGCTTGGCCTGCAGAATATGGATGTAGCCAATACGCTGCAAGAGCTCCACAACACGGTCCACTCCGCGAGATGCTGTCGGGATGCTGAGCTGGACGAGGCTATTCGTCGACCACAATAGCGGGTCCTGGCTGCGAAGGTAGCGCTCCAGCCACTGCTCTGCCATCCAATTCGAACCGGTCTGCGCTACGGATTCGGCGTATTCTTCCAATGTCTGTTGTAATGCAGGTGCTTGGCCCAACACAAAATCGGCAATCGCCTGATTGACTTCAGCTTCACCGGCCGCTTCATAGACCGCAGCAGATGCCGTCCGGT
>CAZAAP010000069.1:0-9888 GCA_964482935.1 uncultured Enteractinococcus sp.
ACAACACCGAGAACATCGATTTCTGCTAATCGTGGACGGTGACAAAATCAATCATGTGTTCCACACGGCCCAGGAGATCGGCCTCCAGGTCTTTGAAGCTATTGACCCTACTAAGAATCTTCTTCCACCCCAGACCAATATCGGCTGCCGATTGATGCGGTAATCCCAGACGGGCGAGCATGCCGGTTTTCCAGTCTTCATGGCGGGGGATCTTCGGCCACGCCTTAATGCCGATCACTGCAGGTTTGACCGCTTGCCAAATATCAACATAGGGGTGGCCGACGATCAGTACGTTATCTTTGGCACCGGAAGCCTTCATCGCTTCTGCCGCGATGCGTTGTTCTTTGGAGCCTTCGACCAGGTGATCTAGAAGGACCGCGAGTCGACGTTTCGGTCCAGGCTTGAATTCCTGTACTGCGCTGGCGAGATCATCAATTCCGTGCAACGGTTCTACTACGACGCCCTCGACTCGGAGATCGTCGCCCCAGATTTTCTCAACGAGTTCTGCATCATGGATGCCTTCCACCCAGATTCTGGATGCTTGAGCAACCGCTGCGCGTTGAGATGCTACCGCTCGTGAGCCTGAGGCAGTTCGTGCAGGCTGAGACGATGGCTGTCGAGTCGGGACGACGAGATTGACGGCAGACCCATCGATCATGAATCCCAGCCCTAACGGGAAAGCTCGCTTGACGCCTTTGCGGTCTTCCAACACGACTAGGTGCATGCCGCCAGACTTTTCAATGCGCACCACGGCACCGGTAAAACCAGTCGCAGCATCCTCCGCCACTAGACCGCGTGTCGCTGCGACTTTTTTTGGTGCTTTGCGCTGGGGCTTGTGACTCATTTGTGCCGGTCCCCACTGGTCCCAATTCATGCTTGCCTGTCTCTTTCTTCTTGGTTGGATCTTCGAGGTTAGCAAAGCATGATCAGTTGACAGCGAAGAACTCTCAATGAGTGCTGTCAAGAGCCAAAAAATCCAGCTACCATTAGCACTATGCTATCGACAGTGCTAACTTTTTGAGGGAGGGCATATGACTGATCAACCACGTCGGATGAAAGTACTGCAGGCCATTGTGGAAGACTACGTGGCCTCCCGCGAGCCTGTCGGCTCTAAAGCTCTCGTTGAACGTCATAACCTCGGCGTCTCCTCGGCTACGGTTCGCAACGATATGGCCGATCTAGAAGACGACGGTCTCATCGCAGCACCTCACACTTCATCCGGACGGATCCCTACAGATAAGGGATACCGCTACTTCGTTAATCGGATTTCAGAGGTTCGCCCGTTGTCGGCCGCAGAAAAGCGTGCCGTGCAAACCCTGCTGGAAAATACCGACGACATCGACGACATTATGGCTTCAACGGTGCAGGTCCTATCGCAGTTGACTCGTCAGGTTGCAGTCATTCAATATCCCCACATGGACTCTTCTGTGATTCGTCGAGTCGAGTTTGTATTGCTGTCCGAAGATCGCCTGTTGGCCGTATTGATTCTGTCGACGGGGCGCGTGGATCAGCGTGTGGTCTACCTGAGCAAACCCGTAGACCAACCGACCTTAGACGTGTTGGCCCAAGTATTTATGAAGTATTTGGACAATGTGAGTCCATACGACCTGAGGCGAGCGTTAGCAGATGCTCAGGCAGCTATCCCGCAGGAGCAGCAAACACTAGCCAGCTCGCTAGCCAACGCACTGCAAGCATTGGCAGAAGCGGGGCACCGTGACAGAATCTTATTAGCTGGCACAGCGAACCTTGCCCGTTCGCCTCAGGACTTTAGCCATTCAATTGGCCCTATTCTTGAAGCTTTAGAAGAACAAGTCGTATTGTTAAAGCTCTTGACCGAGATGGAAAACGACGTTCACGGACTAGCGGTACGGATTGGTGACGAGAATTTCGGATCCTTAGGCGATACTTCAGTCGTGGCCGCAGGCTACGGTCCCGGCGACGCCGCCAAAATTGGTGTCGTAGGCCCGACGCGCATGGACTACCCCTCTACGATGTCTGCAGTTCGAGCAATCGCTCGGTATTTATCGAGGATTTTGTCCAGTTAGCATATGAACGGATAATAGACTCTGACCAAACCCCGGTTTCAAGCTTCCGATGCTTGAACTGAAAGGAATACGACCAACAAGTGGCACAAGATTATTATCAGATCCTGGGTGTTGACCGTAACGCCACAGAACAAGAAATCAAAAAGGCCTACCGCAAAAAGGCCCGCGAACTGCACCCGGATCATAACCCCTCCGCTGACTCTGCAGAACAGTTCAAAGCCGTTACCCATGCTTATGAAGTGTTATCGAATGCTGAAAAACGGCAGAACTATGATGCCACCGGTCACGAGGACGGTCGTCGTGCAGGCTTCGGCGGCGGCGGGTTCGGTGGGTTCTCCGATATCTTCGAAACCTTCTTCGGTGGCGGAGGCAGTGCCGGACCCGCTTCACGTGCACGACGCGGTCAAGATGCCCTGATCGCAACCCACATCGACCTGGAAGAAGCCGTGTTCGGAACGGAAAAGACCATAGAGGTCGAAACCGCCGTCCGGTGCGAACGCTGTGACGGTTCGGCGATGGAGCCTGGAACCCACCCAGAAACCTGTACTACGTGTCGTGGTGCCGGACAAATCTCCCGACCAGTCGATTCCATCCTCGGCCGGATGATGACGACCGAAACGTGCCCGACATGTCGCGGTTTCGGGGACGTCATCACCGACCCCTGTGGTCAGTGCTCGGGCCAGGGTCGTGTGCGCGAACGGGTATCGTTCACCGTCAAAATTCCGGCTGGTGTACGTGATGGTACTCGGATTCAATTGGCCGGACGCGGTGAAGCGGGAGTTGCGGGTGGACCCAACGGGGACCTGTACCTGGAGATCCGTGTACGTGAACACGATGTGTTTACCCGTCAGGGTGACAACCTACACGCCACCATGACCGTCCCGATGACAGCAGCCGCACTTGGCACGGAAATCAAGATTGATACCTTTGACGGCGAGCAATCTTTCAGCATTGAACCAGGAACCCAAACGGGCTATGTGGTGACGCTAAGAAGTCTTGGTGCATCTCGCCTGCAGGGGAGTGGCCGAGGCGATCTGAAGATTACGCTCAATGTCTCAACCCCAACAAAACTCAACGACGAACAACGTGAATTACTCACTCAGCTTGCTGAGCTTCGTGCCGAGGACGTCGCAAATGGTCAGGTAGAGTCACGAGGTTTCTTCTCGCGGTTGAAATCTGGCATCGACAATATGTTCTCGCATGATGAATCGTGACACACCCCCTGTTTTATAGTGACCACGTCGTAGGGATTGGTGTCGGCGAGGTCGTGTATCTGGATGCGGCCGCTTCTGGACATGCAATTCGTTCGCAACGACTCAACGTCGACGATGCGGTTTTGGTATCTGATGGTGCTGGAACATTAGCCGAAGGCGTGATTGAAGCTGCCGATCCGCAGCGCACAGGCATCCGGGTTTCTCAGGTGACCCTGCAGTACCCACCCAGTGTGCGCATTAATCTTGTGCAGGCCCTAGCAAAAGGTGATCGCGACCTCTTGGCTGCCGAAATGGCGACCGAACTTGGAGTAGACAGGGTGACCCCCTGGCAAGCCCAACGTTCGATCGTACGACTCCGCAAAGAACGCACCGAAAAAATGAGGAGTAAATGGCGGCTGAAGTTGCAGGCAGCCGCCCAGCAATCTCGGCGCGCCTTCATCCCGCGACTCGGCGAAGCGTTAGTTGCCGATCAGATTGCTACCCTGCACGATCCGGCCCGGGGAGATCACATCGTCGTCTTGCATGAAGGCGGTGTGACCAATATCAACCAGGCAGTTTCGACCATGGCAGGCGTTGAAACAATCCACGTGGTTGTCGGTCCCGAAGGTGGCGTAACGCCTGAAGAACTGGCTGCCATTCAGGAGGTTGGTGGGTCTGCGGTCAAGCTTGGCGCAAATGTTCTGCGCGCTTCAACAGCTGGTCCGGCAGCCATCGTGTTGCTAAACCAAATCTTTAATCGTTGGTAGACGCAGTCCCATAGCGTAAAACCCGACAGCCCCCTCGAACAAATATAGACCCGTGCAAGCTCACCACATAGACTGACTGATACAGCAACCCCGAGTTATGGAGTCGTCCTGACAGAACAATCGCAACCCGATCACACAAGTCGCAAAACCATCACCTTTGCTACCCCTTCGGACATGGTGCAAACCCTTGGTCCGCAGGACATGCTGCTGCGCGTGATCGAAGGCGTGTATCCGACCCTGAAGTTGTTGGTGCGTGACCAACAACTTGATATCACGGGCACTCCCGAGGACACTGCCGAAGTAATGGAGATCGTCAAGGACCTACAAGCTGTTGTTCGCGCGGGGACTACAGTGCGTCCCGAGGTCATTGAAGCAACAATTGCTGGCGTTCGCTCCTATCCGGACGACACCACGCTGTCCCGCCCAGCCGAGATGATCGTTTCAGCACAGGGTAAGAAAATTCGTCCCAAAACGGAAAATCAGAAAGCCTACGTTGAAGCGATCAATCACAATACTGTGGTGTTTGGGATTGGTCCAGCAGGAACGGGCAAGACTTACCTGGCGATGGCTAAGGCAGTCCAAGCACTGCATACTCGGCAGGTCAACAGAATTATCCTGACGCGACCAGCCGTCGAGGCCGGTGAATCGCTGGGATATCTGCCGGGTACTCTCAGCGAGAAAATCGACCCGTATCTGCGTCCGCTCTACGACGCTTTACACGAGATGGTTGAACCGGAATCGATTCCCCATCTGCTTGAGGTCGGCACCATCGAAGTGGCACCCCTTGCTTATATGCGTGGTCGCACCCTGAATGACGCCTTCATTATTTTGGACGAAGCGCAAAATACCTCGGCCGAGCAAATGAAAATGTTCCTTACCAGATTGGGATTCAACTCTCACATGGTAATTACCGGTGACGCCTCGCAGATTGACCTGCCCCGTGGAACAGACTCCGGGCTAGCCCAAGCCGTTCAATACCTACAAGGCATCGATGACATCGCCATTATCGAACTGAAATCCTCTGATGTCGTCCGCCACGACCTGGTATCAAAAATTGTTGATGCTTACGATCAGCATCAACCAGACCCCACGCGTCCACAGCGCTCAGGTCGAAACCGAAACCGGTAGAAGGACATGGCCATAGAAGTACTCAACGAAACAGCTTTCGATCTCGATGCGCAACGCATCATTGCGTTAGGTCAACATCTCTACCAAAAGCTCCATATCCATCCTGGCTCTGAACTAGCCATAGTGTTTGTAGATAACGACGCCATGAGTCAACTTCACCGCGAATGGATGGGCCTTGACGGACCGACCGACGTCATGAGCTTTCCGATGGATGAACTACGGCCCGGAACCGATCAGCAACCCGCCCGAGGGTTATTAGGGGATATCGTCATTAGCCCGGAGGTCGCCACTGAACATGCCGTACGCGGTGGTCACAGTGTGGACGACGAATTCGCACTATTAGTCACCCACGGACTACTTCACCTCTTGGGCTACGACCACCACGATCCCGATGAAAAAGACGAAATGTTCCGACTGCAACACGCACTGCTAGAAGAATTTCTAGGTTATGCCCCACCCGAGCTCCAGGATGAGGAAGCATAAGCACCGTGGCCGTACCTCTTACCTTGGCGTTATTATTTCTCGCCAGCTTTGCCTTAACCTGGGTGCTGAACCTCGCCGAGTCGGCTTTTGATTACATTTCGTACCGAGAAGCCGAAGCTGTTGTGGCCAAACGGCCTAGCAACCCAGTGCTTCAGGTGCTCGACCGCCTACCTGAGCATCAGCTCGCTGTCCGGTTCTGGAGCAGTGTCCTGCTGGCCGCCTCGGCGGTACTCATTACAGTGTTCATTGACTACTTCGTCAATAACGTCTGGCTCTCCGCAGCCGGAGGCATCATTGTGATGGGCGTGTTGACCCTCATCTCTGCATTTCGGAGCCCCCGGAAGATTGGTGCCAAACACTATGAAGTGTCGGCCCAGAGCACGGCCTGGCTGGTACGCCTACTCACCGTTATCCTTGGTCCCATTCCACGGCTATTTATCACCGAAACGGAAAACGAAGACGAAGACGAAAACGACGAAACGGACCTGGAAGAAAAACACTTCCGAGAATATGTTTCGCGCGCGTCCAAAGCTGATGTGCTAGAAGACGATGAAGCCGAGATGATCCAGTCGGTCTTCGAAATGGATGACACGTTGGTTCGTGCCATCATGGTGCCACGAACTGATGTGGTGTGGCTTGAATCCGGAACAACGTTGGCAGCGGCCACGGAAATCTTCATCGATTCGGGCTTCTCCCGCATTCCACTGATCGGCGATAGCCCAGATGATGTGTTGGGCATTGTATTCCTCAAAGACGTCGTACGTGCCACACACACCAAACGCCTCTCGCTTCAAGACCAGGTCAATGTACTAGCGCGTGAGATTCGTGTCGTTCCGGAATCAAAATCTGTATGGGATCTTCTGCAGGAACTCCAACGTGAAGCGATCCACGCGGCTATCGTGGTGGATGAGTATGGTGGTACCGCAGGCTTGGTGACGCTAGAAGATCTCATTGAAGAACTCGTCGGTGACATCTCGGATGAATATGACGATGTCGAAATTGCTGACGTCATTCCACAACCCAACGGTGAATTTCTGGTGAATGCTTCGATGTCAGTTACGGATTTCTCCGAGGCCTTCAACCTATTCTTGGATGATGATGAAGACGTGGACACCGTCGGCGGCCTGTTGGCCAAGAGTTTAGGTAAAATTCCGGTTGAAGGCTCGGTCACCGATATCGAACATCTGACCTTGACCGTGGCTTCACTGGCTGGCAAACGCAACCGCGTCGATACCATTAAAGTCACCGTTCATTCACCCTCCGAGGAGACCACAGCATGATGCCAACCGAGTATCCCGAACAGTTTCGTTCCGGGTTCGTTAGTCTTGTCGGTCGTCCAAACGTGGGCAAATCCACGCTGACCAATGCGATGGTGGGTTCTAAGATCGCCATCACGTCATCGAAACCCCAAACCACTCGACGCGTCATTCGTGGGATCGTATCGAGCGAGGACTATCAACTCATCCTGGTCGACACGCCGGGGCTCCACAGGCCACGGACGCTGCTCGGGGAGCGACTAAATGATCTCGTAGCCGAAACGCTGGCCGGTATGGATGCCGTGGCGATGTGCATTCCAGCGAATGAAAAGATCGGTCCGGGGGATCGGTTCATTGTCGAGCAACTGACGAACCTGCGTAACACGCCGGTCATCGCCCTGGTCACCAAGGTAGACACGGTTACCAGGGGAGTGTTGGCTGATCAGCTTATCGCCGTCCAGCAACTCGGTGAGCAAGTCCTCACCCCGGAGACCGGTCAAGGTTTCGCCGAAATCGTGCCAGTATCCGTCCAGGGCGATGTGCAAGTCGACACTGTAGTTGAAGTACTAACAAAGTACCTGCCGAAATCGCCACCGCTTTATCCCGATGATGAAGTTACAGATGAGCCTGACGACATCATGGTGGCCGAGCTGATCCGAGAAGCGGCTTTGGAAGACGTCTTTGATGAATTACCCCACTCATTGGCCGTGGTGGTGACCGAAATGGGTTTGCGTGAAGGCGAACCCACAGATCAGCCCATTACCGATATTTATGCTGAGATTTACGTAGAACGCGACAGCCAGAAAGGCATTATTATCGGCAAGGGTGGTCAGCAGTTGCGGGCCATCGGTCAGCGAGCTCGAAAGAATATTCAGAAGCTACTTGGCACCCGGGTTTATCTGGACTTGGTGGTCAAAGTTGCCAAGGAGTGGCAACGAAACCCCAAGTACATGAACCGTTTGGGTTTCTAACTGACTGGGTGTTAGGCTAACCACATGCATTGCACACAGAGCACCCCACGTCACGGCTCCGACCGTGCCCTTCTTGGTGCTCTACTCCTAGGTCTACTGCTACCGTGCCGTAGCGGGGCCTAGGTTCTTCAAGCACACGCTTTGAACGCCATCAGGTAGGGTCGACCCCGTTGCGGAGCAAACTACATGACCTGCCACCGGTGAGACATGAATGCTCACACACCGGTTTGTCACCAGTGGTCCACTAAACTCATCACAGGACCAGGCAGTCAAAGATTGAGGAAAGACTTTGCGGAAATTTCAGCAACCATCCGGCATGAACTTCAAAAAATATGTTCCCTTCGAACAGCAAATTGCTGTCGACATGCCAGATCGCACCTGGCCAGATCAAATCATCACGAAAGCACCTCGCTGGTGCGCCGTTGACCTTCGTGATGGCAACCAGGCCCTCGTCAATCCCATGGACCCAGAGCGCAAAATGCGCATGTTCGAGCTACTTGTCGGTATGGGCTATAAAGAAATCGAAGTAGGGTTTCCTTCAGCATCTCAAACCGATTATGACTTCGTGCGTCAGTTGATTGAAGAAGATCGCATCCCCGAAGACGTGCACATCCAGGTGCTCACCCAGTCTCGGGAACACCTCATTGAACGCACGTATGAGGCCATCGAAGGTGCGCCGCGGGCCATCGTGCACTTATATAACTCGACCTCTATCTTGCAGCGCCGCGTCGTGTTTCGTGAAGATAAAAATGGCATTATCGATATCGCCACGCGCGGGGCTATGCTGTGCCGGAAATACGAAGAGCAACTGACCGATACCGAGATCACTTACCAGTACTCGCCCGAATCGTTCACCGGGACAGAACTAGAATTTGCCGCTGAGATTTCGAATCGAGTCTCGGAAGTCCTGGAAGCCTCGACTGACCGGCAGATGATCCTCAACCTGCCGGCCACCGTTGAAATGTCGACACCCAATCGGTACGCAGACCAAATCGAGTGGATGCACCGCAACCTTGAAAATCGTGATGCCATCATCCTTTCACTGCATCCGCACAACGACCGCGGTACCGGCGTGGCTGCTGCCGAACTGGGATACATGGCTGGTGCTGACCGCATCGAAGGCTGCTTATTCGGTAACGGAGAGCGCACCGGCAACGTTGACCTCGTCACGCTTGGGATGAACCTGTACACCCAGGGCATTGATCCCGAGATCGACTTTTCGGATATGGACAAAATCCAAGAAGTTTACGAGTATGCCACGCAAATGAAAGTGCATGAACGGTCACCCTGGGCTGGCGAGCTCGTCTTTACGGCTTTTTCGGGTTCGCACCAGGACGCGATCAAAAAAGGTTTCGAAGACATGGATGCTCGTGCCGCAGAAGCCGGGGTCACAAGAGAAGAGCTCGATTGGGGCGTTCCATACCTGCCGATCGACCCAGAAGACATTGGCCGCACTTACGAGGCGGTTATTCGCGTGAACTCACAGTCGGGTAAGGGCGGTGTCGCGTATATGCTCAAAACCGACCACAACCTGGATCTGCCACGTCGTGCCCAAGTTGAGTTTTCCGCCGTCATCAAGGAATACACAGATACCTACGGTGGCGAGATCTCATCCGATACGCTGTGGAAAGTCTTCGCGAACGAATACCTGCCGACCGAGAATCGCGAGGAGCGCTGGGGCCACTACCATCTGGTCTCTTCGACGTCGTCGACCACAGAGGATGGCGACTTCTCGATGGAAGTTAAAATGGAACGTGACGGTGAAGTCGTGACCCGGTCAGCCACCGGCAACGGCCCGATCTCCGCGCTGGTCCAAATATTCCACCAGTCCGGCGTGGATGTTCGAGTCCTGGACTACACTGAACACGCTCTGACCGAGGGTGGCGAAGCCATGGCTGCTGCCTACGTAGAGGCTGCCATCGGGGATCGCGTGCTGTGGGGTATCGGTTTGGACCACAACACCTCTACGGCCTCCTTGCAAGCTGTCACGTCAGCCGTCAACCGTTATATGCGCGATGTAAAGGCTGAGCAAACCGCTGAGTAAG
>CAZAAP010000070.1:0-9855 GCA_964482935.1 uncultured Enteractinococcus sp.
TACACCAAATCCGAAGGAGTGAAGCACCTATGAGTTTCGCTTCAGCAGATTCCGCCACCCGTATCTCCGCCGGTGAGGCGATCACTCCAGAAGACATCGTTGAAGCCGATCTGAAGGCCGATAAAGATGTCGCAACCTATGCGCTCTATCTGGGCGACGACGCCCTGATGCTCGCCCAGCGACTGGGGTACTGGATCTCGCGCGCGCCGGAGATGGAAGAAGACGTCGCGCTGGCCAATATCGCCCAGGACCAATTGGGTCACGCCCGGTTCTTGCTGTCGTATGCGGGCACCGCGTGGGACAAGACCGAAGACGATCTGGCATATTTCCGTGATGAACACGAATTCCGCTCGTGCCGCCTGGTCGAACAGGCCAACGGCGACTTCGGCCAGACCATCGCCCGCCAGCTGATCTTCGCGACCTACCAATACGAGCTCTTCTCTCGCTTAGTGAATTCGAAAGACGAAACCATCGCGGCGGTTGCGGCAAAAGCGCTCAAAGAGGTTATGTACCACCTCGACCACGCCGCCCAGTGGACCCTGCGCCTTGGCGACGGCACCGAAGAATCGCATCGCCGCATACAAGAAGGCCTGTACTACATGTGGCCATACGTCGATGAACTCTTTACCGACGACGACTTGCTGCGTGACCTGTCCGAACGCGACATCGCGGTTTTGCCGTCGACCATGCGTGCGGCATTTGACCAGCGCATTACACCAATCATTGAACAGGCAACACTGCAGGTCCCGGATGTACCCGGCGCCTACGGAGGCGACCGCTCCGGTCTGTACTCCGAACATCGCGGTCACATCCTGACCGAAATGCAAGTGCTTGCCCGGAAATTCCCAGGAGCAACATGGTAATGGCAACTGCATCTGCAACGCTACGACCAACCGACCCGGTCGGCCAAGAGCTCTGGGACGCGGTACGCAATGTACCCGACCCAGAAGTTCCAGTGCTGACCATTGAAGACCTCGGCATTCTGCGCGGCGTCGAGATGGTAGAGGGCGCCGCAGTCGTCACCATTACACCAACCTATTCGGGCTGCCCGGCCATGGAAACGATCTCCCGCGATGTCCAAGCGGCCCTCGCTGAAGCCGGCTACCATCATGCCCGAGTCGATCTAGTACTCACCCCAGCGTGGACAACCGACTGGATGTCGGATGAAGGCAAACGCAAACTCGAAGAATACGGGATCGCACCGCCGACCGGAAAAGCGGCGGTCAACGGCCCCGTCATGATCCCCATGGCCGTCAAGTGCCCACAGTGCCACTCCCTGAACACCCGCGAAGTCACTCGTTTCGGTTCCACCGCATGTAAAGCGCTATACACGTGCCAAGACTGCCTGGAACCATTCGACTACTTCAAAGTCCACTAAGGAACTCGCTGAAATGACTGAAACCTTGAAGGCCCCCGCACGGAAACGCGCACGGTTCAATGCGCTGACCGTGTCTGAGATCCGCCACCTGACCGACGACGCGATTGAAGTTGCCTTCGCGATCCCCGTAGAACTCCAAGACGACTACAACTATGTGCCCGGCCAGTACGTCGCCCTGCGTGCCGATATCGACGGCGAAGAAATCCGCCGGTCCTACTCGATCTGTGCTGAACCCGTCCCCGGAGAAATCCGGGTCGCCATCAAACGCGACTTCGGTGGCATGTTCTCGACTTGGGCACACGAGACCCTGAGCGTCGGGGACACGATTAACGTGATGAACCCGCAGGGTTCTTTCACCTCGCGCATGCATTCCACTGCGTTGAACGACCCGGAAGAGATCGCCGAAGTCCACGCACCTCAGGGCGGGCACTTCGTGGCGATTGCGGCCGGTTCGGGTATCACTCCGATCATGTCGATTGTGGCCACCATGCTCAAAAGTTCCGACAACACGACGTTTGATTTGCTCTATGCAAACCGCTCAGCCATGGACGTCATGTTCGCCGAAGAACTCGGGGACCTCAAGGACAAATACCCCACGCGCTTAGCCATCCACCACGTCCTGTCACGTGAACAGCGCATCTCGCCCCTGATGTCGGGCCGCATCGATGAGGAAAAACTTGACGAGCTGCTCACCAGTATCGTCCCGGTCGATACCACGGTTGAGTGGTTCTTGTGCGGGCCCTTTGAGCTCGTGCAGATGACCCGTGACAAGCTCAAAGCACGCGGAGTCGACGACGACGCCGTCCGCTATGAACTCTTTACGACCGGTGACCCGGCTGAATCCCACGGCCAGCGCGGCCGCCCGGTCGAGGTTGATCCCAAGGGTAAAAACCGCACGATCGAGTTTTCGCTCGATGGCCTGTCGTCGTCGGTCGAAACGCCCGTCGTGGCGAATGAATCTGTGCTTAATGCGGCGTTGCGCGTCCGTCCGGACACCCCATTTGCGTGTGCCGGCGGCGTGTGCGGTACCTGCCGCGCCAAGGTCGTGACCGGTACCTTTGAGATGGATGAAAACTACGCGCTGGAGTCCGACGAAGTCGAGGCCGGCTACGTACTGACCTGCCAGACCCGGCCCACCTCTGACACCCTGACCGTCGACTTTGATGCCTAGGATGACCATGATTAATCTTGAAATTTCCGACAATATCGCCGAAGTCACGCTCAACGCGCCAGACAAAATGAACGCGCTGGATGAGACCGCGATCAAAGACCTCGGTCAGGCCTATACCGACGCCGCCGAAGCCGGAGTCCGCGCCCTGTTGCTGCGCGGTGAAGGCCGCGGGTTCAGCGCCGGTCGCGATATCTCCAACGTCGACCCAGCCGTCGACGACGCCTACGACTACCTGTCCAATATCGTCACCCCGGTGTTGCGGCAGATGGCCGAATTCCCGGCCCCGACCTTTGCCGCCGTTCAGGGGGCCTGCCTCGGGGTAGGACTCGGCCTGGCAATTGCTACCGACGTCGTCTATGTTGCCGAAAACGCCAAGATCGGCTCGCCGTTTGCCAATCTGGGAGCCACCCTGGACTCGGGCGGACACGCCCTGTTCACCGAGCGCCTCGGCGCGCACCGCACCTTGGATCTGATCTACACCGCCGATCTGATGTCCGGCAAAGAAGCCGTCGAACAAGGCCTCTTCTCCCGCTGGGTCCCAACCGATCAGCTGCTGGAGTTCACGCGCGAGAAAGTTGCCAAAGCCGCTCAGGGCGCCACCGGTGCCTTCCTGGCTTCGCGCGACCTCGTCGCCCAAATCCGGGATCAGCGCATCGGCCTGTGGGAGTCGGTCGAACAAGAAAATATTGCCCAAGGCAAACTGTGCTCGACCGCCGACTATGCCGAAGGTTTCGCTGCGTTCCAAGAAAAACGCAAACCCCAGTTCACGGGTGAACTGCTCACCCCGTAGTGGGTTAGCGGTCAACAACCGCACAACGAACAACTTGCCATCTCAAAGGAGCCACGTGGTAGCAGAAGCATTCTTAGTCTCGGGGAAACGCACCCCGGTGGGCCGACACTCCGGAGCGCTCAGCTCCGTGCGACCCGATGACCTGGCCGCCCTAACCATCAAAGCCGTCCTCGAAGACACCGGCATCGATCCTGCCGACGTCGACGAAGTCCTGTTGGGCAACGCCAACGGTGCGGGTGAAGAAAACCGCAACGTCGCTCGTATGGCGTGGCTGCTAGCCGGTGGCGACCAATCCGTACCCGCCATGACCATCAACCGTCTATGTGCCTCAGGGATGTCGGCGATCGAAACCGCATCTCGCATGATCGCAACCGGGGACGCCGACATTGTCATCGCCGGCGGTGTCGAATCCATGTCCCGCGCGCCCTGGGTGCTCGAAAAGCCCACACGCGCCTTCGGTCAGCCCGGCCAGATGTTTGACTCGGCCCTGGGCTGGCGCTTCGTCAACCCGCGTTTTGAGCACGGTGATTTGTCGCGCGACGGCAAAATGACCTACTCGATGACCGAGACCGCCCAGGAAGTCGCCAACGTGGACGGTATCACCCGCGAAGAAGCCGACGAATTCGCTGCAGCGTCCCAGGCCAAAGCCGTCGCTGCACAGCAGGCAGGCTGCTTTGACAGTGAAATCGTGCCGGTTGAAATCACCGACCGTAAGGGCAATGTCACCGTCGTCGACACCGACGAAGGCCCACGCCCCGGCACCACGGTAGAAGCCCTAGCGAAACTCCGCCCTGTTACCTCCCTGGGTGATGTAGTCACCGCGGGGAACTCTTCGAGCCTGAACGACGGCGCCTCAGCGATTGTGGTGGCCTCGCAGAAGGCAATCGATAAATACAACCTCACCCCGCGCGCTCGCATCGTGACTGGCGCTTCGGCCGGTTTAGCACCAGAAGTTATGGGCCTCGGTCCGGTCCCAGCCACCGAGAAAGTCTTGGCCAAGGCCGGCTGGACCGTCGATGACCTGGATGCAGCCGAAATTAACGAAGCGTTTGCGACCCAGTCGCTGGCCTCCATCCGTCGTTTGGGCCTGAACCCAGACATTGTCAACACCTGGGGTGGGGCGATCGCCCTGGGCCACCCGCTGGGCTCGTCCGGCTCGCGCCTTCTTATTACCCTACTGTCGCGGCTGGAAGCCCAACAGCAGTCCCGCGGTCTGGCCACGATGTGTGTCGGTGTGGGCCAAGGTGCCGCAATGCTGATCGAACGCGTCTAAGCAACCCCACAGATTCAGGAGCACCATGGTAGACACTCTTCCAACCACCGTCGGCGTGCTGGGCGGCGGCCGCATGGGCGCCGGTATCGCCCACGCGTTTCTGACCTCCGGTAGTCACGTGATCGTTGTGGAACGCAACGATGACGCAGCAGCCGCGGCCTGTGAGCGGATTTTGCGCGATGTGACCGGCTCGGTTGAACGCGGCAAAGTCGACGGCACCGTCGCCGACTACGAAACCAACCTGACCGTTACAACGGATCAGGCCGCATTTGCTGACGCCAGACTCGTGATCGAAGCTGTGCCCGAGGACTTCGACCTGAAGGTCTCGTCGCTGCAATCGGTCGAAAGCCATCTCGCCGACGACGCGTATCTGGCGACCAACACCTCGTCGATATCGGTCAACGGTCTGGCGAAGCACCTGCAACGTCCGCAGAACTTCTGCGGTCTGCACTTCTTCAATCCAGTGCCGGCTTCTAAACTGGTCGAAGTCGTCATCGGTGAACAAACGTCGGATGAGCTGAAATCGAAGACGACCGCGTGGACCAAGGGCATCGGCAAGACTGCGGTCACTGTCAATGATGCACCGGGATTCGCGTCTTCGCGCCTTGGCGTTGCCCTGGGTTTGGAAGCGATCCGGATGGTCGAAGAAGGCGTGGCTTCGGCCGAAGATATCGATAACGCCATGGTCCTGGGATACAAACATCCCATCGGGCCGTTGGCACTTACTGACATCGTTGGCCTCGACGTCCGCTTAGGGATCGCTGAGTATCTGGAAGAACAGCTTGGCCCACGCTTCGCCCCGCCACAACTCATGCGTGACATGGTTGACCGCGGTGAACTTGGTCGCAAGACCGGTAAGGGCTTCTACACCTACGAAGATTAGCTCCAAAGCTACTCGCGACGTGAAGCCAGTTTTAGGGTAGTGCCGTTCTTGAGAAAATCCGCGCAGATTTTCTCAAGAGCGGCACTTTGCATAAAGAACTCGTATTCTTCGAGGGGGCTTGTCCCTACCCGAAGTGCTCGCGATCAGCGGTCTTGCTAGGGGAGCACCCTGGTGTGCCTCCAGAGATCCGTGAAGAGACACGGACCTCTGGAACTAGGCTGCGGTGCACCGGGCAATGTCGATGGTGACATTTAGTAGTGGGGGATCGCTGTTCCAACGGCCGATTTGGGTGAGGGGTGGTCGGGTGCCCACCGTGTAATGGTGGCCGGTGGGAGTAGTCACCGTGAGGTGATCCGGGGTGCCGGTATAGGCCCAGCCTCGGTTTTCTTTGCGTTGGTTACACCGTTTGCATAACCCGGTCCCATTGTCCCAGCTCGTAGACCCGCCCTGGGCCCAGGGACGACGATGATCAGTATCCTGGACGGGGCTATTGCACCACGGGGTAGCACAAGTGTCATCGCGGATTGCCAGCATTTTGGCTAACCCCTCGGGGAAGCGGCGACGACTCGATTCTAAAGCCACGAGTTGGCCATCGACCGGTCGGGTGTACATCCGTCGGAAGAATTTTGCTGCAGCCGGGTCGGCTAACCAGTGTTTGACCATGCCTGTCGGGAGCGGGCCATGACCCAGCGCCCAGGCGGGCAGGTCGTCGTTACCCAACACGGTGGTGTCGTGCATGATCACTATGACTTCAGCGGTGACTCCGTTGGCGGTGGTTTGACCGGTGAGCAACTCTACGAACACATCGGCCATGACCTGTTCCCGGCCTAAGGGTTCTCCGTCGGCATCGACCGCTTCACCGGAGGCAAGCCGTTGATTCGTGAGCTTGGTCAGCGCATCCATCACCGCCAAACCCTGGTGGGTGGGTAAATCTGCGGTGACACACACCATGCCATCAGCTGCCGGGTCCAGCCCCACGCGGCGCCGGCGAGTATTTTGAGCGGCGCGTTGCTCGGCGGCTTCCCGGTCCAACCGGTAGGCGTGGCCTTGAATCAATTTGCGTAGTTGCGAACTCGACGCTCGACCCAGACGGTGCATAATGGTCGCATCAATTTCGCGGCGGTGCGCGTCCGAGAGATGATTCGTTTGTTCCGCGACAATCCGGGCATGGTATTCGCTCAGTCGCCCGGCGGTTAATGCAGCTAGCGTGTTGGGTAGCACCGTGCACAAGGCGGTAGCCGTATGGGTCAGTGCCGTCCCAATAAACGGAGATTCCCCACGAGCTAAGCCGATCTCGGCTTCAATACCCTTGAGCTGCATTGAGGTGGGGATACGATCGTCGGTTTCTTGAGCCTGGCGCTGTTGCACGAAGTCATGGGTGGCTCTGGCTTGGGCCGCTGATAACGCTCGCTTGGCCTGCTCTATGTAGTGGATCCGATCAATGTTCTCTGCTTGGGATCCAGCAGGTGGCAACGAGGCCAGGAACGTCATAAATTCCTGCACCTTGTCTGCAACCAAAGCCTCTGTTTCCATACCTCCAATCCTAGTCAGCCAGTAGGACACGATAAGGAAAACCTGTCGCCTTGTGCATCACTACCACTCGCTAACCCGTCCTGTGGAAAACACGACGCCAAGAGTTGTTGGTTGTCTACAATTAAAATCCTGGAGTCAGTGGACGCTCAGACCAACCGAAAAATGGCACAAGACTTCGAGATAGTCCTGGAGGACTAGTGGTTCTGTTGGCCTTGATTGACCTGCCACCAGGCGAGCCCTCCGACTGCAACGGCCATAACGGCGCGCGGGAATGGGACCTTCATGCGCTGAAGGCCGCGTTCGACCTGCTCATCTGCCCAAAGGCTCAAGACCATCCCGACCGATACCACCGCACCGCCCGCACCACCTGCGAGAAGCGCGCGGATTTCTCGTCCTGATCGTTCCCCTTCACGGCCCTGAGGCGGCTGCTCGTCGAAAACACCCAGCCGTTCCAAGAATTTACGGCGGGCGCGCGGTTTTGCGCTGAGATAACCTGCTGTGACACTGCCAATGATCGGTGGTGCCCAGATCAGACTTTGGCGGAGCCAGCTGGGGTAGTTTCGGGCTGGTATCAGAGTGAACGCACCGGTGAGGATTGCTTGGCTCCACGGATTGTCCAAAAGTTTTGTGCGGCGGTCAGCCGCTGAATTGACGCTGGTGGTATGAATCATGTGGTCAGCCTAGCGGGCCTTCCGCTCTGAGATCTACCTGGTATGTAAGCCCAACGGATAGCCACGTGACCCACCAGCCCATAGACTGCAATTATTGAGTCTACGCGTGGGAATTTATACGCTACCAAGCAGCACCAGTGAACGGACGGTATCCGCGTTGGCACCACAATCCTTGAACGGCATCTATACGGCCTTCCTTGAACGCGTCAAACAACACCCACACAAACCCGCGTTTGAACTCGACGGTGGCTCAACCATCACCTATAGCGACCTGCTGACCGATACCCAACGCATCGCCCACCTCCTGACCCAGGCCGGAGTGACCCCCGGCGACCGAGTAGTCTGCCAGGTCAAAAAATCTGTCCGCGCAGTTGCCGCATATCTGGCAGTGCTACAAATCGGGGCTATCTACCTCCCCCTCAACACCGCCTATACGGGGACTGAACTCCAATATTTTCTCGACGACGCCGAACCCGCCGCCGTCGTGGTCGACCCGGCTGATGCCTCCGCAGTGCGCGACATGACATCCCACGCGGCAATCTTCACGCTGGACGCCGCAGGCAGTGGCACAATCAGCGCCTGCGAAACCCGACTCGCAGCCATTACACCCGTGACTGCGGAGGATCCTGCCGCAATCCTCTATACATCAGGGACCACAGGACGGTCGAAGGGTGCAGTCCTGACGCACAGCAACCTGGCCAGCAACTGCCGGGCCCTGCTTGACGCATGGGAATTCACGGGCGAGGATCGGCTCATCCACGCGCTGCCTATCTTTCACATTCACGGGCTGTTTGTGGCCCTCAATATGAGCCTAACTGCCGGGGCCACGATGCTGTGGAGGGACAGTTTCGACGTCGATGGCATCATCGACCGTTTCGACAACGCGACCGTGTTGATGGGTGTGCCAACGTTTTACACACGGCTGTTGGCCTCCGAGCGGCTAGATCGCAGCGCGGTGGCAAATATGCGGCTGTTTGTTTCCGGTTCGGCACCGTTGCTACGGGCTGATTTCGAAGCATTTTACGAGCGCACCGAACACCATATTCTGGAACGGTACGGGATGACGGAAACCGGAATGAATACGACGAACCCCTACCGGGGCGAGCGCCGACCAGGCAGTGTCGGGAAACCATTACCGGGCGTTGAAGTGACCGTGGCCGATTCGAAGACCGGCGAACCCCTGCCTGACGGTGAGATTGGTTCGATTGAGGTCCGGGGTCCAAATGTATTTGACCGTTACTGGCACAACCCGGAGAAAACCCGTGAGGAAAAACGCGACGACGGATTCTTTATCACCGGAGACCAGGGTTTCTATGACGCCGATGGTTACCTGCACATCTCGGGTCGTTCCAAGGACATGATCATCTCGGGTGGATTCAATGTCTACCCCAAAGAGGTTGAACAGTTACTCGACGAGCACCCGGACGTAGCCGAGTCTGCCGTCATCGGTGTGCCGCACGCCGATCTGGGGGAGAGTGTGGTCGCCGTCCTGGTCACCGCCAACGGACGGGTGCCGCTTGAGTCCGAGCTGACGAGTCTGCTAGCCGATCAGTTAGCCCGATATAAGCAACCGCGTGCCTACCGGGTGGTTGAGCAATTGCCGCGCAATGTGATGGGCAAGGTGCAAAAGGCCCAGCTGCGTGAACAGTTCACTGATATGTTGACCGCTTAAAGCCCGGGGCCGGGATGACTCTCTACGGAATCATCCCGGCCCCGGTTCGAAGCTGCCAGACGACAACGTCAGGTTATTTGGCGTATTGTTCTGGCCAGGTCTTGGTGACCAGGGTCAAAACGTCGTAGGTTGCAACGATCTCATCATTTTGATTGTGCAGCACGGCATCCCAGCGGACTTCACCGTATTCGTCGGTCACACGCGGGGTGATCTGCTTGGCAGTCAACGTGACGCGGA
Organism: uncultured Enteractinococcus sp.; assembly: GCA_964482935.1. Classification (GTDB taxonomy): domain Bacteria; phylum Actinomycetota; class Actinomycetes; order Actinomycetales; family Micrococcaceae; genus Yaniella. The sequence continues at coordinate 9,609 of CAZAAP010000070.1, forward strand.
TCGAGTCATCGTAAGTGACCGGGGTGATGAACGACAGGTTCTCCAGGCCATAGTTGGCCAGGACCGGTCCGGGTGCGGCATCGACGAACAGACCGGCTGCCCAAGCGACCAGCAGGTAGCCGTGGGCGACCCGACGTGGGAAGAATGGGTTTGCCATGGCGGCTTCTTCGTCGGTGTGCGCGTAGAACTTATCGCCGGTTTCTTCGGCGAAGTCCAGGATCTCCTGCAGGCTGACGTGGCGCAGTTC
>CAZAAP010000071.1:0-9640 GCA_964482935.1 uncultured Enteractinococcus sp.
TCACTCGACTTCTGGAGGATTATTTTTTGAAGACTGAAACGATAGCAAACACGGTTGGGAATAAGCCGAAGCGACGGACGGGTGGCATTGTCATCACGATTTCGACGCTGTTGGCTTTCTCCTACGGACTACAGATGTATGCGGTCGTGCCCGCATACTCCACACTGACCACCGAGTTTAGTTTGAGTTATTCCCAGGTCGGCCTCATGGTGTCGCTGTGGTTCTTAGGATATGCAATTGCACACGTACCGGCAGGTTTCGCTGCCGCCGCCTGGGGCCTGAAACGGGTTGCGGTCTGGGGCGGTATCATCACTGCTCTCTCCAGTGGGCTCATCGCAATGTCGGGTTCCTATGGCTTCATGCTGACTTCCCGATTCATCGGTGGTGTAGGGATGTCGCTCGTTGTGGCCGCCATCTTCCCGCTGGGTAATTACTGGTCGAAACCAGAAAACGGCAAACTTGTCGCTGGGATCCTCAATGGTCTTGGCCTGACCGGTGGTTCTGCGATCGGTCTCTATGTATGGACTCTCCTGTTAGAAAGTATGGGTTGGAGAAGCAGCCTCTGGGTTGCGACAGCTATTGGTTTGGTTATTGCCATTGCTGCTGCGGTGCTGATCGAGATTCCGTCTCATATGGATGAGCTGGAAGGTGATGAATTCAGTTGGCGCTCAACCATGCAGGTCCTGAAGTCCAAGACGATGTGGGGCATCGGTATTGTTTCCGTAGCCGCTTACGGCGCATTCTTCACGGTCTCGCAACTGGGCCCTGGTTTTGCCGAGTCTGAACATGGCTTTACTCCAGAGACCGCAAGCCTGTTGGGTCTGGTCATGCTGATCATCGGTATTCCCGGCTCGATCCTGGGTGGTATCTTTGCCGACCGCGCTAAGAAATTCCTCTCCACATTATGGATCCCTGCGGTCGCAATTGTTGTTCTGCTAGCTCTTCTCCCCCTGGTCAACAGCGTGCTGCTGTGGGTCGTGCTATCGCTGATCGGGGTCTTTGGCATGATGTACCTCTCCCCTGCCAGTGTGTCCCCTTCGGAATACCCTGAAGAAGTCTCCAGCCAAAACTTTGCCACGGCACTGGGACTGGTCCTAACGCTGGGTAACTTAGGCGCTGTGATCTTCCCATACGTCTACACACTGGGTACCCAGATGGGCAGCTCTGCGATGGGCTGGTGGATGATCGCTGGTCTGTCTGGGCTCAGTATTCTCGGCATCTTTATGGCCAAGGAGTCTCGGCTGCCTAAACTTGAGAAAAGCACCGAAGAAGTACTTAGCGACCAAGCCGTTACTAACCGTGTCACGGTCTAGCTTCTGCTGAATGCATTGGGGGCATGGTTCCCACCTGAGGGGAACCATGCCCTCAATGCATTTAACAACCTGTCTGACTAACGCCTGGTGAGAGCGTCTCAACTTCTCACGATCTGGCCTTATCAATCATTGAGGTTAATGCAGGAGCTCACATAAGCTGATCCTCAGAAGTCACACCAGACAACACCTGTCGAATTGCGAGCCTAAGGCAGCACTAAGCGTGGGGGAAGAGCATGGTCCAGGACGATTCTTCAAGCAAAGTCACCGGAGCTCACCTGAAACGGCACGACCCCGATCAACGAGCTTCGGCGGAACAAGAGCTTTCCGATGGGATGAAAGCGGGCGCGGTCAAGCGCAAAGAATGGCTTCGAAAAATCTACGGACTGGTCGGCGGCGTCGTAGCAGCCGTGCTGCTGTATTGGGTTTTACCGGCAGACCTCGGGGTCTGGCCCAAGCTCACTGCGGCAACCGCTGTGCTGATGGCTATCTGGTGGATGACCGAGACCGTCCCTATCCCGGTCACAGCACTGTTGCCACTGATTATCTTCCCACTGTTGGTTCCTGCCGGAGAGTCAGATGGTGGGGTGACCGTCTCGGAGGTTGGAGCCAACTACGGCAACGACATTATTTTCCTGTTCATGGGCGGATTTCTCCTAGCATTAGGGATGCAACGGTGGAATCTGCACCGGCGTATCGCACTGTTAGTTTTGCGAAGTATGGGGTCTCGCACTAACGCCCTCATTGCAGGGTTTATGATCGCAACAGGTTTTTTATCGATGTGGGTTTCCAACACGGCAACCACCGTCATGATGTTACCCATCGGGATTTCTGTACTGCTCTTGGTCAAAAAGATCACCGATGGAGGAGACACCGCTGAAACGCTTGAGCGTGGCGCCGATACCGAAGTCTCCGAGGAAGAAGTCGCCGAAGTTTCTAAAACAAACTTTGGAACCGGTCTCATGTTGGCAATTGCCTACTCAGCCTCCATCGGATCGCTCGGTACCATCATCGGCACCCCACCCAATGCTTTACTGGCCGCGCACATGTCTACCAACCACGACTTGGAGCTGGGTTTTGGTCGTTGGATGGTCGTGGGTATCCCCCTGTCCATTGTTCTCATGGTCGGAGCGTGGTTCGTCCTGACTAAAATCATGTTCAAACCGGAGATCAAAGAGATCCCCGGAGGTGCCGAGCTTATCCGTAACGAATGGCAAAAACTGGGACCGATGTCTACCGGCGAACGCTCTGTGCTTATCGTGTTTGTTGTGGCTGCACTCTCCTGGATTTCCATCCCCTTGATATCTGAGTACGTCTTCGGGCTCGAAGAACCGGTGGTGTCTGATGCAGGAATCGCGCTGATTGTCGGCTTGGCGCTGTTCGTCCTTCCCGGCGGTGCCAATCGAGGAGTCCGCCTGTTGAATTGGGAGACCGCTCGCGAATTGCCCTGGGGCGTCCTTTTGCTGTTCGGCGGCGGACTGGCACTATCTGCGCAGTTTTCCGACTCTGGATTGTCGGAATGGTTAGGCATCCAGGCCGAAGGTCTAGGTGCCATTCCTGTGTGGGTCATGGTGGCATTAGCTGCGGCCGGGATTTTACTGCTGACTGAGATGACTTCAAATACTGCCACCGCAGCGACTTTCCTACCGGTAGCCTCGGGTGTTGCCATGGGCACCGGTATTGAACCACTGATGCTGACCGCACCGGTAGCGCTGGCCGCGACGTGTGCCTTCATGTTGCCTGTCGCCACCCCACCAAATGCGATCGCCTACGGCTCCGGATATGTCACCATCGGCCAGATGATTAAAGGCGGAGCCCTACTCAATATTTTGGCAGTCATTTTAATCACAATCACCGCAATGACCTTATTAGTCTGGGTGTTTGGCATTTCCAATTAAACTTTTTCTGATTTGACCGCGGTCGCTACACACAGCGCTGCCCTCCCGCGATTTTCTCTCACCAGATACACTGATATGCCTGATGACCAATTCTTCTTCCGGTGACACCGTGCTTGATCGTGTGCTGCGCATCCTGTCAGCATTTGACGCTCAGCGTCGGCAAGTCACCGTGGCAGAATTAGCGCGATTGACCGGCATCCCACTGGCAACCACCTACCGCCTAATTGGCCAGCTCGCCGAAGAAGATATCCTGACTCGCTACCCCGACGGCAACGTAGGGTTAGGGATGCGATTATGGGAACTGGCCGCACGATCCTCACCGGCAGTCAGCTTACGAACCGCAGCGATGCCCTTTCTCGACGACGTCCAAGCTATCTTCCGGCAGCACACACAGTTATCTGTTTTAGACGACCATGAGGTATTAGTGGTCGAACGGTTGTCGTCCCGCAACTCGGTGGTCAACCAGGCCACAGTGGCGACTCGCATGCCAATCCACACAGTATCTATGGGTTTAGTGCAACTTGCCTTCCAGCCACACCACGTCGTCGAGGGCTACTTTGCAATGTATCCCGAAGCGGTGCAGGTCACGTACCCGGCGACCGGCAGCATCACCAGCACGTTAGCGAGGATCCGCCGGGACGGTTTCGCGATGTTAGACGGAATGCTTGACGACGGTACCACCGGTGCCGCCGTTCCCGTCTTTGATAAACCCACCGGGCGGAATCGGGTGGCGATCGCAGCAATCTCAGTGGTGATTCCAGATGATTTCGAACAACGCTCCGCCGTCGTCCCCGTGTTAATGGCCGCCTCGCGCGGGCTGACGCGTGCGCTGCATCCAGTGACCGATCCCGCCTAATTCTCACTGCGTGAGAATGCAGTGGCGCACGCCACCTGTTTTGTCAGACACTTGGAGGCATAAGAACACCACGAGGCTGTGATCGACAGGAGTTTGAGTGACTATCCAAACCGAAACAACACAGGTGGGCATCGTTGGCGGCGGTCCTGCTGGACTGATGCTGTCCCATCTACTCGCTCGGGCGGGCATTGACAACATCGTGCTGGAAACCCGTGACCATGAAACCATCAAGAACACCCACCGCGCCGGGATCTTAGAAACCGGGGCCGTGGAGATGCTCACCGACTACGGTGTGGACTCTCGCATCAAGGACCTCGGCTACGAACACCACGGCATTGATTTGCGCTTCAACGGCGAATCACACCGGATCAACTTCAAAGAGCTCATCGACGCATCCGTCTGGCTCTATCCACAAAACGAAGTGTTTGTTGATCTAGCTGCAGCACGCGCTCGCGACGGCGGCGATGTGCGCTATGAACACACCGTGACCGGTGTTGAAGACGTTGAGACCGATACCCCCAAGATCCGTTACACCGATGGCCAGGGCAACGAGGGTATTATCCAGGCCCAGATTATCGTCGGTGCAGATGGCTCTCGTTCGTTCTGCCGTCGCGCAATCCCATCGGACACCCGCCAAGAGCACAAGATCGAATACCCCTTCGCCTGGTTCGGTATTCTGACCGAAGCCCCACCCAGCGCCGAAGAGCTCATTTATGCGAACTCGCCGCGCGGTTTCGCCCTGATCTCCCAGCGCAATGAGTCCGTTCAGCGCCACTACTTCCAGTGTGATCCCGAAGAAAACCCGGATGATTGGACTGAAGAACAGATCTGGGAGGAACTTCAGGCCCGGGTGGACGGTCCGGATGGTTTCCAGCTCAAACGTGGACCGATCTTTGAAAAGGTCGTGCTCAAGTTCCGCTCCTTCGTCGCCGAACCGATGCGCTGGGGTAACCTATTCTTAGCTGGCGATGCTGGTCATACGGTTCCTCCGACCGGAGCTAAAGGACTCAACTTGGCCTTCGCCGACGTCAAAGTATTGTTCACGGCTTTAGAGGAATTCTTCAAGGCCGGCAGCACCACCGGTATTGATTCGTACTCGGAGACCGCGCTGAAACGGGTGTGGAAAGCGCAAAACTTCTCCTACTGGATGACTAGCATGCTGCACACCCGTGACGATGCCACCTCATTTGAAGCCCGTCGTGCCATTGGTGAGCTTCAAACCGTGGTCGGTTCCAAATACGGCCGTCAATATCTGGCCGAATCATACTGCGGCTGGCCGCACGAATAACCCACCGATACGACGAAAGGATTTGCGAAGTGTCTGAACAAAATAACGCACGCCTCGATCCGCAGGCCACCACAGACCCTCAAGAAACCATTGACGCTGAAATCGCCAAGATTCAGACGGACTACCGTGCTGGTGTGGAGGCTGACGCTTCCAACGAAGAGACCCAGCCACGGCTAAACTATCCGCCGTACCGATCCTCACTGTTGCGTCACCCGACCAAGGATCTGCATCACACTGACCCGGAAACCATCGAATTATACTCACCGGCGTTCGGTCACCGCGACGTGCACATATTAGAATCTGATCTGACCGTCCAGCACAACGGTGAACCCATTGGCGAGCGCATCAAGGTCCGTGGCAAAGTCGTGGACGGTCATGGTCGTCCAGTCCGTGGCCAGCTCATCGAGATCTGGCAGGCCAACGCCGCCGGTCGCTATATTCACAAACGCGACCAGCACCCCGCCCCGATTGACCCGAATTTCTCGGGTGTCGGACGTGCGATCACCGGCGACGACGGGTCATATGAATTCACCACGATCAAACCGGCGCCATACCCCTGGAAAAACCACCACAATGCGTGGCGTCCGGCCCATATTCACTTCTCGCTGTTCGGCACCGATTTCACCCAGCGGATGATCACCCAGATGTACTTCCCGGGTGATCCACTGTTCGCGCTGGACCCGATTTATCAGGGCATTACCGATCAGAAAGCCCGGGACCGTCTCGTGGCAACCTATGACCACTCGGTGACCAGCCACGAATGGAATACCGGCTACACTTTCGACATCGTATTGACCGGCTCGCAGCGCACCTGGATGGAGGACGAAGACCATGACCACTAATGATCTCACCCCAACACCCGGCCAGACCATTGGCCCGTTCTTTGGGTACTTTAACGCCGCCGAAAGCGTGCACCTGCCGTTTGAAAACGGCCAACACTTGATTCCACCAAGTGACCAACGCGCCATCCAACTGACCGGTACCATCTACGACGGCGCAGGCGACCCCATCCCGGATGCGATGCTAGAGATCTGGCAAGCCGACGAGCACGGCAATATCCCAAATCAGGATGGTTCGCTGATTCGCGACCCCTTTACCTTCACCGGGTGGGGCCGTGCCACGACCGATAACGTGGGCACCTACCGCTTCACGACCGTTGAACCCGGTCCTACGGATGAGGGGAAGGCTCCATTCATCCACATTGTCGTATTCGCACGCGGTCTGTTGAATAAGCTGCACACCCGCGCTTATATTCCTGATGCCGAAGGCCTCGAGAACGATCCGACCATCGTGGCCCTGGGTGAGCGTGCAGAAACCGTCATCGCCAAGCGCGACGGCAAACGCCTGATTTTGGACATCCATATCCAAGGTGACAACGAGACGGTGTTCTTCCAGTTTCCTGGCATGACCTATCCAAAACCGTAGGTTTCACTTCTTCGATACCCGCTCGTTTTCTCGGGCGGGTATCGTTGTGCCCAGACCGTTTTTGCAGAAAGGGACTCCCCCACGTGTACGATTTCGGCTTGCTCAACCCCGTTTGGGCCGGCACCCACGCGGCCGAACTAACCTCAGATATTGCCTTTGCCCAGGCCATGCTCGATGTCGAAGTCGCCTGGTGTACAGCACAGGTGCGTTTCGGCACTGCCCCGGATGCCATTACCGCAGCGGTGGAATCCGCCGGCGATATCGACGACTACGACCTGACTGCGATCGCCCAGAAAACTCCCGATGGCGCAAATGCGCTGATCCCGTTGTTGTCAACTCTGCGGGAGAAGGTGGCCGAGGCCGATCCTGATGCTGCAATGTATGTGCACCGTGGGGCTACCTCGCAAGACATCATCGATACCGCGTTGATGTTGGTCACCGCACGAGTTGGGCAACATGTTTTAGAGCAACTCAAAACCGCTGTGCGGCACCTGATAGCTCTTGCCGACGACCACGCCCAGACCGTAATGATCGGGCGATCCTTAGATCAGCACGCGCAACCCATTAGTTTCGGCTACCGCGTTTCGCAGTGGATTGAAGCGCTTGGCAGTGCCGGTGAGCATTTTGAGGCTGCTCTACACCAGCTCCCTGTCCAATGGGGAGGCGCGGTGGGCACCTCCACCTGGTGGGTGGATTATTTCCGAGCCGAGCAACCCGAAAACGAGCCCATGACACTGGTCAACCGGCAGCGCGAGCTGCTGGCTGAAGAGCTGGGGCTAGTTTCGGCGTCGGTATGGCATGCGAACCGCATCCCGGTTACTACGGTCGCCCAGACGGCTTTCCAAGTGGTCGCTGCTGCCGCCAAACTGGCCAACGATGTGTTGACCGCAGTCCAAGCTGAACACGCTGAACTGGCGGAACCCACCAAACCGGGCCGCGGTGGTTCCTCGGCCATGCCGCACAAAAACAACCCGGTGTTATCGATCCGGTTGAAAACGGCCGCCCAGATCGCCGCGGGGGACCTCAACATTGTGCATACCGGCGTCATCGCCAATACGGCCGAGCGTGCCGATGGCGGCTGGCACACCGAGTGGGCTGCGTTGCGCGACCTACTCCGCACCACCGGCGCCGTCACCGAAATCCTGGCAGAACTCACAGCAGGGCTGGAGGTGTTCCCCGAGGCAATGCGTCGCAACCTCGAGATCCACGGCAACTACCTGATGCTCGGGCGTATCACCGCATGGCTAGTTCCGCTCGTCGAGGCGCATGAGGCCATCACCCCGGGCACCGGCAAGCAACTGATCCAAGAAACCTGTCAGCAGGCCATTGCCGAGGGCACCGATCTTGCCGAGTCCCTCACAGCCCAACTGCCCGACGGGCTCGTCAGCACCCAGGCCATCAACAAGATGTTAGACCCTTCCGGATACATGGGAGGGGCCGCGACTATCGTGGCAGAAGTTAACTCGCGTTATAGAAAGTGGAGTAAATGAGCGATCCTACGATCTCCGGTATTCAGTTCACCGAATCAGATCCGGCAAAACCTTTACTGCTCCTGGGCCCGGGCCTAGGCACAGCAGTTGAACCCCTGTGGGGTAAGACCGCCCAGCTTATGGCCAATGATTATGAAATTATCGGCTATGACCTCCCCGGCCACGGACGCTCCGAACCATCCACCGAACAGTGGACCCTGGATGGGCTAGCTGATGCGGTGGCCGAACTCGCTTCGGAAGCCCGCGGGGGCACCGAGCGTCAAGTGTTCTTTGCGGGCGTCTCGCTCGGTGGTGCGGTCGCTCAGCGCCTTGCGCTGCGCCACGGTGAGGTCTTTGCTCGTATCGCAATGGTGTGTTCTTCACCAAAATTCGGAACACCGGATGCTTGGCGCGAACGCGCCGAATTTGTTTCGCAAGCCGGAACCCCCGCAATGGTCGAACGCTCCGCCAAGACCTGGTTTGCCCCCGGTTTCATTGAAAAGCATCCAACGGATTCAACAGCCCTGCTGCATTCGCTGCAAAATGCCGAGCGCTTCTCATATGCCCATGCCTCCATAGCGCTGTCAGAGTTTGATATGTCCGATGAACTTTCAAACATCTCGATTCCATTGTTAGCGCTGGCCGGAGACCAGGATCCGGTGTCCCCTCCGGAACATGCCCGCGCGGTGGCCTCAGCGGTGCAAAACGGTCAGGTCGCCGTATTGGAAAATGTCGCTCACCAGGGCCCAACCGAAGACCCGGAAGGCACGGCACGTATCTTGCACGCGTTCTTCTCGGGACAACGGGTCGAGCAGGCTTCCGACGACCAAACCATCGGCGAAATCTACGACGCCGGGATGGTCGTGCGCCGCGAAGTGCTCTCGGATGCCCACGTGGATCGCGCCAATGCCAACGCCGATGAGTTCACTGCCGACTTCCAAGAACTCATCACCCGTTACGCCTGGGGTACCATCTGGACCCGTCCGGGATTGGACCGCAAAATGCGGTCGGCTGTCACCCTGACCGCAATGGTTGCGGGCAAATACTGGGATGAGCTGGCCATGCACGTTAAAGCAGCCCGCCGCAACGGTCTGACCGTTGCGGAAATCAAAGAGATCCTGCTGCAGACCGCCATCTATTGTTCGGTTCCAGCAGCCAATGTCGCATTCTCCGTTGCCAAGCAAGCGCTCGCCGAATACGACGAACAAGAAGGCTAAACGCTCTCGCTCCGACGTCACAGCCCGGTTCAATCTTGTGAATGGACCGGGCTGTGACGTTCGCGGGTGACTAATTCATCACAATAACTTCCCCTGTGTGAGGGCCACCGCTATACTTGAAGTGTCACTGAGCGAACTTATGTTCGCACAACGAACAAAACGGCCTTTGCTTCAGGC
>CAZAAP010000072.1:0-9608 GCA_964482935.1 uncultured Enteractinococcus sp.
GCAGGTCTCCCCACTGGCAGTCTTTTCGGTAGTTTCGGATGCTGCCCATACCGCAGTCGATTACGTAGGTGGCATCTCCTATGCATATTGCCGTACTCGTACCAGCACGGGACCCAGAGACGATTGGGCCACCACCTGTTCCTAGAGTGATGACACGCATGTCAGGTAATGGATCAATTTTCATAGCAACACGCTTTCTGTGTTCGGTCAAAGAAAGAGACGTCAATCTGTGAGCTCAGGGCACCTCAGCGGGTGCTGTGAGGTAGATCATATAGAACATTCTTGACGATAACAAGAACTGTTGCATATCGTTCAAATTCCTGGCATGCTGGCCTTATCGCACTTCCGCGAATATCCGAGCAGTCGAAAGGTTCACCCATGAACACTCAGAGCAACGAAATCATCGTGGGCGATCTGCCCAAAGGAATCACTGCAGCCGATGACGCCTTCGGCAATAAAACCTGGAACGTCCTAGGTCACCAATACGTCTCGAAAGTCGAAAGCTCCACGAGCTTCGCATGGCTGTCCCTGGACCCCTCTGGCACCGGCGTCCCGCCGCACATTCACACCAATCAGGATGAACACATCTATGTCCTGGAAGGCCGCTACACCATGTACCTCGACGGGGAATGGGTAACAGCTGGCCCTGGAGATACCGCACGCTGGCCAATGGGCCTAGCGCACGCCTACTACAACAAAGAAGACGGGCCAGCAAAGGCTCTCTTCTGGGTAAGCCCTGCGGGCGATCTGGCAGAACTCTTCTCCCAGCTCCATAACCTGACTGACCCGGACGAGGTCGTCCGTCGCTCAGCACAGCTAGGCGTAGATTTCCTCCCCGAAGAAACGCTTCCAGGCTTTTCCAAATAACACTTTGCTGGGCAATGCGCCCTTCGACCGGCCCAGCAGCTAACGAAACTCCACGAATACGGCAGTCGCGAGACGCTTTACCTAGTGTCCGCCGGCTGCCTATTCGCCTTTAATGTCTTAGCGCAGGCTGGACGACCGCCGCCCCAGCCATGCAATGCCCCTGCACACCGCAGCTGATTTAACAAGAAAATGCCCCCGACGTCTCTTGCAGAACGTCAGGGGCATTTCGCCGCGTTAGGATTAAATTCTTCCAATATCGTCATAGTTACCGAGATTGAAGCTCCCAACCAGACCATGGCAGAGCCACGAGTTCTTTGGACGTCTCACCCGACCATATTGCTGAATTCGATTGCACAACACCAGATTGATCAAAGTCCCTTACATCACGCACAATTGCTCCTAAATATAGGTGACCGCGAGCCCTTGGGGCCCTAAATTGCCCTATCCCCCACAAGTCATCGGCGGGACCAATCGGCCTGCACCAATTTCTCATGACATGCATTTCTCAGCACCGCCTCGATTGAAGATGACACTGATGCGATAGTGGAAACCACTCTACCTACCATATAGAGGAATTTCAACGACCGTTATAAATCAATCACATTAAGGTGTCGACTAAGCACCTGAATGGCGGGTTGCATCTAAAATCTGCCCGGGACTCCCCGCCACCGAGGGCGTACTCTATGGTAATCTTCAAGGACTTCCACAGGTTCAAAAACTGCGATCCGACGAGGCGCCCGCTCTACCCGGAGCAGCTAACGCCCAGGATCCACACCCCCAGACAATCGTTTATTTTACGATCAAAAAATAAACAGGATACGAAGGGGCTATTTCATACTACAATTTCGGTTCGTCGGCCCGCGTCGAACCGGCGTCACGTCCGTAATTGAGCAGATGCCTTTATTTTCCCCCCTGGGCTGGTGATATTGCGAAGCTGCCCTCTGCTACGCAACCCATCTGCAACGATCTGAACCTAGCGCGAAAACATGGACGATCCACGGAGCGCTCCGGTCTGATCATAGTTAAATAGCTACAGCTGCGGTTCCTCACTAAGTCTCGTACCGATATGGCTGATTAATAACCAGTTAGTGCCGCTGTACGCCCAGGTTGCTACGACTCTGTTCTGCAATGTGAGTGGAGTACCGTGGACACTCAGTTCCGCATAGACATCGCCCATAACTACCCCTGTCGTGCCGACAATAGTGATCGAATGAATTGGATGTTCTACTGTGTGATATTGCACCTCTGCGTTTCTCACTGACGCAAGGAAGGTTTCGCGAGTGTCTATGGTACCCGTGGCGTGGACGAATACGAGTTCAGGGTGGCAGAGTTTCGAATACTCCTGAGCCTCGCCCTTGATAAGATATGCGTAACGCCGCTGCTCCAATTCATATAGGGAGTTACGGACGTCCATTCCTGATGACAGCACAAGACTCTCCTAAGTCTTCTATGATGGTGGTTATCGGCGCGTAGGAGCTACGACGCCTAATAGTAGAATTGGTATCGTGTCCACGTGACTGTTGCACTTGATGAGATTATTGCAGGCCGGGTCCCAGGCCAACGGAGCCAACCTCCGCACCATCGCTTCATTATCTCCATCTTTGGGCTGTACGCCCGCCCTTCGGGCCTCGGATTGAAAGTTTCCGACATCCTCACGCTTATGTCGGAGCTAGGATACGAGCCAGCCAGTGTCCGTTCCTCGATTTCGCGCTTGAAAAAGAAGGGCGTGCTCGTCTCTACCAAGGTTAATGGGGCAGTCGGGTATGCTCTCGCTGAAGAATTAGAACCTCACATGGTCGCAGGCGATAACAGAATTTTCGCTCCAAAAATTCAAGGAGCAAACGATCCATGGTTAATGGTTTCTTACACAGTCCCCGAGGCTCAGCGCAAGTTACGTCACATGATTCGTACAGGGCTGGCACGGCTAGGCTTTGGCACTGTGGTCGCCGGGTTGTCGATTGCTCCCTTCCACCTGCAAGCTGAAGCCACCGAATACATGACGAAGCACGAATTGCTTGATTTTGTTGATTTCTTTTCTTCTGTTCCCCTAGGGCCCGGCGATATGCAACATAAGGTTGCTCGATGGTGGGACTTAGAGGAGCTTGAAAGTCACTACCAAGAGTTCGTCGACGTCTATGGAGCGTCGGTAGAAGAATGGGCCCGCTCCACCTCCACCGATCAGGTAACGCTTCGCTCAGCATTCCAGTTATATCTCCCCATGTTGAGTCACTGGCGAAGGCTGCCATACCTCGACCCTGGATTGCCGGTGGAGTATCTACCCGCTGGTTGGATGGGAATCCGTGCTCGCCAGATATTTATCGAGCTACACCGATCACTGGCACCGCTTGCTGAGAAGTATGTGCAGCGAGTGATCAGCTGAAGTCTCACGAGTGGTGTTGCTGATGTACAAAATCGGCCAAAGCGCTCATCATTTTATCGCTCACAATGTCGAACTCCTCACGGCTAATGCCTTGAAGCATTGGAGCGTCCTGCCATGCTTCCCAATTACCGAATTGGAATGGGAGATCGAAACAATGTGCGCTGCCAAGGTTCGGTAGGGGACTCGCATACGTGAATCGGTTCACCCGGGTTGGTATGTCCGCCGCTTGCAAATGCTGCGCGAACTCCGCTGGGAAGCGTTGGAACTGGTTCCATGATGACGCTGCTACGAGCTGTTGATATGGGCTCAGTCCAGAGCCTGCGCCATCAAAGGCTTCGTCACGTACGAGCTCACTTGGCAAATCACTTATACACCACTGCTGCAGTTCATCGTCCACTTGATGTTGGGTGGCATTTATATGAGCTGGCGAATTCCAAAAGAAGGCCGCTGTTTCGTCTTTAGTCCACTGAAGATATACCGCTTTAGCATGGATCATCAGCGCCGCCTGTTGAGGGTCCATGAAAGTCTCGGGAACACCGGGGGTGGCCACTGGCAGGTATCCCGATTCAGCGTAACTTAGCCGCACCGGTCGTCCAGTTCTCTGGGCCCTCGTTAATGCTTGGCCTCCTGCGACCAATAATTCTGATACTGGCACTTGATGTATGGGAGTAGGTGCTACAGCCTGCGTGGCGAGAGCATCGATACGCTGTTGGTGGTGTTGGCTCCAAGGCGCCCTCGTGCCCATGCTGAGGTGAGCGACCTGGTGGATCATGCCGCGGGTACTTTCCAATGTGGATAGTGCATGTCCATACCATCCGCCAGCGGATTGACCGACTACCGTGATTCGGTCCGGATCACCGCCGTAGCTGACGATCTTTTCATACACCCACCTTAAGGCCACTACCAAGTCATCGAGAGGCAATGGCAGCTCCAGAGCTGATTGGTCACCGAGGTGGCCCACTGGACCTAACCGGTAATTGACCGTCACAACAACCATGCCGAGAGCAGCAAGTCGAGCCCCGTCGTACCACTCCTGAGAACCACCGCCTGTCATCCATGCTCCACCGTGGATGAAAAACAGCACTGGCATGTTCTCCGCATGATCTGGTGCCCAGACATTGAGAAAGTGTGCATTCTCCGATTGCGGATTCGAGCCACCCTCGCCCATGAATGAACTCAACCTACTGGGGTTTTGGGGAAATATCGGCACCTCATCGAGTCGATCGACATCCAGTCGTCCTTCAGCCGGATGAGCTCGATCAAAGCGGCGCGACACGTCGGCATACCGAAGCCCAAACCAGGCGTTGATGTCCGGTCCCACCGTTGAGGAGTGCATGGTGGGCGCATCTATTCTAATGACACGTTCGGCCATTACAGGTGTCCTTTCGGGAGACCGGACTATCCGTCCTGAACTAGAGTTTGGTCGAGATAAATGGTGTATCGGTCAGGTCATTGCCGTGGAGTCCGTAGCCCATTGGTGCGGTGATGGACGCGTGGCGTGTTCCGGTATTTATGTCACGCCACATCTTTCCAAGCAGGCTCGTCTCACCAAATGACGCGGTTCCGTGTAACCAGCACAAGTCATCGACAGCTTCGACTAGAGACCGTCCAGCGTGTCCAATGCCCCCACGGTAGCGCGCCCGTTCAGACAGCGGCAGGGGTGAGGTCGTAGAGGCAGCCGCATCGATAGCCACCGCCGAACGCTGCAACATCAGTAGGGCCGTATCAATCTTGGCACTAGCCGCTCCCAAATCTTGAACGAAAGCATCAGAATCAATGGCCTTTTTGAAGTGGGTATATGTAATACCGCGTTTGGCTCCCCGATCGCGAACATAATCCAACGCAGCATACGCCGCACCGACTGATGCCGATTGGATAGTCGTGGACATCGTCAGATGCGGCGTCAAACGGCGTGCAAAGGTCGCGTCTGGATTCTGTTCGTAGCCTTGGCCCATGAGTTGTTCGAATGTGATTACACGATGATCTTCTACCCACAGATCCTGAGTGTGCATGGTGTTCGAACCGGTCCCGCGCATACCAATGGTGAACCAGGTATCCTCAACCTCGTATTCGCCACGCTTCATCATTACGAACCCAATCGGTGGGTCGTTCGGGTCAGTGTCGTCATCGTGCAGGAACAAAATGCCAATGGCCCACTCTGAATGCGAGATATTGGAAGAGAAAGGCCACTTACCTTGAATTCGCCAACCACTACCGTCACGGGTAGCGGTACCTTGCGGACTCGCAAAGATCGAAGCCATACGCACAGGTCCCTCGGCGAATACTTCGTCAAGTATGCTGTCGTTGAATCGGTTGGCTAACATGACCGAGCCATTCGAGATCACGGTGCACCATGCTGCCGCTGGATCATAATAACCGATGGTACGAGCCACCTCCATCAACATAGAAGCTCCACCTTCATAACCGCCATAGCGTTTCATGCAAGCAATGCTCAATGCACCGATGGACTCCAACGCCTCCATGGTTTCGTCCGTCTGGACGCGGTTTTCGTCTGCAAGAACAGCATTTCCACGCAGTAACGGCCCGATCTCGTGAACGCGTTCTATAAGCGCCTGAGTTTCTTCCTGTGGGGGTGGACCTGCTTGAGTCAAGCGGCTGTTGGATTGCAATGTTTCAGTCATGAAAGTCTCCTTGAGTTGAGTTAGTGCCAGGGGCAGAATGTTTAGTTTTGCGCTTCGCGTCGGGCTTGCTGCTTGGCCCGAGGACTCTCGCTGGGATCCAGCAGAGTGATGCCGTATTTCTCACAGGCCCTATCCAGCCGAGACAGGGTGGCATCGTCCATGGCCCAACCGCGCTGCGGACCGGGATACTCCGCATCGACCGAGACATCCTCGAAGAATTTTTCCAAGCCTGCAGGGCCACTGATATTGAGCCACTTCGATTCGACGTCAGAAGAAGCTTGAAAAATGTGGGGGACATCTTTTGGCATTAAAATGCTGTCACCAGGTCCTAGCGTGACCTCTGTGTCTTCGACCCAGAAGGTGACAGCACCCTCCAGGATGTAGAAGATCTCATCTTCGCCATTGTGCTCATGCACTGGTGGTTGTGAGCCTAAGTATGCATGAGTTTGAGACATCATGAATTGTCCGTTCGTCATCTCGGACGTGATGATCGGTTGCACCAGGTTGCCTAAAAACCACCAGTTTTTCCGCTCCTTGGCACGTATGACGTAGATACGTTCTTCATTCACCTCACTCGCCTCTGCAGGATATGGCTGGGAACTCT
The DNA here is from genome assembly GCA_964482935.1 of uncultured Enteractinococcus sp. Classification (GTDB taxonomy): domain Bacteria; phylum Actinomycetota; class Actinomycetes; order Actinomycetales; family Micrococcaceae; genus Yaniella. Next base: position 6,494 of record CAZAAP010000072.1, read on the forward strand.
CACGGTTAGTAACGGTGGTCAAAGTCAGATCACCCTTTCTCACAAATGTGTGATTCAGATCATGTATAGATGTATCAAACTTATAGCGAGAGTTTGAATTATGCAAGATTTAGCAAGAATCTTTTATTGCATGGAATAAACGAACGTCATCATTAAGCTATACATATCACTGAGAATATGCCATCATGTATTCCAGGTCACATAGGACCACAGCCCTCACCGCAGAAAGGTAGAACTATGACCAGCCTTGTTGTACAGAACACTGCCATCGATCCGGTGGTACTTCGCCAAACCTTTGGCCACTTTCCCTCTGGAGTTGCCGCCATCGCAACAGAGGTGGATGGCAATCGCGAAGTGATAGTAGCCTCGTCCTTCTCTGTTGGCGTGTCTCTCGACCCCGCACTAGCCTTGTTCTCCGTCCAGAAATCGTCATTGACTTGGCCCAAGATCGCGGGCGCAAACACGATTGGCGTATCGATTCTTAACGCAGATCAGGACAAGCTTTGCCGACAACTAGCAGGCCGGGATCGAGACGCGCGTCTTCGTGGTGTCGGCTTCAATACCCTGAGCAATGGCGCCATCCTCATCAATGATGCCGCGGCATGGTTCGAGTGCTCGATCTACGCGGTACATGAAGCAGGAGATCATGATGTCGTCATCTTCGAAATTCACGACCTCGGGATGGACCCAGATATTGCGCCACTGGTCTTCCATGGCTCACGTTTCACCAGCATTGCGCAATAAACTACGCCACAACTTTATTGCGATATTTTCAATACCGTTATATTCCAGCTATACAAAGATCCTCCTATATGGCAGAATGTGATCCGAGGCACACAGAGGTCTTCGACGCTCTGTCTCATTTCAGTCCTTAAAGGATTGGTACGGGCTCTGGTTGCAATATGGCGTCCGAGCGTCACACCTTCAATTTCCTCTGGGTGCGACACATGCGAACCATCATCACTGACGCCACCATGTGCTCGGCGCTATATTTATCTTCAAAATGTGAGGGACCATGACGACAGTAGAACCGATGGATGGTGGGCATAAGCTCTATCATCAGGAAACGAATACCGAAGCTGGATCTGTTGATACACCCGCCGTGCAGCTGACCCCCAGGGAAAAACGAAGGGTCATTGTAGGCGTAGGTATCGGCAACGCTTTGGAATGGTATGACTGGACGGCGTATTCGGTATTTGCCGCATACTTCGCTGGACAATTCTTTTTAAACGATGTCCCCATTACCGCGCTGCTGGGCACCTTCGCTATCTTTGCAGCGGGTTTCCTTATGCGTCCTCTAGGCGGACTCCTTTTCGGCTGGCTTGCAGATCGGAACGGGCGTCGAAATGCGATGACCCTGGCCATGCTGATTACCGCTGGGGGTAGCCTACTGATCGGTGTTTCACCGACCTACGACGTTATCGGCCCGCTCGCGGCTATGTTCCTTTTGGTGGGACGTCTCCTGCAAGGCATTGGACACGGCGGTGAAGTAGTATCCTCGTTCACCTATGTAACTGAAATGGCACCCGTAAAGCGTCGCGGCCTTTGGTCATCTACCGTGTTCGTTTTCGTCACCCTGGGCGTTATGGCTGCCACTATGCTCGGAGCGCTCTTGACCAGCTTGCTGGGTGTAGAAGCCGTCGCAGAATGGGCCTGGCGCATACCATTCATTTTCGGAGGCATTGTCGGGGTCTATGCTCTGTATCTCCGCCGGAACTTGGACGAAACCCCAATGTTCAAGGCGAAGCAAGAGTCTATTTCCAACGGGACCACCCAAAGCACCCCCAAATCTCGCATTCCTTGGCGTGATATATGGAAATACCGCAATGCATGCATGCGCATCATGGCGCTAGCAGCAGGTGGCACGGTTCTCTATTACGTTTGGTCAATCCAGGCCCCATCATTTGCTATTGGTGCACTTGGCATGGACCCAGGACCAGTCATGTGGATTGCCACGGCCGCTAACGTCTTCTTTATCGTGTGCCTTCTCTTCTGGGGCTGGCTCTCCGACAAGATTGGCCGCAAACCAAACTGGTACATTTTCGCCATTGGAACGATCATCTTAATTATTCCACTGAACTTAGTACTCACCGGTGGTGACGGCGAAAGCTGGCGACTCGTCGTCTTTATGTTTACCGGAATGTTGCTGATATCGGCGCCAACCGCCATTATGCCCGCCTTCTTCCCTGAACAGTTCCCCACCCACATCCGTGCGATTGGTATGGGACTGCCCTATTCTGTAGCTGCAGCGCTGACCGGCGGAACTGCACCGTATCTACAAACCTGGCTCTATGACATCGGTATGCCACGAAGTTTCGACATTTACCTCATGGCCCTTTGTGCACTAGTTCTTGTGGCTGCTGCAGTATCACCAGAGACGCGGGGCAAGGCCTTGAAGAATTAACACGCGAACATACTCAATACGACAGACCTGACTCTTAAGCAGAGTAATTAACAGAAGCCTAAGGAGCGGGTAAGCCATCGCCAGAAGGCTTACTAAAGAAGATGAAAGCGGGAGCCACAACCGGTGGCTCCCGCTTTCGATTGGTTTAAGGCTCGATCATAAAGGGCTTTCCCCTACGGGGCACCGACTTTCTCGAGACCAGGGTCGTTGTCGACTGAACTAACGACTACTATTCAAGCCATGAACAAAAAGACCGAGCCCCCGGGATTATTCACGGAGTTCCGATACAGCAGGTAGAGCAATGCATTCATGATGCGCTAGATGCCACCCCTAGCCGACGGGCTCACTTTTCAAACCGCAAGGGTGATGCAGAAGAGTGCACGAGATCGGACACTGGGGCAATCAGTTGCCTTCGTTGACTCCACTGGCCGGGCAATGCGCGACAGACTAGGCATTCGCAGACTAGGCCTAGACCACACGATCTCGGCCTCGTTACCTCTGGCTTCTTGCTTGAGGCCGCAGCGATTCTTGCAGGTAATGCTCTTTAGAGTGGCTTTTAGCTTCCTAGCTGCGGACTCTCTGTTTCTGGCTTTGTACCAGCTTCAATCTCGTACGTTGCACCCCTAGCAATGAAATTTCAGGCGAGGTATTTTCAACACAAAAACGGTGCGGACGGTAAGTTCCCGTCCGCACCGTTGTAGGCGTTATGTT
>CAZAAP010000073.1:0-9529 GCA_964482935.1 uncultured Enteractinococcus sp.
GCGTTTCGGCCGCCCTGCTGCGCGCCGATTTAGGCTCGCGCCCCCACCTGCTGGTAGGTGCAGCTGAACTGGCCACCGACACCGACCAGATCCCCATCGTCACCCGGTCGTCGTCCCAGAAACGTGCCGCCGCGCTGCTCCACGGCGCATCCGAAGCCGACGGGACCGGGCAAAGCGACACCTCCGCAGAGCTTGACGAGGATGCCGTACCATCGTCCGAGCGACGGTCGTGGCCGCTTTTGACCATCTTCGGTGTCTTTTTAATTCTCTTTGCGACCTCGTTAGCTGTGGGCTTCCTGTGGATTCGCGGACAATATTATGTGGGAACAATCGATGACCGCGTCGCCGTTTTCCAGGGCGTACCGCAGTCGATTGGCCCGCTTGAACTGTCTTCGGTTGAAGAATCAACTGAAATCCCGTTGTCCCGGCTGCCCGGGTATAGCCGCCAACGCATCGAAGCCGGCTTACCGGCCCAGGATCTGAATCATGCCCGCGAAATCTTGGTAGATTTGGAAGCTGCACTGATCCCCGAGGCCCCGCCGGTCTCGCCATCCGAGCAGCCCGATGACACCCGAATCCCCTTGGCCGCCAACGGCGTCACCGCTTCTGCCTCAATAGCCGGAGCCACCGCCGGCGCAACAGGAGGCAACCCCTAATGACGAACACCATTGACGCCGTCGACACCGACCAGCCGGTCAAAAAACCGCTGCGCATCACCGAGATCCTCCTGCTGGTGATGGCCGTTGCGATCGGTTCGGGCGCCTACATCCTGGCCGGTCTTGGCATGGACCAAACCCTCGAGACCCAATACTGGGTGCAACTCGGGGTCATGTTCGCTCTAGCGATCGCCTTCCACATCGTGCTGCGCCTCCGCGCCCCCTTTGCCGACCAATACATTCTGCCGCTGGCCCTCGCCCTCAACGGGTTGGGCCTTGCCATGATCCACCGCCTGGATCTGGTCCCACCCGGCAGCGACCTGGCCAATAACCAACTGCTGTGGACCGCCCTGTCGATCATTATCTCCATGGCAATCGTCTGGTTCGTCCTTGACTACCGGCACATGCGCCGCTTCACCTACGTGTGGCTGCTCGCCTCGGCAATCCTGCTCATCCTGCCGTTTTTGCCCTTTATTGGCGTCGAAATCTACGGTGCCCGCATTTGGGTCAACCTGGGTATTGGCTCCTTCCAGCCCGGTGAAGTCGCCAAACTGACCCTGGCTATCTTCTTCGCCTCCTACCTCAGTGCCAACCGCGATCTGATCCTGCTGGCCGGCCGCAAACTTGGCCCCCTGACTTTCCCGCGCCTCCAAGACCTCGGCCCCCTGGTTGTCGCCTGGCTCGTGGCCATGGGGGTATTGGTCTTCCAGCGTGACCTCGGCTCGGCCGTGTTGTTCTTCGGGCTGTTCATGGCCATGATTTATCTGGCCACCTCGCGTCTGTCCTGGATCATCCTGGGCGTGGCCGCCGTCGGTGCCGGGGGCATTATCGCCGTCAACCTGTTCCCACACGTCGAAGCCCGTATCGACGGCTGGCTTAATGCCTTCGATATGGACATGATCTACGCCGAGCACGGTTCCCACCAGGTCGTCCAAGGACTCTTCGGGCTCGCGTCGGGCGGTCTGTTCGGCTCCGGACTGGGCGAAGGCCGCCCCGATCTGGTCTTCGCGGCAAACTCAGACATGATCATCGCCTCCTTCGGCGAAGAACTCGGACTCGTCGGCCTGACCGCCATCCTGCTAATCTTCTTCGTGCTGGTCACACGCATTATGCGCATCGGCCTGTCCGCCCGCGACGCATTTGGCAAACTGTTGGCCGCCGGCCTCGGATGCGCCATGGCCATCCAAATGTTCGTCGTCGTCGGCGGTGTGCTGCGCGTCATCCCGCTCACCGGGCTTACGACGCCGTTCATGGCCGCCGGTGGGTCGTCCCTCTTGGCAAACTGGATGATTATCGGACTAGTGTTATTAATTTCCCACACCGCCAATCGCCCAATGCAGGCCGGCCCGATGGTCAACGCCTCCGGTTTTGGCGCTGGCGCCGCGGTCCCGGGACAACCAGTAGAGGCGGGTGAACGCTTGTGAACGAATCCATCCGATACGCTTGGTACGGCGTTGTTGCGGCTTTCCTGATCCTTGTGGGGGCCGCCAGTTACGTCCAAGTCATCGCGGCCGACGATCTGAAAACCCACGAAGCCAACTCGCGCGAACTCTATAAGCAATTCGGTGGCCCACGCGGTCCGATCCTGGTCGGTGGCGACCCGATTGCCGAATCTGTCCCGAGTGACTCCTCGAGTTTTGATTACCAGCGCGTCTACCACGATCCCGCCCTGTACTCGGGACTCACCGGGTTCTACTCGCTGGCTTACGGCCAGACCGGGCTGGAACAGCGCCTCAACGGCTGGCTGTCCGGCACCGCCGACGACCTGTTCATTGAACGACTCCGCCAGACGTTTACCGGGGCAGAAAACCCTGGCGCTTCGGTTGAGCTGACGATCGATCCGCAGATTCAAGAGGTCGCCTACAGTACCCTGCCCGAAGGCATGAAGGCCTCGGTCGTGGTGTCGGAACCAGATACAGGCCGGATTTTGGCCATGGCATCGCGCCCCAACTATGACACGAACCTGTTGGCTGTGCACTCGACGTCGCAAGCGTCCGAGAATATGGACCAGATCACGGACGAAGGGGTCTCGCCGTATCAGAACCCGCCGATCTATAACATCCCACAGCCCGGGTCCACCTTCAAGATCATCGATGCGGTCGCGATGCTAGAATCCGGCGAATACTCGCCTGAAGGCCAGATCCCGGTGCCCAATGAGCTGCCCCTGCCGCAGACCAATAACACCATCTCCAACTTCCGCGGCGGTATCTGCGATCAGCGCGCTTCGGCCGATTTCACCTGGATCTTTGCCCAGTCGTGTAACACCCCGTTCTCCCAGGCCGCGATGGACTTAGGCCAGGACGCCCTACGGGACGTTGCTGAACGCTTTGGCTTCAACGACAACTCCATCACCATCCCGCTGTCGGTCAACGCTTCGACCTTCCCAGAAGAAGACATTCCGCAGGCCACCTTGGCCCAATCGGTCCTGGGTCAGGTCGACGTCCGCGCTAGCGCCCTCCAGATGAATATGGTCGCCGCGGGGATCGCCAACGACGGTACCGTGATGCGCCCGCAGCTAGTGGACACCGTGCGCGGCCCGGATCTCAACGTTCTTGAAGAGCCCCAGCCGGAAGTCTATTCCGAAGCAACAACTCCGGAGGTTGCCGATCAAATGACCGAGATGATGATCCAGGTTGTCGAGTCGGGGACCGCAATGCCGGGCCGGTCATCGATTCCGATTGCGGCCAAGACCGGTACCGCCGACATTGGGACGACCGGCAAAGTGAACTCCTGGATCACCGGGTTTGCTCCGGCAGACGATCCTCAGGTAGCGGTCACGCTGGTGTATGAAGAAACGGATTACTCGGTGGGCAGCCAGCTCACCGCAACGAACCTGAAGAAAATCGTGGAGGCGGTGGTCGAACAGTGAGACCAATAACGGGAATGACGCTAGGTGGCCGATACGAGCTAACGGATCGGATCGCCATTGGCGGCATGGGTGAAGTGTGGAAAGCACGCGACACCGTCCTCGGTCGCATCATCGCCATCAAAATTTTAAAGGAAGAATATACGGGAGATCCCAACTTCCTGCGCCGCTTCCGGGCCGAGGCTCAGCACACCGCCTTGCTGAACCACCCCGGCGTCGCCAATGTTTTTGATTACGGCGAAGAAGAAGGTTCCGGCTACCTGGTCATGGAACTGGTCCCCGGCGACCCACTGAGCGCCATTTTGGACCGTGAAAAAGTCCTGTCCCCTGATCGCACCCTCTCGCTGATTGCCCAGACCGCTCGTGCGCTGTCCGCCGCCCACGCACAAGGTCTCGTCCACCGCGATATCAAACCCGGCAACCTGCTCATCGACGCCAAAAACCGGGTCAAAGTTACCGACTTCGGGATCGCCCGCCTCGCCGACCAAGTGCCACTGACCGCCACGGGGCAGGTCATGGGTACCGCCCAGTACCTAGCCCCCGAACAAGCCACCGGCCAACAGGCCACCGGCGTTTCCGACATCTACTCGCTGGGCATCATCGGGTATGAATGCCTTGCCGGGCACCGCCCATTCACCGGCGAATCCCAGATCGCCATCGCCTTAGCCCAGGTCAACGACGACCCACCACCGCTCCCAGAGTCCGTACCAGAGCCCGTCCGGGCCCTGATCATGTCGATGCTGTCCAAAGAGGCCGAGGACCGCCCGGCCGACGCCGATAAACTAGCCACCGCCGCCGAAGCCCTACGCCGCCAAGACACCCAGGCCGCAATCAATGCAGTGCCTGGCATGGTCCCGTTTATCACCGTCGGGGATTTCGATTCGGATGCCACCCAGCTGATCGACACCCAGCAATTCAACAGCGCCAATGACCCTGACGCGACCCAGCTCATCTCAGATATCCCCACCGGCGCCGAAAGTGCTGCAGCCGCAGATGCCACTACAGCCCTGCCGGTCACGCCAAAAGACGGTATGGCGCTGTCCGCGCAGTCCAACGGGTTCGAACCCAGCACCCTGCCCGACGACGACGTCGCCGATCAGGACACCTACGCGGACGAAGGCAAAAAGAAACGCAGCCCGTGGTTCTGGCCGGTCATCGCCGTCGTTATTCTCGCTGCCCTGACCGGCATCGGCCTGTGGGTTGCTTCGCTCGGTGCGGACGAGGAACCCCAGCCGGAACCGACCGAAACCGTCGCGACCGTTGAGATTGACGCAGACGACTACGTGGGTCGCGATATTGACGAGGTCGAAGAAGAGCTCGAAGAACTCGGCTTTACTGTCGACCGTACTGAGCGTGACGATGAGGAACCCGCCGGCACCGTGCTCGCCCTGAATCCAACCGGTGAGGTTGAAGAAGGCTCCGAGATCCGCGTGAGCTACTCCAACGGCACCGGCGGTGCGCCCGAACCAGCTCCAGCGCCAACGCAGGAGCAAGAGCCGGAACCACAGCAACCCCAACAACCGGCGCCGCAGACACTCGAGCAGCAACAGCCAGCTCCGCAGCAGCCAGAACAACCGGCGCCGCAGACAACGCAACAGCAACCCCAGCAGCCAGCGTCCACTCCACCTGAGACTCCAGAGGAACCACTGACGCCTCCGGCAGACCTTGATGAGCCCGAGGAACCGCCCGCAGAAGATCCCGGTGGCGAGGTGGATGACACAGCCGGTGGCGGCAGCGTCACACCGTCGAACACCCGAGTTGCTGGCACGCCTACAAATCAAAACTAACGAAATGAAAACCCACCTGAACATGAAACACCGCATCCACTGGGCAGCCTGTCCGCCCCGCAAAAGAATGCTGCGGCGTAACGCCCTATAAGGAAAACCGTGTCCCAACAACGCATTATCAATGGCCGTTATGAAGTCGGCGAGCTCATCGGCCGCGGCGGCATGGCCGATGTTTATCTCGGCCATGACACCCGCCTGGGTCGAGCCGTCGCCATCAAAATGATGCGCCCGGATCTCGCGCGCGACCCGCAGTTCCAAACGCGCTTTCAACGTGAAGCCCACTCCTCCGCCGCGCTGAACCATCCCAACATCGTTGCCGTGTTCGACACGGGTGAAGAACAACTGCCACCCAACGGGGAACACGCCGGGCTCGCGCTGCCGTACATGGTCATGGAATACGTTGACGGCGACACCCTGCGCGCCCTGCTGCGCAAAGGCGACGTTACCATCGACCAAGCCGTTGAATGGACCGAAGGTATTCTCGGTGCCGTTGCCTACTCGCACGAAAACGACATCGTCCACCGCGACATCAAACCCGGCAACGTCATGGTCGATGAAACCGGGGCTATCAAAGTCATGGACTTCGGAATCGCCCGCGCCCTGTCCGACTCCTCGGCAACCATGACCCAAACCCAAGCCGTTGTCGGCACCGCCCAGTATCTGTCCCCGGAACAGGCGCGCGGTGAGACCGTCGACTTCCGCTCGGATCTTTACTCGGTCGGATGCGTGCTCTTCGAACTACTCACCGGCCGCCCACCATTCGTGGGCGATTCTCCCGTGGCCGTCGCCTACCAGCACGTTCGCGAAGAACCACCGTCCCCGACATCGCTGAACCCAGACATTACCCCCGCGTTGGCTTCCGTCCTGCGCAAGGCCCTGGCCAAGGATACCGTGGCGCGGTTCCAGACGGGCAAAGAGTTCCTCACGGCGCTGCGGTCTGCTCACTATGACGGCGTGCCCGTCACCGATGATGCTTCCACCACGGTCATCCCACCGGCTGTGCTCCCCGCCAACGGCGAGCAGACCCAGGCGATGTCCTCAATCTCGGCCCAAGACGACTCGATCTTCACCCCACGTGAAGAACTCCCCGAATCCTATGAGATGACCGGCCAAATGGCGGCCGCCAGCACTCAGCGACCCAAGAAAAAACGTCGCGGCTGGCTGATCGCCCTGCTCCTGATCTTGTTACTCGGTGGCGGCGCGTTTGCCGGCTGGTGGTTCTGGAATGAGGCCGAACAGCGCCGCATCGAAGAAAACCAGGTCGATGTGCCGGACGTGGCCGACATGCTCGAAACCGATGCCCAGAACGCTCTGACCACCGCCGGGCTGCGACCAATTTTGGAATATGAGCATCATGACGACGTCGAACGTGACCGGGCCATCGGCACCGAACCAGGTTCCGGGACCACAATGCAGCGCTACGACGAAATCACCTTGAGCATCTCGCTGGGCCCCGACGAGGTCGACCTCCCCGACACGCTGCGCGGCGCCTCGGAAGCCACCGTGCGTGACACGCTCGAAGGGCTCGGCTTGACCGTCTCCGATGTGTCATATGTCAACTCAGCGACGATCCCGCGCGACCGGCTAGTCGATACCAACCCGGCCCTAGGCTCAACGGTGCCCTACGGGTCCACCGTCGCGCTGAAGATCTCCTCCGGTGAGGTCGAAGTCCCGGATGTCACTGGAATGTCCATAGAAGAAGCACAGAATATCCTGACCGGTGACGAGCTCGGTCTCCTTGTGAATATTGAAGACCAAGAGATTGAGGATACGGCTCCAGGGACCGTACTGGAGCAATCCACCCAAGCCGGCAATTCTGTAGCCCAGGGCTCCGAGATCACCCTCACCGTAGCGATAGCCCCGCCCGAAGAGCCCTCCCCATCCCCGACGGAAGACGAGGAAGAGGAAGAGGAAGAGGATTCCGAATCGCCGTCACCAGATGAGGACGAGGAAAATGAGAGCGAGAGCGGAAACAACGGCAACAGCGACAATAATGCCAGTAATGGAAATAATGGCAATAACGGAAACCGCGGCGAAGGCAACCGTGGTCGGGGCAACGACTAACGTCCGCATACCGTAACACCACGTCAAAGAATCGCCTGCATGTGTTGTCCACGTGCAGGCGATTCTTTTATCTCACTGTCCGGAGTGAGTTCTAGCGCTCTGGACGTTGCGCGCCAGCTGCAGTTGCATCAGCGACCGTCTGATCGTCGTCAGGCTCCCACCGTAGAATGTCTCCGGGTTGGCAGTCCAACGCCTGGCAGATAGCCTCAAGTGTGGCAAACCGGATCGCCTTTGCGCGACCATTTTTCAGTACCGAAAGATTTGCAGGGGTAATGCCGACCAGGTCAGCAAGGGTGCCAACGGCCATTTTCCGGCGCGCCAACATAACATCAATATCCACGACGATAGCCACTTAGATCACCCCGTCCAGTTCGGTGCGCAGCGCGCGAGCATCCGATTCGACGGCGATGGCCTGTGCCAACAGTCGTCGCATCACCACGACCAAAATCGCGATGCCAGCCAGGACCAGCGCCAGCCCGCAGATCAACGCGACAATACCCGGCGCGACCTCACCGGGGGCTAGGAGCGCTGCCAGCAGGAAGGCCAGCACGGCAGCGAATCCAAAGTCGCCGATCATGATGTCGACGTAGCGAAACGACCTCGGAGAAAAGACCGAGCCCTTGCGAACCAGGGTGAGCAACCGCCAGACGCAGACGCCGAAGACCTGCATCGTGAGCACGCCGAGCGCTGCAATCGACACAAACGCGACCCGACCCCACAGGGCTTCCCCGGCATCGGTCATGTCCTGCCACACCAATGCCAACAGGGGGAATTGAACAAAAAGCGAACCGGCCAGAGACAAAGCGATGACCACTTTGAGTATGACGATGGTGAACTTATCCATGCGACCTCCTACAGATCGCCTTAAATATATCGTTAAACGATAAGTGCATCAAGTTTTTCGATACGTTTACATCGCGTCTCGGGGTAAGTCACTTGCGCAGCTGTCTATTCAGCGAGCATGTCGCGAACCAGTGGCATGACCTTGGTTCCGTAGAGGTTAATCGAGTGCATCATCAACTCGTGGGGTAGTCGACCGTTGCCGTATTTCATGCCGAACCGTGTAGCCCCTAGGGTCTGGACGGTGTTGGCAATTTTGCGGGCGACGGTTTCCGGCGAACCGAGGTGCAGCGCGCCATGCCGCACTTCTTGGGCGAATTGATCCGGAGTTGGCGCCGGCCAACCGCGTTCTGCCCCGAGTCTGGACATCGAGTGGTGCCAGAATGGATAGTACTGCTCCATCGCTTCTTCGTCAGTGTCGGCGATGTAACCGTGCGAATGGACGGCAATGCGGCGCGGTTCGAACCCGTTTTCTTGGATCTGCTGGTGGAACAGATCGACCAGCGGAGCAAACCGCTGCGGCGCTCCCCCGATGATCGCCAGCTCCAGGCCCATCCCGTATTTCGCGGCACGAACGACAGACTGCGGTGACCCACCAACCGCAACCCAGGTGGGCAGACCATGCTCGTGGTCCGTGGTCGGGAAGATGGAAAAATTCTCGAGTGCAGCACGCGTGGTACCGGACCAGGTGACGGGTTTTTCGCGCCGGATGTGATCGAACAGTTCAAGTTTTTCTTCGAACAAAACTTCATAGTCCTGCATGTCGTACCCGAACAGCGGGAAAGACTCGATAAAGGACCCACGCCCTAGCGAAACTTCTGCACGCCCGGAGGTGATGCCATCGAGGGTGGCAAAGCGCTGATGCACGCGCACCGGATCATCCGATGACAACACGGTGACCGCCGAGATGAGCTTGATGCGCTCGGTTTGGGCGCCAATTGCGGTCAGGACGACGTCGGGCGCCGAGACCGAATAATCGGGTCGGTGGTGCTCTCCCACTCCGATGACGTCGACGCCGACCTGATCGGCGAGCACACCCTCGGCCACGACGTTCCGCAACACTTCCGGGTGGCTTAGGACGCGGGTGCCCTCGAGGTCCTGGGTGATGTCTCCGAACGTGTGTAGGCCGAACTCGACGACGCCGTCATCAAGCGAGGTGGCAAGGTGATTGGATGGGTTTGGTGTAGGCACAGAAGTGGTCATATGGGGTTCAACCTCGCGGGCAGACAAAACATTCCTTCAAATCTGAAAGACTTGTGGTGCTGTTATTCGACGTCGAGGGTCGCATCCGAGAAGAAGCCGAATTCAGCAATCCA
>CAZAAP010000074.1:0-9454 GCA_964482935.1 uncultured Enteractinococcus sp.
CCTGCGACCCCATCTCCCCCAGAGATGTGCGCTACCAAGCTGCGCCACAGCCCGTTCTGAATGCTCAGAGCTAGGATACTCGGGATACTCTACACCATGAAGAAAGAAACTCCGAATTTGTGTACTTCAATGGATGCCGTTGATTTGTACACGACCCTCTAGGATCGAGATCATGACCGTTTTTCATTCCCACACCGACAGTCTGGCATACGCACAGCGTCTTATTAGAACTATTGAAAATTACCCCCGGCCTGGAGTCTCGTTTCGAGACATCACACCCCTGCTTGCCGATGGCCGCGCAATGCATACCGTGAGTCAAGCGCTGTTCAACCAGGCAGACGGCGCATTTGACGTGGTAGCTGGTATCGAAGCCAGAGGCTTTATCTTCGCTGGTGCAGTAGCTGCGCTAGCAAAAACTGGTGTCGTCCCGATACGCAAAGCCGGTAAATTGCCTACCGTAGCGCAGCAGGTCACCTACACCAAAGAGTACGGAGAAGATCAGCTGGAAGTCTCGCCAGACCTGCTCCCGGGGATGCGCGTCTTGCTAATCGACGATATCTTAGCGACCGGAGGGTCCCTTCACGCAGCAGCCCGATTGGTGGCTGCAACCGGAGCCGAAGTTACCGGTGTCGGGGTGGTGTTAGAACTCGAAGGCCTCGGTGGACGGACGGTCATGCCGCAGACCCATGCACTGTTTAGCCTGTAGTCTGCGGCCTATTAGTCACCTATCGTTTCCGTCGTTCGCGTACCCGCATGGTCACTTCAATGGGTGTGCCTTCAAACCCGAAGTGCTGACGTAATCGGTTGATAATGAACCGACGGTAGCCAGGATCCAAGAAACCGGTGGTAAACAGGATAAACTTCGGTGGCCGAGTCGATGACTGGGTCGCGAATAGGATTCGGGCTTGTTTGCCGCCTCGTACCGGGTGCGGGTGAGCTGCCACGAGTTCACCAATAAATGAGTTGAGCTTGCCTGTAGGGATGCGCGTTTCCCAGGATGCCAAAGCTGTCTCGAGCGCAGGGACTAGACGATTTTTATGCCACCCGGTCTTTGCGGAGACGTTGATGCGCGGCGCCCAGGAAACGTGTTGCAGGTCTAGGTCAATTTCGCGTTGGAGATCTATCCGTCGGTCGTCGTCCAACAGGTCCCACTTATTGAATGCCAACACTAACGCGCGCCCGGTATCTAGTACCGTTTGGATGATGCGGACGTCTTGTTCGCTTAACGGTTGGGACGCTTCCAGCAGGACGACCGCAACCTCGGCGCGTTCTAGGGCTGAGCGTGTGCGCAATGAAGCATAGTAATCGGAACCCGAGGCCATATGTTGCCGACGTCGGATACCGGCGGTATCAACGAACTCCCAGGTCTTGCCATCGAGTTCGATGAGTTCATCGACCGGGTCACGGGTCGTCCCGGCGGTGTCATCGACTATGGCTCGGACGCTGCCGGCCAGGCTGTTCAGCAGCGATGATTTACCAACGTTTGGCCGTCCGACTAGAGCGATACGGCGGGGCCCCTGGGCCGTGAGCACGTCCTTGTAGGCTGATTCTTCAGGAAGTTCAGCCAACAACGCGTCGAGCAGGTCTGCGGTACCGCGGCCGTGCAGGGCCGAGACGGGCCAGGGATAACCGAAACCTAAACCCCACAGCATCGCCGCGTCGGCTTCATGGGCCTGACCATCGACCTTATTGGCGACCAACGTGATAGGTTTATTGGCTTTGCGAAGCATACTGACAATCGCCTCGTCAGTAGCGGTAATACCAACTGTGGCATCCACTACAAATAACACGGCGTCGGCACGTTCGACGGCATGTTCGGCTTGCTCCGCCACTTTGCCAGCCAAACCTTTGACCCCGTATTCCCAGCCGCCAGTATCAGCGATTGTAAAGGGGCGGCCATTCCATTCTGCTTCGTAAAATACCCGGTCTCGAGTGACACCCGGGGTATCTTCAACGACGGCTTGGCGGCGTCCAATGATGCGGTTAACTAGTGTGGATTTACCAACATTGGGTCGACCTACGATGGCTACGACCGGTGGCACAAAGTCGCGTTCTTCAAAGCTTTCAAACTCTTCGAAACCTTCCAGGAGTTCCTGGTCTTCTTCATCGAGTTCGTATTGCTGAAGTCCGGCGAGATAGGCGTCAGTGCGGGCTTGATGTTCTTCATCGGTCATCTGTGCCAGGTCGTCATCGATCGTATCGGCACGAGATGGGATGTATTCTTCTTCTGTCATGACGCTTTCTTATGATTGTTTGGCGTTGACTTGGCGTTGTATTTCTGCCAAGACGACGGTTACAGTGTCTTCGGGACTAAGGTTTGTTGAATCGATTTCAGCGACACCCTCAGCAGGGGTCATGAAATCTACCAGTGTCGAATCTTTCTGATCGCGTGCAATGACGTCAGATTCCACATTGGTCGGATCCTGGTCGGTCTCGCGCAGTTGTTGACGGCGCCGAGCGATTCGGGTCTCTGGGGAGGCTGTCAATAAAATTCGTGCATCAGCATCTGGAGCGACGACGGTAGTAATGTCGCGCCCTTCAACAACGATCCGCGGCCGGGATTCGATAGCCTGGCGTTGTAGCTTCACGAGCAGTTCGCGAACTGCTGGACGGGTCGATAGCACCGAAACGTTGGCTGTGACCTCATCGCTACGGATCGACTCGGTAATGTCTTGGCCATTGAGTGCTATCGAGACATGATTCGGGTTGAGGTCTTGTGCCAGGGGCATCGTAGTAATGAGCTCGGTAATCTGTTGGGTCTCGACGATTTCGGGACGACTCAGATCCAAGCCATTTCGCATACACCATAGAGTTGCTGCACGATAGTTCGCACCGGTGTCCAGGTAGCTGAGCTTTAAGTCCTGGGCAACCCAACGAGCAACCGTGGATTTTCCGGTGCCCGATGGACCGTCGATGGCGATAACGAGGCGAGATTGTGCAGACATTACAATACCTTCCATCCAAGTTCGTTCAAGGCGTCGACCAGGTGCTTCTTGTGACCGGGAACCACTGAGATTTCCAGCATACCGACCTGGTATCCGGACGAGTGTTCCATTCTCAAGTCTTCCACGTTCACCCCAGCGTCGGCCACCGCTTGGAGCGCCGACACTATGGCGCCCGGGGTATCGTCGACCAGCACCGTGACCAGGGCGAAGGCGTGCGCAGGCCCACCGTGTTTGCCTGGGATGCGCGCCTGGCCCTGATTGCCTTCATCCATCAGCTGGGCAACATCAAGTCGGGCACCTGGCGCGTGTGGCGCGCTCAAGGTGTCGATCAACCGATCCAGGTCGGCTTTCATCCCGTAAAGTTCCGGCAAGATTTGTTCAGCATTAGCGGTAAGAATCTGAACCCAGAGGTTGGGGTCAGAGGCCGCGATGCGGGTGGTATCACGTAGTCCATTGCCTGCTAGTTGCAAAGCCTGCATTGAGGTGCCCTGTAATCTCGAGGCAAGGAGTGATGCTGTGATTTGTGGCAGGTGACTGATCTGGGCCACAGCAGCATCGTGTTCTTCCGGACTCATATGGTAGATGGTGGCGCCCAAGAGCCGAGCTACATCGGATGCAACGTCAATCACATGCTGCGGGGTCTGAGCGGTCGTACATAAAACCCACGGAGCCGCGGTGAAGAGTTCACCGCGGGCGGCTACTGGTCCGGAACGCTCCCGGCCTGCCATCGGGTGTGTTCCGATATAACGCCGAGCATCCTCAGCGGTGAGTTCGCCGGTCGTTATTGCCGCCGAGATCTCTTGCGCTATGGCAGTTTTTACTGAGGCGATATCCAACACCACGGCACTCGGCCAGCGCCGCAAAGCCCGGACCACTTCGGCACCGGTCACATCCGGTGGTGCAGCAACAATCACGGTGCCGGGTTGATCATTATCAGCCAGACTAATACCGGCTCCGATATCCTCAGCGACCGCCTGGGCGGATGGGGACGGGTCGGTCAGCAGCACCTCTACCTCCACTGAGCGCAACCCCAAACCAATAGAGGTGCCCAACAATCCTGTCCCGACGATTAGCACAGGTTGCTGAATGGTGTGGTGCTTTGAAATGGTTTCGGTGGCGGCGGCCAAAGAGGCCGTATTAACTATCTCAGTGCGTGAAAACCGCGGTGTCGTCATAACCCCACCGTCGCCATAAGGTGGCCGACTTCTTGAGAATTGAGCTGCCGGATGCTGCCTTGTCGCTGGTTGCCTAGGGTGATGGGACCATGAGCGATGCGTACGAGGCGTTGGACGGGGTGCCCCACGGCTTTCATGAGTCGACGCACCACACGGTTTTGACCGCTATGAATAACGATTTCGCACAGCAGGTGCCCGGGAGTCGAGTCAACGACTTTGAAGGAATCCACCGAGACGACCCCGTCTTCTTCCAGTTCGATCCCCTCGCGCAGTTGCTCTCCGACGCCTTTACGCATTGGACCTTTAACCTGGACCAGATAGGTTTTAGGCACCTCATAGCTCGGGTGCGAGAGTCGGTTGGCAAGATCGCCGTCGTTTGTCAGCAGCAAGAGTCCTTCGGTCTCATTATCGAGACGTCCAACATGGAAGAGTCTGGTGTCGGTGGTGTTGACGTAGTCGGCGATGGAAGGTCGACCCTTGGGGTCTGACATGGTCGAGATGACGCCACGAGGTTTATTGAAAGCGTAGTAGACGGCGTCGGGTTTAGTATTGACTCGAATGCCGTCTACGAAAATGATGTCTTGGTTAGGGTCCACGCGGGTTCCCAGTGCGGTGACAATCTCGTGGTTCACTTCGACACGGCCTTCAGTGATCAGATCCTCAGCAACGCGGCGAGAGGCGATCCCAGCAGCGGCGATAACTTTTTGTAAGCGTTCACCTTCGGGTACGTGTTGGCGTGATTTGTTGCCTTGGCCTTTACCTTTTCGATACTTGCTTCGATCTACTGGACCTAGGTTTCGATCGTATTCGGCACCGGAGAAAGGGCCACCGCGACGTCCAGCTTTGGGCGTGCGTTTACGGCTTCCGGAGCCTCTCGGCTTGCGGGATGTCATGTTTCGTCCTGACTTTCTGCTAATTGACTAGCTTCTTCCACTCCAGGAAGGAGGGGAGAAATTTTGGGTAGTGCCTCTATAGAGTTTAGGCCAAGAAGCTCTAAAAAATAATCCGTTGTTTTATAGCGTACGGCACCTGTTGTCTCTTCGACACCATCTTCGGCTATTAGGCCTCGCGTCCGGAGCGTACGGACCACTGAATCCGAGTTGACGCCGCGGATTTGAGCCACCCGCGATCTGGTAGCCGGTTGGAGGTAGGCGATGACAGCCAGTGTCTCCAATCCTGCTTGACTCAGCTTTTGAGTGGCACCTTGTACCAGGAAGGTTGCGAGGACATCGGCGTGTTCTGGTCGAGTGTAGAGACGCCATCCGCCGGCGACATGCCGAAGTTGAAAGCCTCGCACCTTGCCGTCGTTTTCGCCCTCATAGTCGCGTTGAATAGCTGTTAAGGTAACTTCTAGTTGAGCTGGGCTGGCCTGGGTTGCCTTGACAAGTTGTTGGATGGACACGGGCTCATCGGAAATCAACAGGATGGCCTCGAGCTGAGCGAACAACTCTGGACGATAGCGCTGTTGCGTCATGCAGCCTCTTGCCAGAACACCGTAATCTCGCCCAATGGAGTGTCTTGATGCCAATCGATTAGCTGGTCGCGGTACATCGTCAGCAATCCAAGGAACCGCACCACAATGACCATGGAGGTCGGGGCGTCACTTGTGAGTTGACTGAACGTCAGTTGCCCGGCTTCTTGGATATGCCGGGACATGATCGCTACTTGTTCTGTTACCGACACGATCGGCGCGTGGAGATGTTGTGTTGCAACTTCTGTGGGCTCTGCAACGAATTTGGTGAAGAGTTCCTGCGCCACAGCGGCAAAATCTTGGGCTGACAAATTGAATACCAGCGCGGGCAGCAGATTAGCATGCTGCGGCTCTGGTCCACCCTGGCGAGGTAACATGGCTGCTTGGTCCCTGAGGCGTTGCTGAATCATGGCGGCAGCCTGCTTGAATGCTCGGTATTGCAACAGGCGAGCAAACAATAGATCGCGTTCTTCTAACATCGCTAGCTCGTCGTGAGGATCTCCAAGGCCGGATGGCAGAAGTCGTGCGGTTTTGAGCTCTAATAATGTGGCCGCCACGACCATAAACGAAGTCGAGTTTTCTAAGACTTCTTCGGTCGTGTCGAGAGTCGCAACGTAGGCCAAGAATTCGTCGGTGACCTCTGCCAGTGCGATCTCAGTGATGTCCATACGGCGCCGGGCAATGAGGGACAGCAAAAGATCGAACGGGCCAGCGAAATTAGTGAGTGCTAGTTCAAAGCCAACGTGTTCGTCCGTGTAGTCATCGTCGAATGTTGGCGATGCTAGTTGACTCACGGAGCGCCCCCGCGACTGATCAGTTCACGTGCGAGCTGTTGGTAATTTTTCGCTCCCGGGTGGTTTGGCGCAAATGTGGTGATGGGTTCCGCCGCCACAGTTGCGTCAGCAAACTTAATCGACCGGTTAATGACCGTTTCAAATACCCGATCACCGAAGGCTTCTACAAGGCGTCCGATGACTTCCTTTGAGTGCAAGGTGCGACCATCAACCATGGTGGCAAGCACTCCGTCGATGACGAGATCCGGGTTGATGCGGTCCTGGACCTTTTCAATGGTCTCAACCAGAAGAGCTACAGCGCGTAATGCGAAGAACTCGGCGGTCAAAGGGATGATGACTCCGTGCGCTGCGGCGAGCGCGTTGACCGTTAGGAGACCCAAAGAAGGTTGGCAGTCGATGATAATGACGTCGTAATCATCAATGATTGGACGTAATGCACGCGCGAGAACTTGTTCGCGGGCGACTTCGTTCACCAGCTGTACTTCGGCAGCGGAGAGGTCGATGTTGGCCGGCAACAAATCGATGTTGGGGTCTTCGGTTTTGACGATAGTTTCCGTTACGTGCACATCGCGTTCCATCAGCACGTTGTAGACGGTCAGTTCCATTTCATGAGGATTCATGCCGAAACCCGCCGAGAGTGCGCCCTGAGGGTCGAAATCGACCATGAGCACTTTTCGATCGTAACCGGCTAGTGCGGCGCCAAGGTTGACCGAGGAAGTGGTTTTGCCAACGCCGCCTTTTTGGTTGACCATCGCGATGATGCGGGCCGGACCGTGGGAGTCGAGGGGTTGTGGAACGGGAAAGTCGTGCTTTGGCCGCCCCGTTGGTCCGATAACCGGATCTCCGGTGATCATCATCACGGGTTGTGGTTGTTGGCTGGCGTCGTTCACGATGGTTGAAACTCCTGACCGCTACGTAAGTTGTGGTTGTGATCCTCTTAGTGTTCGAATGTGACGTGAGTATGGTCTCTGACTCTAGTGTATTGCTGGATCACACTACTTCCCGAACTAAGTGGTTTTTCACGGCGAGCCTTAAAGTTTAACCTCAAACCTGAAGGTCACGTTAACTGTGGGCTCGCGGGTGCGCATAGGAAAAGACCTCGCGTAGCGTGTCAGCCGTGACCTGAGTGTAAATCTGGGTAGTAGTCACCGATGCGTGCCCCAGTAATTCTTGCACAACTCTGACGTCTGCTCCGCCTTGCAACAAGTGTGTGGCAAACGAGTGGCGCAGCGTGTGAGGCGAAATATCGGTGGTGATCTCAGCATCTTTGGCCGCCTGTTTCAAAACATTCCATCCGGTCTGGCGCGTGAGACGTCCTCCGAATCGGTTTAAAAACAGTGCAGGGGAACCTTTGCCTCCAGCCGCATGGTCTGGTCTACCTCGGACCAAGTAGGCATCGATGGCTTTTCGTGCATATGATCCTAACGGGACAATGCGCTCTTTGGAACCTTTCCCAAAGAGCCGCACGACGGTCGTTCCGGTGTCGTCGTCTAACGGCAAGATGTCATCGACGTCGAGCTCGATGGCTTCAGTGATGCGGGCACCGGTCGCATAAAGCAATTCCATCAAGGCCCGATCACGTAGACCCTGGGCGGTGTCGATCGGTGGGGTATTAATGAGTCGCGTGACTTCATCAATACTCAGCCCAGCCGGCAGCTGTTGGCCTGTTTTGGGTGGCTTGATCTCTGCTGCCGGGTTAGTTGGTGTCGTATCTTCCAGGAACATGAACCGGTGCCACCCGCGTGCGGCGATGAAGATCCGGTTTACCGATGCATTAGCAAGGGCTCCCATGTGGTGGCTGCCGGAACTTAGAGCCTGGAGGAATCCGGCGACATGATGGTGGGTGATGGCTGTAACGTCTTCGATGCGCTCTTGAGTTAAGTACCGTAGATAACGGTGGAGGTCTCGGCGATAGGCAGCCAGGGTGTTATCGGATAGGCCACGTTCGACCATCAGGTGGTTGAGGTATGCAGTAACGTGCTGCGCCAAAGTCGCCGGGATAGCGATGTTCTGTGCGGTCATGACTGTTAGAAGGGCGTCTCAGCTGGTCGGGCCTGGTATTGTCCGTCGAGTATGAAGTGGGTTGCCATGAGGCCACTAACCGCGTTGACATTTCGAACCGCCCCGTTCAAGACGGCTTGCAATGCTTGATCAAACGGCACCCAGCGTAAAATGATCTGGGCTTCCTCTGCTTCGCGTTGATGACGTTGCCTGTCGGGGATCTCTTCGATACCTTGGGCCAGAAAGATACGGAGAGCTTCTGATGAGGAGCCTGCCGAGGGGTAATGGTCCACCAGGACGGACCATTTATTGGCTCGCAGATCCGTCTCTTCGGCCAGTTCGCGTTGCGCAGTGGTCAGCGGGTCTTCGCCACTAGTATCCATAAGCCCCGCTGGAATTTCCCAGCAGTCCTGTCGCACCGGGTGACGGTATTGATTAATCAGGGCCACGCGGCGCTGATCGTCAAGCGCTACGATTGCCACTGCACCTGGATGTGAAAGATATTCTCTTGTCAGCGCATGATCCGAGCCCCCGAGCCGGAAGGTGTCGCGTTGAATGTCCCAGATGGCACCCTGAAACACCGTTTCGGTATGTTGCATCTCTACGGTTCGGTCCGTATCTTCGAGTCGCTGTTCTGGCATTACTGAGAGGTCTCCAAGAGTTCTTTGGCATGTTCGCGAGCTGACGTTGAGTCTGCATGTCCGGCAAGCATGCGCGCCAACTCAGAGACGCGGTCCTCGCCAGCTAATTCGGAGACATCCGAGGTGGTAAAGCCAGCTTCGACATTGGGGGCTTTATTGACTCGTAGATGTCTATCCGCGTAGGCCGCAACTTGCGGTAGGTGGGTAACAACAATGACTTGTACGTGTTTTGCTAACCGAGCTAGCCGGCGACCAATTTGTACCGCCGCTTCCCCACCGACTCCGGCATCAATCTCATCGAAAATGAACGTTGGCACAGGATCCGTATTGGCTAGTACCACTTCAAGAGCCAGCATGATGCGGGACAGCTCACCTCCGGAGGCACCTTTGCCAAGCGGTCGAGGTTCTGAGCCGGGATGGGGTTGTA
>CAZAAP010000075.1:0-9116 GCA_964482935.1 uncultured Enteractinococcus sp.
ATTACTCATACGGCTGCCAAGGAAAGGACCTGAGTGACTACTACTCCAAAACAGGCTACTGCCCAGAAATCTTCTGCTGTAAAAAAGAAGAGCACAGTTAACGGGACGACTAAGAAGGCAGCTGATACCGAAACTGGTGAGAAGGCGACTATGGCTTCCGAAGAACCAATCCTTGAAGAAGATGAATTCGTGGAAGACGAAGATCTAGAGGTCGAGGACGTCGAAGATGACGAAGAGCTAGAAACCGTAGAAGAGGAAGAAGAAGTCCTCGTTGCCAACGATGAAGAAGACGAAGCAATAAAAGAAACGGCCGGCCCCGAAAAGCCAGACGTGGCATCCACCATCAAAGCCGGTGGTTTCGTTGTATCAGAGACAGAAGAAGACGCACCGCAGCAGCGGGCGGTGAATATCGTCGGTGCGACTGCCGACCCGGTCAAAGATTATTTGAAACAGATCGGTAAAGTCGCACTGCTCAACGCCGAAGAAGAAGTCGATCTTGCCACCCGCATTGAAGCTGGACTCTACGCTGAGCACAAGATACAGACTGAAGAGATCACCGATGCTCGTCTGCGCCGGGACATGCAGCTCATTATCGCCGATGGTCGCCGAGCTAAAAACCATTTGCTGGAAGCAAACCTGCGCCTGGTGGTATCGCTGGCAAAGCGGTATACCGGCCGTGGCATGCTTTTCCTAGACCTCATTCAGGAAGGCAACCTTGGTCTAATCCGTGCTGTTGAGAAGTTCGACTACACCAAGGGCTTCAAATTCTCGACCTATGCGACCTGGTGGATTCGTCAGGCCATCACTCGTGCCATGGCAGACCAAGCCCGCACAATTCGTATCCCTGTGCATATGGTGGAAGTCATCAACAAACTCGCCCGCGTTCAGCGCCAGATGCTGCAGGATTTGGGCCGTGAACCGACCCCAGAAGAACTCGGTACCGAACTCGATATGACCCCTGAGAAGGTCATCGAAGTACAGAAATATGGTCGTGAACCCATTTCGCTGCACACCCCCCTGGGCGAGGACGGCGACTCTGAATTCGGCGACCTCATCGAAGATTCCGAGGCTGTAGTACCCGCCGATGCCGTCGGCTTTACTCTGCTCCAGGAACAGTTGCATTCCGTGTTAGACACATTGTCCGAACGAGAAGCCGGCGTGGTTGCAATGCGTTTCGGGCTCACCGATGGTCAGCCGAAGACCCTCGATGAAATCGGCAAGGTCTATGGCGTCACACGTGAACGTATTCGCCAGATTGAATCCAAGACGATGTCCAAACTGCGTCACCCATCTCGTTCGCAGGTGTTGCGCGACTACCTCGAGTAAATCGAGAAGTAACCGTTTAAAAAAATCGAGTGACTCCATGGAGTCACTCGATTTTTTGTTAATCAATATTTCGTAATTTTTCCAGCCGCGACCTTTAAACTGTATCCGCACCAATGCTGTTGGCATTGGTGCGGATACAATATTTAATCATCGTGCGCGGTGTACTAGTTACAACCGGCCAAACTTATAGACTCGCAGAGCGTTCTTCTTCGAGACGGTTGGTCTCATCCTGCCACACAGCAGCTTGCGGACGAAGGCTCTCTTCAACCTGGCGTGCGTGGTGAGCACAGAAGTACAGTTCGCCACCCGATGGTAGTACTGCACGAACGTAAGCTTGGGCTCCGCAACGGTCGCAACGATCGGCGGCGTTGAGGGTAGGTTGCTCAAGACTAGTTGCCGTGGACATTGGGCCTCCTAATTTGTGGTCCAAACTCTGTTAGGTTGGTCCTTCCATCCTGACAGGTTATTTCATTCCTGTGTAGAACAACGCACTGACCATACGGTTTATGCCCGAAGATGCTAGCGTAGCCACCGGCGAACAAACAACGTCAACGTTGAGATACACGGTCATGCGTGCATAACCAGTGGATCTATATTGCCACCTGAATCATTTTTCGCAAAGATCTGATCGACGCCATACGCGTCAGGCGAAAGAAAGCCCTCCTGACTTCGCTGTGCGTTGAGCAACAGCGTAAATCCCAAATCCGCCGCAGAAAACCACTATTCTTACATATGTCGATTCTCCGTAACCAGCCAATGAATACGAGGCAATCGGCCCAATACAGCTTTGGTGAACGTATCCTCTGAAAGGGTTCAACACTTCGTGGTCAAACAATCCGAATACAGCGCACGCAACTTATCGGTCCTGGAAGGACTCGAAGCGGTGCGTAAGCGCCCCGGCATGTATATCGGGTCCACGGACTCGCGCGGTCTCATGCACTGTCTATGGGAAATCATCGACAACTCAGTTGATGAAGCTCTTGCCGGGCATGGCCAGTCAATCGATATCACATTGTTTGCCGACGGCTCAGTCGAAGTTGAAGATAACGGGCGCGGTATACCTGTTGATATTGAACCCCGTACTGGATTATCGGGTGTGGAAGTTGTCTTCACGAAACTCCACGCTGGCGGTAAATTCAGCTCGGATTCCTATGCAGCGGCAGGTGGCCTACACGGTGTTGGCGCGGCAGTGGTCAACGCATTGTCCTCGCGTCTTGATGTGCAAGTTACGCGTGGCGGAAAAGTACATCAGCTCAGCTTCCAACGCGGTAAACCAGGACACTTCCACGATAAGGGCAAGCCCCACCCCGAAGCCGATTTCACTCCGCAAAAATCGGGTACTGAAGTGGACGTGGTGGGCAAAGCGAAACGTGGCCTCACCGGTACCAAAGTTCGGTACTGGGCTGACTCTCAGATCTTCACTCCGGACGCTCGTTTCCTCTATGAAGAGTTAGAACAGCGTGCTCGACAGACCGCGTTTCTCGTTCCCGGGCTGCGCATCACCGTCCGTGATGAACGCAACATCGTGGACGCCACCGGAAACAGTGGCCCCCGGGAAGAAGTGTTCCAGTACGACGGTGGTATTGCCGAGTTCGTTGACCATCTATCCCAGTTGAACCCTGTAACTGATGTCTGGCGCCTCCATGGAGAAGGCAGCTTCAGCGAGCGGGTTCCGGTCTTGGACAGCTCGGGTCAAGCCCATATGCAAGACGTGGAACGAACATGCGAAGTGGATGTCGCATTGCGGTGGGATGTGGGTTATGACGCAAAAATCCGCAGCTTTGTAAATATCATCGCCACCCCAAAAGGTGGTTCTCACATTACCGGTTTCGAACAAGCAATGACCCGCGTTTTCCGCAAAACTGTCGAAGCCAATGCTCGACGCCTGAAGGCCGGCAACGACCGGGTGGAAAAAGACGACATCCTTGCGGGACTCACGGCCATTGTCACGGTGCGTTTATCGGAACCCCAATTTGAAGGCCAAACAAAAGAAGTACTTGGCACCCCCGCAGCACGACAGATTGTTTCGAAGGTCGTCGGCGACCAGCTCACGGAGATTTTGACATCACGCAAGCGTGACGTCAAACAGCAAGTCGACTCTTTATTAGAAAAGATTGTTGCCGAAACGAAGTCGCGCATCATGGCGCGCACGACAAAAGAGAATCAGCGGCGGAAAACGGCGCTGGAAACCTCTGCATTACCAGCCAAGCTGGCAGATTGCCGCTCCACCGATATTGAGAACACTGAGCTGTTTATTGTTGAAGGTGATTCGGCTCTTGGCACTGCGAAACTTGCTCGGTCGTCTGATTATCAGGCGTTGCTGCCGATTCGAGGCAAAATATTAAATGTCCAGAAGGCTTCGGTTGGAGAGATGCTCAACAACGCTGAAGCCTCAGCGTTAATCCAAGTTGTGGGTGGGGGATCGGGGCGTAGCTTCGATCTTGAATCCGCCCGTTACGGCAAGGTTATTTTGATGACCGACGCCGATGTCGATGGTGCACACATTCGAACGCTGCTATTGACGTTGTTCTTCCGCTATATGCGTCCCATGGTTGAGGCTGGCCGCGTGTATGCAGCTGTCCCCCCATTGCATCGGGTGGAAATCATCAATCCGGGATCGAAAGCCAACGAGGTTCTCTACACTTATTCGGAACAAGAGCTCCACTCGGTCTTGGCGAAGGTAGAAGCCGAGGGACGCAAAGTGAAGGAGCCTATCCAACGCTATAAGGGTCTTGGCGAGATGGATGCTCAACAGTTGGCTGAGACCACCATGGATCCGCGATACCGGACTTTACGTCGAGTCAACATCGAAGAATTCGAAAAGGCCGAAGAGATCTTCGAATTGCTGATGGGACGTCATGTCGCGCCACGGCGTGACTTTATTATTTCAGGTGCCGAGGAACTGGATCGCCAAGAAATTGACGCTTAAGGCTGGTAGTAGCGGGCAGTCAGCTGGAAGCCTTCATCCAGCGAGATGCGAGGTTTCCAGTTGAGCACTTCTTGGGTGCGCCGCTGATCAAACCAGTGGGCCGTAGACATTTGTTCGGCTAAGAAACGCGTCAGTGGCGGTTCGTCTCCGCGTTTATCAGCATCCCAGAACGACTCAATCACGCTGCCGGCCGTCTTGGCTAGACCGGAGGGTAAGTTCAGTGTTGGTTCGGTGGCGCCGCCGGCCACGGCAATGCGCCGGATCATTTCCCCAATCGGACGTGGTTGTCCGTTGGTTAACACCAGCGCTTCACCATGCGTGTGATCGACCGCCGATAGCGCGGCCACGATCGCTTCGACTGCATTAATTAAAAAGAGGGTGTCGACCAGTGCGGTGCCACCATCGAGGAGGGGTAACCGGTTCTGTCGAGCACGATTAATGATACGTTCAGTCAGTTGGGTGTCTCCTGGCCCCCACATCAGGTGCGGACGCAAGACAAGGACTCGAAAGTCTTCAGCGTCGGCTTCCAGTGCGAGCAGTTCTCCAGCGGCCTTGGTGGCTGCATAATTGCCACGCGCTGCATCGGGATCAGCCGGGCCGGCACCTTCGCCAACGATCGAATCTCCACCATGAGCCACGGAAGGCGATGAGATATGGACCCATCGGGATACACCGGCGTCCTGCGCGGCTGCGAGCAAAGTGCGCGTCCCCGTAACGTTGACGTGTTCATATTCCTCACGCGGACCGGATACGGATACCTTGGCGGCTATATGAATTACAGAATCGATTCCCGCCACGGCGTGAGCCGCAATGTCTGGATCCGTGACTGACCCGCGAACCTCCCTGACTCCCGGCAGACCGGATGGGGAACGTTGCAGTACGGTCACATTCGCCCCCGCGTCGACGAGAGCCTCGGCGACTCCTGAACCTAAGACTCCCGAAGCACCAGTGACCAAGACGTTATAGCCCGTGTAATCATCGGTATGAAATTTGTATCGTTCAACTGTGGTGGGCATTAGCGACCTGTAACCTTTCCACCGGCTAGTACGTGTGATGCCCAGCGAGCTAATTCGGGTCGGTTGATCTTAGAATTATGCCGAATATCGACTGGCACTTTATCAGTGACTAACACGGCAGCCAGTTCAACATCAGTGGCGGCACGGACCGCATCGGTGAGTGCGGTGGGCGCTAGTCCGGGTTGTATGCTGGGGTCCGTTGGCTCGATGACTGCCACAACCGCCTGGGTTCCGACCGGTCCCACCCCGACGATTGCCACCCGCCGGATCCCGTCGACACGTTGAATGTCGTCTTCTGGTCCGCCGGGGCCAAGCACCCCGGTAGGTGGGGTCACGATGTGATGGGTGCGGCCTTCGATCCACAATCGACCCTCAGCATCAAAATGACCAATATCGCCGGTTCGGTGCCATTGGAGGCCATCGACATCATCAACACGAGTCTGGCGGTTCGTGTTGTACAGCTTGTCATAGCCTTCTAACATGTGCGGGGTAGAGATGACGATCTCGGCTAATGTGCCGACGGCGGCGTCGCCTTCCAAGAGCTCATCTGCTGGCCGGCCCAGGAAGTCCAGGGGTGCCATCGCAACTCGCACCACATCGAGCGGTTTGCCGACGCAGACGCCGCGATCGGGTTGGTCAGCGATGGCATGTTGGGTGTGGTGGTCAATATCGGAGATGAGTAAGGATTCAGTCATCCCGTAGGGGGAGTGGAATTCGGCATGTGGTACCAGCTGGAGGACTTCGTCCATTAATTTCACCGGCACCGGGGCTCCTGCTGACAGCAGCAATGAAATCTTTTCGAGCGCGGCTCGCTGTTCGTCGTTGAGCTCAGACGCGGTATCAACGACATTTCGAAGCGCGGCCGGGGAAGCAAAAATCATGGTCGTATCCCCGGCAATGGCGGCATCAGCCAGAGCGGTCGCGGTGAGCGTTGCGGGTTTAGTAACCGACATTTTCGGTGTCACTGAGGTCGCGCCGATGGCAGGACCTAACAGTGCAAACGGTGCGAATCCGGCCAGCAGGCTCGAGCCGGGGGCTACCTGGAGCGTGTCTTGCAAGCGCTGCGTGAGGGCCGATAATTTTCGGTGGGTATAGCGGACGCCTTTGGCTGGGCCGGTGGAGCCTGAGGTAAAGAGCACGGCGGCTTCATTGGTAGGTTCCGGGTCGGGGTGCGTTGCCGTCGCCTGGTATCGCTGGCCAGCATATTGGGTAGCGAACCCATACATCGAACCACTTAGCCCCAAGGCACGTTGGGCTAGCGGATCCATGGTGCGGATGCTCAGGCGTTTGCCCGGCAGATTGGTGGTTCGCGCGAGCGTGAGACCTGGAGTCTGGCCAATAATCCAGGAGGGCGCGGCTGAGCGGATTGCCCGGGTCATCCCGTCAACGCCGAGTCCGGCGTCGGTTACCACGGCGACTCCACCAACGCGCAAGACAGCATACAGCGCTGCTGTAAGATCACGGCCGGGTTCAACAAGCATCGAGACGCGGTCGCCAGGGCGCATTCCAGCGTTGCGTAGGCCTACGGCCATAGCATTGACGATGGTTGATAGTCTTCCCCAGCTAATTTCGAAAGGTTGCCCGCGCCGGTCGGTCACGGTCATATCGACCATGGCTTTGTTCTCAGAATCAGCCCATTGGTCTAGGTAACCCCACAGTGGGGTGTAGGTGCCAACGGCCACGGAGCCTTTGGCGGCAGCTGCGTCCGGGGTGTAGGTGCTGGGGCCCGCGAGTTGTTGGCGGATCCAACCGAAGATGGGTTCTGCAATGTCACGGTCTTCAGCTAGAAGATGGCCTGCCGTGTCGTAACGGTGAATATCGACATGCGGGATGCGATCGAGCAGATCGTGTTGATACCGGTCTAAGAATACGGGATCTTTTGCGCCCCACAGCAACAATGCAGGGGTTTTTGTGGCGGCCAGATTCTGGGCCACCCGACGAAGTGCGGGGCGTGACCGGTGCGTGTTCTGCGCGGGGATATCGGCCACGAAGCCACCGATACCACCCCGCCGATGGCGGTATCCATAGGGTGCTTTATACGCTGCTTTGATGTTCTTGTCGAGCGGAGGATGGCCTAGGGCTAGCGTCGTATCAAGAAATGCCGAGGTTGCCACCGTCGAACCCGGCAGCAATGGACCCGCCAGCGCGGCTTGCAGCGGCACGGGGATCGGGTCGGCGTCGTCGTGCCAGACGGCTGTGTTCAGGGAGATCATCCCGGCCGGGGTGATGCCGGAGCCGGCTTGACGCACGGAGTCATTGGCAGCCCACCCCAGGGAGATCACGCCGCCCCAGTCGTGGCCGAGACTGAAAACAGGAGGCTTGGGGTGGTCGCCGAGTAGTACTGCAAGCAGTGCGTCCAGATCGCGGATCCGTTGATCGAGAGTGCGATACGTAGTTGTGACATCCCTTGCCGATGGGAGAGCATCGTGTGCGAGTCGCTCGGAGAAGCCCATGTCCAATTGGTCAGGTGCGATCACACGGATGACCGGGGCTTTTCCGCCACCGGGACCGAGATCGAAGCTACCTTGCGCGGCGTCAATACCGGCTTGGGCCACACCTCGCCACAGATAGGACCACGTGGGGTTGCCATGCACAGCCACAATGATCGCGTCAACATCGTCGGGTTCGTACCCGTGGTCTGCTAGAACACTGGCGTTGTCCAGGATATGGAAGGTCCGTGTACCGTCAATGGTGTCGACGTTGACGAGCCGCGACCACCGAGGATCCCACCCCGGCAGGTTTTCAGGAGCAATGGTTGCATGCGGAACGTGTGCCGGTTCGGGGGAAATCATAGGGGAGGGGTTCACCACTCTATTTCTAGCATTGCGACGTTGAGACCGGATCCTACGCCCATGGCAAGGACGCGGTCCCCAACTTCAAGGGAATCTAATTCTCGGGCCAGTGTGATGGGTAGCGCTGCCGGTCCGATATTGCCCAGTGTTGGGAAAGTCGTGGGAATCTTTGCGCGGTCAATACCGGCCGAGTCGATGATCGCATCGGTGTGCATCTGGGACACCTGGTGCGTGATGTAACGATCCATGCTGCGCCAGTTCCAGTCTGCTGGCGTGTCATTCCAGGCATCCATAACCAACTCGAGGCCGTTTTCTAATAGGGCCCCCGAATCGGTGTACATGCCATCGTGGCCACCCTGACATAGACCATTGTGCTGGGTGCCCGCCCGAGTCACGCCACGAAGAATTTTATGGCCTTCTGGATGATGGTCAGCTCGCCCGAGGACGGCAGCTGCGGCCCCTGAGCCGAGTGTCAGGGACGCGAATTGCTCCATGAAGTTATCGCGTGTGGTTTGATCGCTGAGCAGATTTCTGATCGTTGCTTCTTGAACGTTCTTCGCGTCTTCCCCTGCAACCACCACGGCATAGTCAATTTGCCCAGCATCGATCAGTGTTGCGGCCAGGTCCATACCGTTGACAAAGCCCAGACAAGCATTCGTGATATCAAAATTGGTAGCAGACGGCGCAAGCCCCATGGCGTCGTGGATCTGGACGGAGACCGCTGGCTCAAGCTGGGTGCGTGTTACCGAGGTGTTGATCAGCAGACCGACCGCATCCGGGGAGACCCCAGCTTCGGCGAGTGCTTTGACTCCGGCTTGGGCGGCGCCGTGCATATAATCTTCCGGGTCGTTCCACATGCGTCGGGTCTTGACCCCTGCAACACGTTCCAATAGGCGTGTGGGGAGGCGGAGGCGCTTGAGTACGGCTGCGAGTCGCTCATCGAGCATATCCGAGGTGACTTCCAGCGGAGCGGTCACTTCGACCACAGAGAGTAATGCCGCGTTGTGGTGAATTGAAACCGCATTAGAACTCACGTTGGACTGTCCATTTCTG
>CAZAAP010000076.1:0-9105 GCA_964482935.1 uncultured Enteractinococcus sp.
CAATCTTCTGAAGGAGAAGGACCCCTCTATTGGCTAGTGAAATCACCGGATCGATTCCGACCGTGGAAGCACGGTACAACACGGCGCAGCACGAACACACGAAGTTTGCTCACGAAAAGCCAGAGCGCCGCAAACCGGTGAATCGCAATGTGGTTCTGGCGACCCTGGTCTCTGGCGCTTTTGTCGTCATTTTGAACCAGACGTTAATGAACACAGCCTTGCCGGCGCTAATGGAAGACTTCGGGATCACTGCGAACTCAGCACAGTGGGTCACTACCATCTTCATGCTGGTCAACGGGATCATGATTCCCGTGACAGCATTTCTCATTCAACGCTTTTCTACCCGTAGCTTGTTCTTCGCCGCCATGGGATTATTCAGCATTGGCACACTTTTGGCCATGTTGGCGCCGACCTTTCCGGTGTTATTAGCGGGTAGGGTAATTCAAGCTGCCGGCGGCGGCATCATCATGCCGCTGATGCAGACCATATTGTTTGCGATTTTCCCAATGGATAAACGGGGCCAGGCGATGGGCACGTTTGGACTCGTGATTTCCTTTGCTCCAGCCATTGGCCCGAGCATGTCCGGGTGGGTCGTGGAGCATTTCCCATGGCAGACTTTGTTTATGATCATGCTGCCCATCGCAATCATTGACATGATCGTCGCCTACTTCATTCTTAATAACGTCACGGAACCGACGTATCCCCGGCTAGATATCCTGTCGATCGTGTTATCGACCTTTGCTTTTGGTGGCATGCTGTTTGGTTTTGGTAATGCTGGCAACGCCGGTTGGGGCAGTGTTGAAGTGCTGGCACCACTCATCATCGGCTTTATCAGTCTTGGGTTCTTTATTTGGCGCCAGCTGATTCTGCCCGAGCCGATGCTGGAATTACGGATCTTGAAAAACCCGATGTTCACCCTGAATACGTTGTTGGGGATGGCGGTGTTTATCGCCATGATCGGTGGGATGATCATCCTGCCGCTCTACATGCAAAATATGGCTGGGTTTACCGCTACAGAATCTGGCCTGATGCTCTTACCGGGTGCCGTCCTGATGGGTTTGATGTCGCCTGTCACCGGTCGGATCTTTGACCGTTTCGGCGCTAAATGGTTGGCAGTCATTGGATTCGGGTTGCTGAGTGCCTCGACATTCATGTTGACCGTACTGACGCCGACGACATCCTTTGCCTACCTTGCGGTATTCAATGCGATCCGGATGTTTGGTACTGCAATGGTGATTATGCCGGTGACAACAGCGGCTCTAAACCAGCTGCCGCAGCGGATGATTCCACACGGTACCGCGTTGAACAACACGATGCGTCAGGTTGCAGCTTCGGTTGGCACAGCGGTGTTAGTAACCGTGATGACCGGAACCGCACTGGACCCAACAGTCCATGGCAACGACGGGCTGGTCCACGGCGTCAATATCGCATTCATCGTGGCGGGTGCGGTCGCATTGATCGGATTTATTGGCGCGTTCTTTATTCGCGGCACAAAGCCCCGGACACAAGCCGAGACTGAGGACGGCGCAAGTCCTGCTGAAGCCTAAGAACTTGAGAGAAAAATACCCCGGAACCCACAACAACATTGGGGTTCCGGGGTGGTTACCTCTTCAAAGGGACCGGAGCCGACTACCGGATTTGAACCGGTGACCTGCTCTTTACGAGGGAGCTGCTCTACCAGCTGAGCTAAGTCGGCGCGGATGCTGTCTGCACAACGTCCGATAAGCGATCATAGCCAGTTTTGGTGCGCTTGGTCAAAATACGCCCAACGTTACTGACATACCAGGCCGTCCTCTGGCACATCACCGTCCACAATGTAGCCATCGATTGCCTCGACGATGCACTCGTTGTCAGGGGAGTAGGCCCCGTGGCCCTCACCTTCCACGGTGATGTGAATGCTATTGTCGAGTTCTTCGGCCAGCTGGCGTGAGAAATGGATCGGAGTTGCCGGATCTGACGTGAGGCTTGCTACCACGATCGGATCGGAACCCTCCGCGTCAGTCGGGCCAATGGGCTCGGCCGGTTCAACCGGCCAACCGTTGCAACCGGTCGAATACGACATGGAGGGGCCAAAGATGGGCGCATTGTCCGCAAGCTCCTGGGCTTCATCCGTTGCCTGCTCAAGTGTTTTCTCATTCGCGGTGTAATCCAAGCAGTTAATCGCCCTGAAAGCGTCCATATTGTTGGAATACTCTCCGGTGGGTTCCCGACCGTGGTAGGCGTCCGCGAACACTAAGAACAGCGGCTGATAATCGGAGTTGGCGAAATCATTTTCGATGCCTTGTTCAAAGGCTATCGCTAGCAGATCCCAGCTGTCGCGGGAATAGAGCGGGGCGACGATCCCGAAGAATAAGTCAGATGCCGGCTGGATTCGACCATTGGGGTACTGCAAGGGTTCTTCTTCGACCCGCTCAAGAAATTCGGTGACCGCAGCAAGCACCGAATCGGCATCACCGGGCTCACCCAGGTTGCACTCCGAGCTTTCGGCGCACCACTGCGCCCACTCGTGCAGTGATTGCTCGAAGCCCGCGGACTGGGCTTTTGTGACCTCAAAAGTTTCAGCACTGGGGGCTAATACCGAGTCCAATACGAACTTGCCGACCTGCTCGGGGAACAGCTCAGCGTAGGTAGCACCCAATTTGGTGCCGTATGAGATGCCAAAATAATCCAGTTTCGGCAGATCTAGTGCCGCGCGAATGACATCCATATCCTTGGCTGCAGACACGGTATCAGCGAACTGGACGATATCCCCAGACCGCTCCAAGCACTTCTGACCAAATTCTTCCGTCTTTTCAATCGAGGCGGCCCAACCCTGTGGCGTCGACGCATCATGCACGGTTTCTCGAGACTCATCAAATTCGGGCCCGGTCAAACACTCGACGGGTTCTGAAGCACCGACACCGCGGGGATCAAAACCAATCGCAGAAATATTCTCCGCTAACCGTTCGGAGAGCATGCCCTCGACCGAGTCTTGGACAAAAGAAACCCCAGACGAACCAGGACCACCCGGGTTGAACAACACCGGTTGTTGATCGGCGTTCTCCTCGGCGCGGGTGACATGAATTTGGATCGTTTCGGCCCCAGGATTGTCATAGTCCAACGGAACATCTACCGTGCCGCACTCGAAGTCGTCGTTGTCGTCACAGGCATCCCACGCGATATCTTGCTCATAAAAGCTCGCCAACTCACTTGGCGCGGTGTCGGGCATGGCATGATCAGCGACATCGTCATTGGCGCAGCCGGACAGCACCAGGGCGGTGATGGCGCCCACAGTAGCCAGGGTTCGGGTGGTTTTGGACACTAGGTTTCCTTCGCGTGGTTATAAGGGAGCATGACGTCGAGTACGAGGAATAAAGGCTAACAACATCGCCTCGAGCGCTAATAATGGCGGGACATTGCCGGCTAGTCGGCGACGTGCCTGGGTAATGGCCTCGAGTGCACTGAGACAGTGCTCGGCGCTGACTGTTTCAGCGTATTCGATAAGTTTGGCGCGCAGATGTTCATTGATCAGACTGGTCTGCGGGGAGACGTGTAACAGCAGCAGGTCGCGATAGACGCTCGACAGGTCAATCATGGCGCGGTCTAAAGCATCGTGGATTGCGCGGCGGTTGCGTGCCGTTTGGTTGTCTTCCATTCGACGAATGTGGACGCGTAACTTTGGGGGGATGGTCTCGTCATCGGTAAGTCCCAGTGAGCGCAAAAGGCCGGCCCGTTCGGCCGCGTTCCGATCCGCCGACGACGCTTCGGCCTCATCCTGGACCAGTTTGTGAAGGTTTTCGGCTGCCTCCACCGCCACCGAGGCAGAACGGATGGTCAGTGGTAAGTGGGCGATCATATCGCGGCGTTCCCGCGCCTCGGGGGAGCGAGCCAACCAGCGGGCCACTCCGACGTGGGACTGGGAAGCTCGCGCACAGGTTTCGGCCAGTTGCGGGTCGATCCCGTCGCGGTCGGTGAGTAATCGTGCGACGTCGTCAACCGCAGGGATGACCAGGTTGATGTGGCGGGTGCGCGAGCGGATGGTCACCAACACGTCGGCGGGAGAGGGTGCCGATAGCATCCAAACGGTACGTTCGGGCGGTTCTTCGATGGCCTTGAGTAACACGTTTGTGGCGCGCTCGGTCATTCGGTCGGCGTCTTCGATAATGATGATCCGCCAGCGTCCGGTGGAGGGCCGGTCGTGGGCGGTGGCTACGAGATCTCGGACGTCTTCGATGGCGTAGGAGACTTTTTCAGTGGTCACAATATTGACGTCAGCGTGGGTGCCGGCCGCAATCGTGACACACGCCTGGCAGGTCCCGCACCCGCGGTTGGTGGGCTCGGCCTGTTCGCACTGCAGAGTTTGGGCGAAGGCGCGTGCCGCTAGTGAGCGCCCCGAGCCCGGCGGGCCGGTAAACAACCAGGCGTGGGTGGGCGCGGTGACGGTGTGGTGACCGGTGAGTTGTTCGATGACGGCATGCTGGCCGGCAAGAGATTGCCACACAGGATTGGTCATGACAACTGCACTCCATACTGGGTCGATAAGTGGGTGAGGATCTGGTCGGTAATAGCCTCGGGGCTCTGGGCGGCGTCGACCACCAGATGACGCTCGGGGGCAGCGTGCGCTTGGGCTAGGAAGGAAGCACGCACCGCGTCTTGAAACCCGTCCGGGGCAGCTTCCATGCGATCGGTGGTCTCGCCACGCACCACACGACGTCGGCCCGCGACCGTTTCGGCCAGATCCAATACGACGGTGACATCCGGGGTCAACCCATCGGTCGCATACCCATTGATGTCCACAATGGTCTCTTCGCTCAGGCCGCGACCGGCACTTTGATAGGCGATGGATGAGCCAACGAACCGGTCCGAGAGCACCATCTGACCGGCTTTCAGGGCCGGAGCGATGGTTTTGTCGATGTGGTCGGCACGGGCTGCAGCAAAGATCAACGCCTCGGTGGTTGGATTCATATCGTGGTCTGGATCCAAGACAAGGTCCCGCAATTTTTCGGCAACAACAGAACCTCCGGGCTCGCGGGTGACCACCACCTGGTGCCCGGCGGCACGCAATCTAGTGGACACGGCAACCACCTGGGTGGATTTACCCGTCCCATCGGCACCTTCGAACACCACAAATAGACCCGTCACGACACAACCTTTCGACTTCAGACCCCTCTAGCCTAATACCCCGGCGGGTAGTCGCTAGACTAGGCCCATGAGTTTCTTGCAGATGGTGTTAATGATCGAATACGGGCTCCAAGCCGGACTCGCGCTGGTGGGCGCGGGCATGGTGATCTGGGCAATGTTTGATGCGGTTCGTCGCCCATCCTCAACGTTCGAAAACCACTCGAAACAAACCAAATCTACCTGGCTATTAATCCTGGGTGCCGCGCTCATCTTTGGTCTGGGCTCAGCGTCCCTGACCATCTTGTATGGCGGTCGAATGGGCCTGTTTGGGCTGGCCTCGATTGTTGCCGCCGGTGTGTACCTGGCCGGGCCGAAACGCGAATTCCAAATGTGGTCCTACTAAACCAGGTAAAGTAATCGCCATGGCTACAACATCGAAACTGGTCTTACTGCGTCACGGACAGTCCACCTGGAATGAACTCAATCAATTCACCGGATGGGTCGACGTTCCGCTGACTGATCAAGGCCGCAAGGAAGCAGCCCGCGCCGGCGAACTGCTCAAAGAACAACACATTTTGCCCGACGTCGTGCATACCTCGCTGCTGCGCCGCGCCATCTCTACCGCAAACCTTGCGCTGGAAGCCGCTGATCGGCAGTGGATCCCAACCCAGCGCAGCTGGCGCCTCAACGAACGCCACTACGGTGCACTGCAGGGTATGAATAAAGCTCAGATTCGCGAAGAACACGGCGATGAGAAATTCATGGAATGGCGTCGTTCCTATGACACTCCGCCGCCTGAACTTGCAGATGATCACGAATACTCCCAATACGGCGAAGAGCGCTACGCGCTGTTAGGCGAGGATCTGCCTCGTACCGAGTGCCTCAAAGACGTAGTGACCCGCCTGGTTCCGTACTGGTATGACAACATTGTGCCCCAGTTGGCCCAGGGTAAAACGGTGTTAGTGGTTGCTCACGGAAACTCCCTGCGTGCCCTAGTGAAACACCTCGAAGGTATCTCCGATGACGACATTGCCCAACTGAACCTGCCAACCGGTGTGCCGTTCATGTACGAACTCGACGACACGATGAAACCCGTGGCCGAGGCCCGCTTCCTGGACCCACAAGCAG
The DNA here is from genome assembly GCA_964482935.1 of uncultured Enteractinococcus sp. Lineage (GTDB taxonomy): Bacteria > Actinomycetota > Actinomycetes > Actinomycetales > Micrococcaceae > Yaniella. Next base: position 6,229 of record CAZAAP010000076.1, read on the forward strand.
CTGCCGCCGGTGCTGCCGCCGTTGCTGCCCAAGGCAAATAATGCACCGCACCACCATCGCACCCGCATGATACTCGTAGTCGACAATCACGGGTTCACCACCAATATTTTGACCCACCAGCTCGGGGCGGTACATATCGTATCGGCCGCCGAGCTGGTGGCGTTAAATCTCACCGACTACACCCACGTCGTCGTCACCCATGGCACCGACCTTGTCGACCTCACGGAACTCACTAGCGCGCCACAGTTGCCCGTGCTAGCCATCGGTTCCGGCTACCAACACCTTGCCGCTGCCTACGGCCACCATCGTGTAGCACCGGCCCAACCGGTATATGGGGAGTCGGTCACACACCGGCACAGCGCCGCCGGGATCATGACCAAGCTCGACGATCCGGTCGAGCTGATCAGTTACCATGCCTGGCGTCTGGTCGATATGAATCCAGCGGTGTTTCGAATTCACGCCGTCGACGACGCCGACGCCGCACTGATCTATCACGTGCAGGGCACAAATCACTGGGGGATCCATTGCGATCCGGCCGCCCTGCAATCGAGTGCGGGGACTATGATCCTTCAAAACTTCCTTGCGCTAGCGCCTATCAGCACATCTTGGAGTCCGCATCGCACCACACCGATGCCTGCACGACGACGCCTGCGCGGTTATACGCGCATCATCCCCGGCCAGCTCAATACCGAAGCCACCTTCCGACAACTCCAGATCGACGCGTCTGCCGCGTTCTGGCTCGATTCTGCGGCAGCACACCTCGGTCAAGGTGACACCACGATCATGGGCACAAACTCCGGACCGCTCGCTGAGACCGTGCGCTGGGAGGTGGCTACCAACCGGCTGGATATAGAATCCGGTGGGCAGCACACCAGCACCACCGGTGATGTCCTGGAGTATTTACAAGCCCACGCGTGGCAGCCGGAACAGCCCCTCGATTTGTCAGGTTTCACCGGCGGTTGGGTCGGCTACCTCGGTTACGAAGCAAAACAAGCCACCGTTGCCGATCACACCAACACGCACCAAGCCACGACACCTGATGCCTACTGGATCAAACCCCAAGCGTTTGTACGTTATAACCACCGGGCGCAGACCACCACCCTGGTCGCCTACGATGATGACGCTCTGCTAGACACGCTGGAAGCGGCACTCGTTTTTGGCGGGGGCCCTTCGCTCGCCGATACCAAAACCCACCGGCCGGTCCAGGGTGCGTGGCGGTGTACGACAGCCGAATATCAGCGACGCATCGCAACGATTCAGGCTATGTTGAATGCGGGCGATGCCGCGGGCATCTGTCTCACAGATACGTTCCAGCTCGATGATTACGCTGGCGATACGTTGGCCCTGTATGGACGGTTGCGCATCAAAAATCCGGCACCCTATGCCGGGTACCTGCGATTCCACACGTTTGGTGACCAGCTCGAGGTGCTGTCGGCCTCGCCGGAAAAATTTCTGCAGGTTGACCGCGCGGGGCTCGTGGAGTCCAAACCGATTAAAGGTACTGTGGCGCGCAGTAAAGATCCCACCCTGGACGCAAACATAGCGCAACGGATGGCCGCTGATCCGAAAATCCAATCCGAGAACCTGATGATCACCGACCTGCTGCGCGATGACCTGGCCAAAGTCACGGAACCCGGCACCGTGCAGGTGCCCAAACTCATGGCAGTAGAGACTTTCGCGACCGTTCACCAACTTGTCACCACTGTGACCGGGAAACTACTCCCAAATACGCCGGTAACCGATGCACTCAGAGCTGTGTTTCCAGGCGGCTCAATGACGGGCGCGCCAAAACGTAGCAGCCTGCAGACGCTAGAGCAGTTAGAAATCGGCCCGCGAGGTATCTATTCCGGAACCATGGGGTGGCTGGGGGACGATAACACAGCCGAACTCAACGTCATCATCCGCAGCATCATCATCGACGCCGGTCAGCTAACCATCGGGGCAGGCGGAGCCGTCGTCGTCGGCTCGGATCCGGTTGAAGAAGAACTCGAAAAACATCTCAAAGCCCAAGCACTCATGGATAGCATCGCGGAGCACTCATGACCCAGCTACCGCAGTATTTCATCTGGACCGGAACAGACTTCGAAGAGACAACCCCGGTACCCGACACTGAAATCCTGGTTGCCGACTCTTGGCGAATGCACCGCGGAGAAGTCTGGGGATTGACCAATCATCTGGACCGGTTCGCAACCGGAATGCAGGCTCAAACCGATCGCATTGGACCCGTGGCACGCTTGGCACCGGGACACTTTGAGAGCGCGCTGCGTCGTCGTCTCCAGCACACGGCTGCACAGCATCCTGCCACAGACCTGTTTCCACGAATCAGTTTCGAGGCTGGCGCGGATGGATTGCGACTCGTTCTGCTCATCCGACCGGCACCGCCGGTTCGAACGTCCACGAGCTTATGGATTCCACATCACACCGACCCGCGCACCAGGCCCACGGTCAAAGGACCGGATATTGACCTGATGCGCAGGTTGGTGGCCGAAGCACCCACCGATGATGTGGTGTTGCATGACGGCACCAACGTCATTGAAGCAACCACCGGTGCACTGTTGATCTGGCAGCGCCCAGACGAACTGGTCTTGTGCCAAGCACCTCAACAGCTCGCTTCGATTTCCGCGCAACGTATCGCAAACTTCGCAAAGTCACAGAGCCTAGCTGTGACGCACCGACCGGTGACCATCCAACAGATAGCCTCCGGGGAGTACCCGGTGTGGTTTGCCAATACTTTGCACGGGATTTCTCCGGTCACCACCATTGCTGGTGGGACCGGGGAAAAACTTCTTGACGCTCACCCGGATGCTGCACGTTGGCAGGCAGCCTGGTGGGCGAGGTTTACAGACGTACTTTGAGACGGTCACGCCTAGGCGATGA
>CAZAAP010000077.1:0-9098 GCA_964482935.1 uncultured Enteractinococcus sp.
TCGGCTGCACGGCGTGCCTGGCCCAGGGTCTGGGAGATCGGCAGACCCGAGTCCCAGGTTTCCATTTCGGCCAGTTCTTGCTGACGGGTTTCGACGACGTCGGCAATCTTGTGCAGAATGCGGGAGCGTTCGCGTGGCAGCATGTTTGGCCACGGGCCGTTGTCGAAGGCATCTTTTGCGGCTGCAACAGCGGCATCGACGTCGGCGACTTTACCCGAGGAGGCTTTGATGTAGGCCTCGTTGGTGACCGGGTTGAGTACATCGAAGGTGTCGCCGTCGATTGAGTCGACGAATTCACCGTTGATGTAGTGACGGATTTGATCTGGCATGTTTGCTGGTTTGCCGTTTGTCATGTCGTCCTTTCGAATTTTGTTAAAAATCTGTGGGGGTTGTTTTGGCGTGATGGTCAAGATAGGCGTGCATGGCGTTGAGCCGGTGTTTCCGGGCCGCGGTTTCGATGATCGAAAACTCGGCACCGCTAGAGATCAACTCCAACAATTCATCGTGTTCAACCACTGAATCGGGTGCCCGGGATGGCACGAACGTAAACGTTGACGAACGCAGGGCCGCTAGCCGGTTCCAACCGCGGTGCACCAAATCCAAAATGTGGGGGTTCGGGTGGTGCTCAAACAGCGCTAAATGAAATTTTTCATTCAGTTCAGTGAACAATTCCGGTGCGAAGTCCTCATTGAGTAGTTCGCGCATCTGCTGGTTGATCCCGCGGGCTTTGGTGAGGGTCTGGGCGGTGACCAACGGGGCACACAGCGCCGTCGAGTATCCCTCAACCAGGGCCAGGGTTTCCATGGTGTACCGGTATTCCACTGGATCGATACCGGTCACCGTGGCACCCACGTTGCGTTCAAACGTCACTAAATTATCGGTTTGTAACCGTCGAATGGCTTCTCGCACCGGCACCACCGACATACCCAGTTCATTGGCGATCGTCGACAGGACCAAGCGATCACCGGGCTTGTACTGGCCGGAGGTAATCCCCTCCAGGACATGCTGGTGGGCCTGATCGGCTTTCGAGAGACCATTCGACGTCATTTACTCGCCTTGTTCAGCGCGGTAAGCCTCGTATTTGGCTTTCCATTCGCCGGTCGGTGGGAACAGGCCGTCTACGGGGGCGCCGTTTTTGACCTGTTCGTATACCCATTCGTCTTGTTTTTCCTGTTCATAGGATTCGTCGATGATCTCCACCAGCATTTCCGGTGGCACAACGACGACGCCGTCGTCATCACCAATGATGATGTCGTTTGGCTGCACCGTGGTGCCACCGCAAGCAATCGTGCCGTCCATTTCCCAGGGGACGTGACGGCGACCCAGCACTGCCGGGTGATAACCGTTGGAGTAGACCGGGATGCCGACTTCGGCGACCGCAGCAGCGTCACGGACACCACCGTCGGTAATCACAGCGTTGGCGCCGCGGACCTTGGCGCGCATGGCCAGGACGTCACCGAGGGTTCCGGTGCCTTTTTCGCCGCGTGCTTCCATGACCACGATGTCGTCAGGCTGTACGGAGTCCATGGCCTGTTTCTGCTTATTGAAACCGCCGCCGTGTTTTTTGAACAGGTCTTCGCGGTTCGGTACATAGCGCAGGGTCTTGGCGAACCCAAGAATCTGCTGGCCCGGGTGCATTGGACGTGGGCCATCGATAGTGCAGTTGTTGATACCGCGCTTGCGCATGTTGGCCACGATGGTTGCTACCGCGGTCTTGGAGATCTTCTCGCGCAATTCTGGGGTCAAAATCGCACGTGGATCGGTCAGACCGGCCTTTTCTTTCGAGCCCCAGGCCTCTTCGCGCTGCAGGTCATCAACTTTTGGACCGTGACCGTACGCAGCCATGGCAAACGATGATTCTTTGACGTTGGAGACCAGGCGGCCGGTCGATGGTGCGCCTTCAGCCTGTGGTGCATCGACTTCAACTTCGACGACGTCGCCCGGTTGAGCGACCGAGGAACCAGCGGGCGTACCGGTCAGGATGACGTCGCCTGCTTCCAAAGTCATGAGCTGGGAGAGATCAGCAATGAGCTGGCCGAATGGGAAAACAAGGTCTTCGGTGGTGTCGTTTTGAACGATTTCGCCGTTGACCCAGGTACGAATGCGCAACTGTGCTGGGTCGATACCTTCGGCGCTAATGATCGCAGGGCCCAGTGGCGTGTAGTTGTCACCGGATTTGTTCTTGACGTTGGAGCCTTTGTCCGCGTGGCGCAGATCATACAGACCCCAGTCATTGGCTGCGGTGATACCGGAGACGTAGGACCAGCCGTCTTCAGGAGCAATACGGCGTGCGTCTTTGCCGATAACTAAGGCGATTTCGCCTTCGTAGGCGAGGAGTTCGGTGCCGGCTGGACGTTCGATGGTGGCACCTGATGGTGCGATGGAAGAGGTGGCCTTCAGGAAGTAGCCGGGGAATTTAGGGTTGCGCCCGCGTTCTTGGATGCGGGATGGAAAGTTCAGATGCAGGGCAACAACTTTGCCCGGGCGATTCTGCTTGATTGAAAAATCATAAGCAGTGACTGTCATCGAGACCGTACCTCCAGAGTTGAGTGGATCAAGAAATCTCTTATTTACGATCGTATACGATTCTGGTCAATCTGGGAAGTTCGTATCTGAAATTTTGCTCTCAGATATCTTGCTACCTCTTGGGGGAGTCTATGTCGATGAGCTGAATGTCGGGTGACTCGCAGCTTCTAAAAGGGTGGACGTCGCGTTGGGCGTTAGACGATCGCCGGGGTATTAACGCACTAGGTACCCCAATACACAGTGTGGTTTGGGGACACGAGCCGGGAGATTCGTCTGGCACGAAGCACACAACACGGCCCCCGAGTTGCGCACCCGGGGGCCGCAGAGGGGTCCCTTAAATGTCTTAGACGTTTGTTGGGTTGCCTTGCGGCTTTGGAGGTTGATTGTTGCGTTCACTCCCGAGCTCAGGAAGACCCGGGACCTCAGACGAGGGCACCGGCAGGGAATCCGGGGAGGCATCTGATTGGCCCGGCTGGGGATACGGCATCGGGGCAGACGAGCCGGGGGTGGAGGACCTCGGGTCAATTGTGGGACTTGGCAGGCCGGAGTCGTCGGAAAGCCCCGTGAGCCCAGGAGAACGTAGCGGGGTGGGCACCTCTTCTTGCTCTACGTGCGCGCTGACTCCGCGCTCCACGTTAAAATCAATGCGGATATTAATAGAAGGTGTGGACATTTGCCGCTCCTACGATAGGGATTGCAACACTTGTGGTGGACGCAGGGATCCTCCGTGAAATCACATTGCATATGCTTCGTGAATGAAAGAATTATCGACGTAGACGTGTACCTTGCGCCCAGCCGTCTGAGCGGCGGTTAGTAGCGTGAGCATCTTCGTGACACCGTCTGTGCTCAGAGGCTGAATCCTGCGCCAGCCGATATCTTGGATAAATGCCCACGCGTTCTTCGAATCGGCGCTGGTGTAAGTTGAGAGAACCTCTTGGTGATACGTCGTGGTCACCGTGGCGTCAGCAGAATGTGAGACACCAGTTGAAATGCGCTCTGGTCCCTCTTGGACCAGCGTTGCGAACATCCATTCTGCCGCAAACCATCCAGTCGCGTTGGGGTACATGAGAAAGCCAGCGGTGTTTCCAGTAACCGAGTGACTCATACTGAGTCACCGGCAGGAAATACCGCTGGCCTACAATCACAAGATATTGTTAACGGGACCTCAAGACTATGGAAAGAAAAGGTCTGTAGCTCTTGGTTTTTTGGTTACCTAATTACGAGGAGTCTGCTTATGCTCGGAGGCGTTTTTTGTCTTTGTCGTAGAATGGTAAATCCTCGACCATGACTTCTTGAGCGTCAGCATCGTTTCCGACCGTTAACTTCGTCCCTTCGGTCACGTCCGGGTCTAATTGTGCAAATGCCAGGGCTCTTTGCATCCGGTGTGAATAAGACGGGGTGATAATCGTGCCGACTTCCTGGCCATCACGATACAGCTGCTCTGCGCCGTCGAAAACTGGTTTGCTTGACGGGCATGAGACACCACGTGTGAAGAAGCGTTCTTGGCCTTCTTTGGCAAGCACAGCATCGCGACCAAAGAAGCTATCCTTGTTTTTATCGATCGTAAACCCAAGGCCAACTTCCCAGGGCGTTGTGTCCTCGTTAACATCGAAAGGATGAAACAACAGCCCAGATTCGACACGGATCGGGGTCAGGCTCGCAAACGAGCCAGGCGTGAGACCGGAAGCCGTACCGACTTCAAGGATGCTGCGCCAGATGTGAGGTGCATCCTCCGGCTTTGTGTAGATTTCATAGCCGAGTTCACCCGAATATCCCACACGTGCAAGCAGTACATCACGGCCAAAAAGCTGAGTTTCTATGTGCTGGAAAAACTTCACTCCAGCTATATCATCACTGGCGTGTGGCGACAGGATATCGCGGGACTTTGGTCCTTGCACCGACATGAGCTGCAGTGACGTATCCCACTGCAGTTCAACATTTTTGTCCTTGGCGAGATGTTCAATAATGTCGCCACTGTTGCCGGTGCCGATGACATACAAAAACTCCGTATCGCCGGTGCAGAAGACAACGCTGTCGTCTGCAATCCCTCCATCTTTGGTCAGGACACAGGTGTAGGTGCCCTCACCAGGTTTGAGCTTGGCGATGTTGCGAGTACAGGCCTCGTCCAGCACTGCACGTGCATCTGGGCCTGTGAGCCACAGCTTGCGGAAAGCGGTGAGGTCATACATTCCTGCTGCATCACGCACTGCGTCGTGTTCCTGCTCGGCTGTGACACCGGCATAGCCGGTGGCGAGTTTCAAACCGTTCCAGTCCATGAATTCTGCGCCCAGAGCTAGGTGTTCGTTTTCCAGGGCAAAAACGCGTTTCGTCATTTCTTGGTCCTTTTCTTCATGATGACTCAAGCAGGGCTGCAAAAAGCCATGCTCTTCCCGGCCGGTCGAGGCATTGTTCACCCTTGTTGCGCGAAAGGTGATGCACCCAGCAGTGCCCGGGCCACACTGGAATACACAATCACGACATCACGCGAGGCGATGCGATCATGGTCTTCGTCGCTTAAACTTTCGTGGCGCATAAAAATACGCTTCATACGATGCTTGTATCTCACAGCACACAATAGGTCAACGATATTGAGAGCAGACCTGACATTATGAAGTTTGAGCTATAAATCACTCTACATTCAGTATTGGTAGATGTTTAGGGATGGTGACCCACGCGCGCATCACACCAGCAGACCCAGCACATGCTGTCAAAATCGAACTGAATACTAATGAGGCATAAGACGAGGTTCCTCTCAAACATGTCATACCAGAATTTCACATCCCACCGGAACGAAGCCCAGGGCGCTTCAGACTGAACCGTCCTGGGTTTTGTTCCATCCGTATTCGAAGGCAATAGCGGTGCTATTTGCCCTTACTGTTCATCCGTCAGTCTGCGATATCGAGAAGTAGCAGCATGGCTCATGCGGCGGTCCACCTGACCGAGGCCAGTTGGATTCATGCTCGAAGGCGCACCCCAACCGAGGGGGTGGTGAGACCCAAATGCACCGGGTCGACTAGCCGCTCTGTTAACACTGATTATGTAAGGCATGTAAAAGCGGTATGTCCATCTGGCATTGGAGGCGCCATTGGATATATTCGATGCTGCGAAGTCTTGCTAAAACAGCATCCCACTAACCAAGGCAAACCATTTGTTGCGCCCACAGTACAGAAATACCAAGGTGACGATTAAAGCCCGTTCTTACAACCACAGTCGTTAGTGACTGTCGAAACTGGATTCTTATGAATATGCAAGCACATCAGCATCAATGGCCCCCACGGAGGCATAAGCGGTGGGCCACAAGGGGTGCAAGTGTTTGCTTTGTACTCGGTACGCTGTGCATTTTGATGTTTTTCATCTTGCGACCGACTGACGGGTGGGGTCCAACGGTTCTTTATATACGGGCCGATTCTGCTGGGCGTTGCAGGAATCATCTTTGGCTTCATTTCACAGCGCAGGTATCTTATTGCTCTCAATGTTGTGCCACCGTTGATGTTCCCTGCGACAATGTTTTTCGGACCTCTGTTGTTAGGTTATGGTCCACACTGTTTTCTGATGACGCATGGCGTGCTGGCCGCCGAGCCGGCATTAATCTATAGCCGGTTATTAGCAGCTGTCGCCGTTATCTCACTTGCTGTGGGTATCTGGCTGATCCAATGGGAGTCACCACCTAGCGATCTCATCGTATCGTTCTACACATTGGGCACGCTTATTGCCACCATGGTGGTGACGGGATTGATGAGCCTGCGAGTACACCAGGCCGCAAAGAAAGTGGCCATCGAACAAGTGCTAGTCGAACAAGGCGATGAAATCGACGTACTGCTCGATCAAGAATACGTAAAAGACCCTTAACAGCGAATCCTCACACCGCCATTTGGACCTGCGAAAAACCGCCAAACGAAGTTCACAGCCACACCATAGTAGATCCTCGGTTTTACACCTATGTCTGGGCAAGTTTCAGGGGTGCATAGACAGGTAGAGCAGACGCGAGAATAATTGCTTATTAGATGTAAGTGTCCCAGACGATCGATAGCCGTAGCCACGAGGGCAGCCAGGATAGTGACGACACCGTTGCATTTTCGTCGAGGAGTGCGAATTGGAGTCAGAAGGCGAGCGACACCAGCAGCGTGACGAGGCCGACATTCAATGGCCATCTATGGCGCGTTTCGAACCATCAATTGGGTGATGTGGTGCAACACACCTCAGGGTCACAAGGGTTCGGGATTATCAGACCTGTCGAATCCGAAGGAAATTATCATAGGATCGGGCTCAGGCCTTGAGGCTCGTAAAACAAGGTGTTTCGATATACGTGGAATGAACCCGAAGAGGTTTCACGAAAGGGGGGATATCATGCGTGGAAGTGGTTTGATTTGGACGATCGTTGGGATTCTGGCGATCATCGCATTGTTGATTTTCATTTTTTCGGCACTGTAATAAAACACCGGTCTATGGGCTGAGCGATATTACCGAGGGTGGAGAGCCCCTGGTGACAGAGCTGGTCCTTGACCCAGTGAAGACCTCCGGTTAGATGGGGTGCACTAAGGCTCCCATTCCCACACCGGAGGTCTTCACTGTTTAATACACTCACATTTTTTATCTTGAGGTGACTCCGCAAATAAGCCTCCAGTAGACACGGCTGTCATGTGGAAGGTGGCGGAATTCCTGCTCTCGGGTTAGTCGTCGTCGGTGTCTACGACCTGACGAGTGTCGAAGGACTCCAAGCCCAGGACTTCATTGAGTTCGGTGTCACCGACCGTGATGCTGACGTCTTCGATTCCGGCGGTTGCGGCGGCGGTGCCGTAGAGCTGCGCCTGGATGCGGTGGGCCTCGCATTGGCTTTGGACGACGACGTCACCGCTCAGTGCAATCTCGACGGAACTGCGGTTGACTTCGACGTCGTCGAGTTCCAACGTTTCGGACAGGGTTAGCGAATTCGTGACGGAGGGGGAGCCGTGATAGTACTGCGAGTCATCGAGCAGAAACTGGAGGGCCGAGGTGACCCGATCTTGCGGGGTTTCGGCCTGGGTCGGTACGGTGCTGATTGTCACAAGCGTATCGGAGCAGCCGAAATCGACACCGTCGACGCCGTCGGGAAAATAGGTGCCGGACTGGGCAACCATGTTGACGTTGAGCGGCTGAAACTGATCATTGGGATCAGTTTGCGGGCTGGTTTGGGTTGCCGTTGAGTCCGGATCGGGATTGTGCGCATCTGAGGCGCCTTGACTGCTTCCACAACCTACCAGTAGCCCTGCGGTGGCAGCGGCAAGTGCTACGAGGGTGGGAAGTCTCTTCAAGATCAGTCTCCTAGGCGCCGTGGTGTGTGGCGGCAAACGGTTTCGTGAGCGATTGTAGCGTGTATTGTTCGCCCAACCGGTTAAACAGCCCGAGCACGGGGTCGGGTGGCATAGAATAAAGAGTTCAGATTTGTTTTGACTTTGAGGTTTTCACCCTACCGATGAGACACAGTGCACCACACGGTGAACCGACCGGGGCCGCTTCCCAGCGCGCCGAACCTGGATTTGACCAACCGCGCACCGGCCGGGATCGGTTCGCCGACCCATTATCTGGTGCCGGCGCGGGGAAAGCCTCGGGACATCCGGTGGAGACCGGGCTGGGCTCAGCCCACGGCAAAGCGATCCTGCTTGGCGAACACTCGGTGGTTTACGGTGCGCCGGCCATTGTGTTGCCCTTACTGGATCTCCAGGCGACCGCTTCGATTCGCCGCGCCCGGCGCGGGTATATTACGTCGGATCTCTACACTGGTCCGCTGGCTGCCGCTCCCAAACACATGGACCCGGTACTGACCGCGCTGCGGGTTTCGGCTGAACAGTTAGATGTGCGCGGGGACCGAGTCGAACTGATTTTGCGTTCCACGATTCCATTTGAGCGTGGCCTGGGGTCCTCGGCCGCGACGTCGGCTGCTGTGGTGCGTGCCGTGGCAAATCTGGCCGGGGTCCGCCTGGATGCGGCGCAATCTCACGCGCTGGTCCAAGAGGCCGAACACGTTGCCCACGGAACCTCATCGGGCCTGGATGCCCACGCGGTGCAGTCGATGACGCCGCTGCGTTTCCAGCAGGGCAAACCGACCACCGTGAAGGTTGCCGATAAATTTACGTTTGTCATCGCCGATACCGGCACGTCAGGATCGACCGCAGCCGCCGTCGACGGGGTCGCGATGCTGCGCGATATCCAACCACGCGTGGTCGACCGGGTGGTTGAAGACCTGGCGAATCTGACCGACGACGTCGTCTATGCGCTGGGGATTGGCGACCCGATCCGTGTGGGCCAATCGATGCACGAAGCCCACTCACTGCTGGCCTATCTCGGGGTCTCCTCACCGGCACTGGATGCGGTGGTGGCTGCCGCCTTGGAAGCCGGCGCATATGGCGCCAAACTCACCGGATCCGGGCTGGGCGGGTGCGTGCTCGCTGTTGTCCCCGATCAAGAACAAGCCGGGGATGTGGCCGCCGCGATGACCGCAGTGGGTGCGACCCGAACCTGGACGACCACCTTGACCCCGAATGATTTCGACCTCATGACCGCACCGACCGCACGGGTGCCCAAGGAGGGCCGCT
>CAZAAP010000078.1:0-9009 GCA_964482935.1 uncultured Enteractinococcus sp.
CAAGCAATTCACGTTTGGTGAGTTCACGAACATCTTTGGCTTGAGCGTATAAAACCGTCGCCAGAGGTGTTCCGCGTTCGTGAGCCACGGTAAGTCCGGTAATGAAGCGCTCTACAGGATTAAGCTTCAGTCGGTCAGAACAGGCCTTCAGTGCACGCGTGAGAGTGTCTCCAGAGCGGATGTCTGCGAGCACAAGATTAAATTCATAGGCTAACTCCCCGTGAGCTGTGGTTGCCACCCGTTCAAGCGCACTGTGTGCTGAATCCCCTGCAGCCACGGATAAGGCCAACAATTCGGCAACAGTTGGGAACTCCGCCAAGATCTTAGTGCGGCGCCGATTGATTTGTGAAGTCAGCAGATTATCACGTGCAAAGAATGCTACCAGCGCGCTGATAATGACAAGAAGGAGCCCGATTATTGGATTGAGAGTGTGGTTAACCGCAACCCATATACAAGCGATAGTGGTGAGGACTAGGGCCACTATCGCCAGCATTAATTGTTGTGCGCGGTAGTCTGCCACGGTGAGCCTTGAACCCGCTTGGGCTAATCGAGAGACAAGCTGCGTGTTGGCGAGGTTCAATTTCGTGAGCTGTTGAACTGCTGCCTGCATGAGTGGAGCGCTAATGGTCGACAGTGTCCCGAACATGGTTAACGAAGTGTTCTCTGTGTGATCTGCGCTGGCGTGCCCGCGCATTTGAAGAGCTACTCGTTCTGCCAAGCTTGGCCTATTGAGTCGTACCGCTACCATCCAAAGCATAGTCAGACCCAAGGCGCCTGCGACCGCTAGGCCAATAGCCGCCCACATCGCGCCGGTCACAAGATTCTCCGTTCGGCTGGAAGGAAGCCGATTTTCAGCATGAGTTGATAACACAGAACCGATACAGCAACGCCACCCAACAATATGACCATTCCAGCGAACGATTGATAGGCAGCTGCAGCTTCGGGCTGGGTTGCTAGCAACAGTAAGATCAACCAGGGAGCAACTACTGCCAGCCGTGCACCATTTACTGTCCAGGACTGTCGCGCCTCAAGCTCTGCTCGCGTACGTGCATCGTCACGCAAGAAGTCGGATAGCGTTTCTAGTAAGCGACCGATATCAGACCCACCGACCTCCCGAGTCACCTTTAGCGAAGCAATAAGCCGGTCAGCAGTCGGATCCGCCAAAGACTGCTTTAAGCGGTCGAGCGCATCTGTGAATCGAGCACCGGCACGGTAATCAACTGCGAAGCTTTCGAATGCAGCACGGAGTTCTTCAGGGCCACGTTCTGCAAGCTGCGTGAGTGCCTCAGGTAGTGTCAAGCCTGCCCGCACAGCTGAACGTAAATTATCGATTGCGTCTGGCCATACTTCACGTAGCGCAGTTCGTCGGCGCTTAGCTTGCCAGGTCAAAACAGCCCAAGGCGCAGCTGCAGCGAACAATGCAAAACACGCTCCGATGGGTAGGGCACCAGTGAGGGCCGAAAAACTGATAAACACCACGCACGCCAGGAGGACCGAGAGTGCCACTACTCCGGGCACCGTAACGCGTTGCATGCCTGTCTGAGCAATAAGCTGCTGTGCTTTCGACGGCTGGCGGCTATTGGTTCTGACGGATCGGGGCCAGAAGGACCACCAGATGAGTAATAAACCGGCACCGAGAGTCAATCCGACAACGACGCTCATGCAGCTTCACCAATAACAGTGCGGATATCAATTCCGGCAGTCGCAAACTTCGTATGTTCCATGAGGCTAGTAGGATTTAGGGTCAGCTCACCATCAACCATCCGAAATACTGAAGTCGATTCAATAATCCCACCTTCGACCCGGTTGCCCACAGCAAGAATCTCGGTCACCTGTCGGTGTCCGTTGTGATCACGAGCGCAGTGCACTACGAGGTCAAAGCAACTGGCTACAGTTGGGGTGACGAAATCTCGACTGATGTTTTCTCCGGCCAGCAAGGGTAAGGTACATATCTTCGCGAGGGCATCGTGAGCCGAATTGGCATGCACCGAACACATGCCCGCTAAACCTGCGTTGAGCGCAACCAGCATATCCAAAGCTTCTGCCTCGCGTACTTCTCCGACAATAATGCGATCTGGTCTCATACGCAGTGCTTCTTTGACGAGTCGTCGCAGCGAAATCTCGCCTAAACCTTCAAGGTTGGGCTGCCGACATTGCATGTTGACCACATCCCGTTGAGGAATTTTCAGTTCAAAGATTTCCTCAACCGTTATGATTCGTTCACGGGCACCGATCGATGCTGAAAGGCAGTTGAGCATCGTGGTTTTTCCTGCCTGAGTTGCCCCTGAGACCAGGATATTGAGACCAGCACCAACAGATGCCTCGAGATATGCGGCCGCCTGTGACGTTAGGCTCCTCTTACGCACTAAATCAGAGAGCCGATGCGCGCGTACCACGAACTTTCGAATATTCACGGCCCAGTGCTTTGCGGTGATGTCAGGTATGACGACGTGAAGCCGCGAACCATCCGGTAATGCCGCATCGACGAAGGGGGTCGACAAATCAAGCCGCCGCCCACTAGTTTTGAGCATCTTTTCGACGAGGTCAGCCACCTGCTGCGAGCTCAACGAAATATTGGTTAGCTCCGTAACACCGTTGCGCGCACAAAAAATTTGAGACGGCGAATTGATCCATAACTCCTCTACCTCGGGATCATCAAGCAAGGGTTGCAGTGCTCCAAAGCCTGCGACGGCATCAAAAACTGTCTGTTGAGTGGAATCTAAATCTTCCAACACCGGCAGTGGGGATTGCAGACTTCGCGCATCATAGTCAGCGGTGGCCGAGGCAACGAGTGCTCTGACTTCATCAGGTTGACTGGTCGGATCGATACCGCGGGCTCGAATCAGCTCGCGAACTTCCAGTTCTAGCAACTGCGTGGCTTCCATGTGCCTCCGTGATCAACTACGCCCGGGTAAATTCGTGACAGAATTCACCTTCGCCCAAGTTAGCTTGAAGTTTCAAGGCTTGGTAGACGATCTGTGGATAACTTCGAGGGTTGTTGTTGTTTTCCACAGTGAGATTGTAGTGGATCTCGACGTATCCCACCGATGGCCGAGCATTGAAGGACAGCAAAGCGAAAGGAACGGTATGCTCCTGCAAATCTTCGGGCTGACTCGCAGGCCTACCTGGTGGCATCTGAACCGCATCCCAGCGAATGGCGGTGTTGAGCTTACAGCGCGCCTCAACAATGCGATCTCTGAGACAAAAGAGATGGAATTTTTTGTAGGAGAAACCCCACTCGTTAACTATCCTGCTGCAGCGCTTGCAGATTTGTGGTCAGATACCGTCGGTCACCTAGTGGCAAAACCGGTAGACGCTGCGCAGTCGCATCATCCAGAAGCCAGACTATTGTTGGTGACGACGCAAGGGCCCGATAGCGGACGAACGTTTCCATTATCTCGACGCAACCTCGCGGTGGGGAGAAATGAAGCCAGGGCACAAGTGTTCGATCCGTGGTTGTCCGCTCATCATTTCGATATCCGGTTATCCTCCAATGGCCCGATCATAAGGTCTCAACAGGACCGCCCGTTCCAACGGATAACAGATACGACTTTTGCTGCAGGTACCACCAGCTTCACCCTCCAGCGTGGCGCAGGTGACCCGCTTCGAGTTCCTGAACCACCCGGCGCTTTCGAGATATCACCCGGTCAGCCACCATCTCCCCCAAATATCTTGTTACAAATAATCGGCGCTGCAGCACCACTCATGATCGGGATAGTACTCATGCTCATGACCGGCATGTGGTACTTCCTTTTATTTTCAGGAATTTCTGTGATCATTGCGCTGGTGCTGATCACACAGTACCGACGAGCGCGGAATCGGTTTGCTCAGAAAATTCATACCGCACTCCAGACGACCTCTGAGCACATTCGTGACAGTCTCTTTACGCCACCTCAACTCATGCTGGCGGCCACGTCTGGTACCGACGACCCCATGGCCTTAAGCGGTCCTCAACCTGTCAATCCAATAGTCCATATTGGCAACGGAATACGCACCGCCGAGATGCTCAACGTTCAAGACGCGCAACGGTGGAACCCTCATTTGAGCGTCCGCATAGAGATCGCATTGGAATTGGTGCCGGGTCACCGCACTGTTATTCTCGGAGCGCCAGACGCCGTTCGGCCCGTGAAAAACTGGTGTTTAGCCCAACTGCTTCGGCACATCAAAGCGACCGGCACTGGTTTAAGCCTCGATGGTGAACTCATAGGTGGTACGACTATCGTTGAAATGACCTCTTATGGCACCCAGCGGCCCCAACCACATATTCACCAAGTGATTTTCACCGACGACCTCAACATCGTGGCAGACAAAACAACAACCGTTGTGAATTTAGATCAGCGTCGCGTGGACGCCTCCTGGACTGCACAAGATATAGTCGTGACAGGGATGAGCCGAGCATCACTTGATCGACTTTGTCATGAGCTTGGGCTTGATCAACCGCGCGAGCATTCGACTTCCGAGTATCTCACAATCTCGCCACACTGTATGCAAGAGCAAGCAGTGACTGAGCTAGTTACTGCAATTGGAAGCGGACCGTTAGGTCTCAGCATCGATCTTGTCGCTGATGGGCCGCATCTGTTGATCACTGGAACCACTGGTTCGGGTAAGTCAGAGTTACTGCTGACGGTGCTAGCCGGTTTGAGCGAACGGTATCCCCCTTGCGAGGTCAGCATGATTTTGCTGGATTTTAAAGGTGGTTCCTCATTCAACGTCCTAGCCTCGCTCCCCCACACTATGAGCGTGGAAACTAACCACGTTGCAGCCTCATCGTTGCGATCACTAAAAGCTATTGCCGCAGAACTTTTCCGACGAGAAGCCTTATTTGCGCGATACAACGCCGCTGACTACACTGCCTTTCGTCGACTTG
The DNA here is from genome assembly GCA_964482935.1 of uncultured Enteractinococcus sp. Lineage (GTDB taxonomy): Bacteria > Actinomycetota > Actinomycetes > Actinomycetales > Micrococcaceae > Yaniella. The sequence goes on from CAZAAP010000078.1 coordinate 4,868, forward strand.
CTCCCCACGTAGTCCTACCGCGACTGATTGTTGCGATCGATGAGCTCAGAGTGCTCATCGAGCAATACCCCGAAGCCTCGGTAACCCTGGCACATCTCGCGGCAACGGGACGCTCTCTCGGCTTCCATTTAGTTATATCCACGCAACGCACCCACGGTGCAGTGAATGCGGACATTAGAGCTAATATTGGGGCATTGATCACACTGAGAACCGCAACAGAGCACGATTCCTGGGACGTGTTGGGAACCGCTGACGCATTCTCAATACCTCCCACCACACCTGGCCGAGCCTATTTCAAGGCAGGGGCAGATAAGCCCCGCGTGTTTCAAACGTCCCGGTATGTACTCGACGACGAAGCGCTCGTCATTATGCCCTATGACTCTGAGCAGTCAGTCGCTCTTCGAGTAACCACTGACTGGCCGGCACTCGTGCGACAGCTGCAAGCACATGCCGCAGCATTACCTCTGCCGAAACCGGTCATCTTGCCCGCTTTACCGCAACGAATTACGCGGGCTTCCCTAAATGCGCCGGCCACTAATTCAGACGCTTATCCCATTGGTTTGCTCGACGACCCAGCAAAGGCTCAACAGTATCCGGTGCATCTCGGACCTTCTACCGATACCTCAGATCAACTCGTCTTGTCGCATTCTGTTGCATGGATAGGGGCCGCTGGGAGCGGTATTGCAGAAGCATTGATGAATCTAAACCATTATGTTTGCAGATCTGCCACCCGAAGGGTCTTTCTCGATGGTCGGCAACGAAGTGACGACCACTCTCAGTGGCATATCTATCTACAACATTCGAAAGCTAACAGCGAGAGGTTGCACTCGTTTCTGACAGACCTAACAACTGAACTAGCCCGCGGTACAGAAACGACCTTGGTCATTGCGGATTGGGGTAGCTGGGCGACCGCACTTGTCACCGGAAGTTTCCAAGGGTTCGAAGATCAACTGATACAAGTCATGCGCCAACACTCCGCGAACTTAAAGGTGTATGTGTTTGGTGGTCGAGAACTTGCCGGGGGTCGTTTACTGGGGATGATACCGGATCGGTTCTATTTACCGAAAAACTCATCGGCTGAGCATCAAATGATCTGGCCAAAGCTTCTGGATGTTCAACCGCTGAGGTCGCGTGCCGTCTTCGTGACCGCCGAACAACCTAATGGCGGTTGGGAAGTTCAGTTAGTCGATGATTCATGACGACGCTGTGCCATAGCCGAAGAATATAAGCAGATAGTTGCTGCAGTTGCAACATTCAACGACTCAGCAAGTCCGTAGAGTGGAACCGCCACCCGCTGATCAGCAAGACGTAACTCGCGCTGACTAAGTCCTTGACTTTCATTCCCGAAGAACCATGTTGTCGGTTTACGTAATAGGCTAGGCTCTGTCTGGTCCAAAACCCTATCAGCATACCCATCGGCGGCTAATATTTGTCCTTGGAACGCTTCGACATATGCGCTAAGTTCTACTCCGGTATAAACCGGTAAATGAAATAAGGATCCTGCAGTAGATCGGACTGTTTTGGGATTATAAATGTCTACGGTTTCAGATGTCGCCAACACGTAATCGGCACCCGAAGCATCGGCAGCGCGAATGATTGTGCCTGCATTCCCCGGATCTTGGACACGAATCAGCCCTGCGACTAGACGCGCGTGTCCGGCTGGAGCCGGACTATCGGAGGGCATTCTGACTACAGCGATAATATTCTGGTGTACCACAGCGTCCGACATGGCTTGGAGCACCTGATCCGAAGTTTCAGCGACGAAGACATAGTTGGGCAGCTGTTGCACAAGAGCAAAGAGCTCAGGTTGTGCTGTCACAAGTCGAGGCGTGTAATACACTTCGGCAATTGTATTGCCCACAGGCCACATACGCCGTGCTGGCTCAGAGAGGTCGAGGATTCCAAGGTGGGCTCGTATTGCCTCAGTAGCAGACTGGGGCCCTTCCGCAAGGAACTGTTGTTTACGATTTCGGATTGCAGAACGCCCCGCCAACTGGGCGACCCGCTTGACGCGATCCGCGTTCGGGTTCTCCATCCAATTGACGGGGCGGTTTTTCATCGACTGCGATGCTAAATGTTATTTAGCGACTGGCGCGTTAACGTCTGCTGGCAATGCTTCCTTTGCCATTTTGACCAAAGCGGTGAAAGTCGCTGCGTCAGATACAGCGATTTCGGCCAGCATGCGACGGTCCAAATCGATTTCAGCCAGTTTCAGACCCTGGATGAATCGGTTGTAGGTCATACCGTTGGCACGTGCAGCAGCGTTGATGCGGGTGATCCACAAACGACGGAAATCACCTTTACGTTTGCGGCGGTGCTGGTAGTTGTAAACAAACGAATGCAACAGTTGTTCGTGTGCTTTACGGTACAGGCGCGAGCGCTGACCGCGGTAACCTTTGGCGCGCTCCAGTACTGTGCGACGCTTCTTTTTTGCGTTAATCGAACGTTTGACACGTGCCATGCGTTCTACTCCTTTTTATGTGTTCCCGGCGGTGGGGAGAAAACTAATGTCTGTGCTACCTGAATAGCGGGTTACTAGATGCCCAGCATCCGACGAATACGCGCTACGTCGGCTTTGGCCAAGGGAACGTCTGGCTTCAGACGACGCTTGTAGTGTGAGGGCTTGTGCTCCAGGTAGTGACGGCGGTTCGCACGCTCGCGCATCAGCTTTCCTGACCCGGTCACGCGGAAGCGCTTACGGGCACCATTGTGAGTCTTCATCTTCGGCATTGGGGCCGTTCTCCTTCTCGTTGTCGGCTGGCTTCCGCACGAAACCAGTCTTCAGTCTTATATAAGACTTTTATGTCCCGGAACCGGTCATGAGCTCGGGCAATTCTTCAATAAGACGAACTGATTAGCTGTTCGGGCCCGGTTTCGGACCATCTTCTGCCTGAGAGGCTTGTTGCTTCAATTCTTCTGGCATGGCGTCAGCAATCGAATTCTTAGGTTCTGCTTGCTGAGCTTCTTCGTCGTGTCCTTGGCGTGCAGCTGCAGCTGCACGATCGCGGCGCGAGCCACCACCTTGACGTGGTTTGTGAGCTCCGCCTTTTCCGCGAGGAGTTTGTGTGCCCCTGAGTGGGCCAACCACCATAACCATGTTTCGGCCATCTTGGCGGGGCTTAGACTCCACCTCACCATATTCGGCCACATCGTCGGCAAAGCGTTCTAGAAGATGGACCCCCAGTTCAGGACGCTGTTGTTCACGCCCGCGGAACTGGATCATCGCTTTGACTTTGTCACCCGACTTCAGGAACTTTTGCGCCTGAGAAACTTTGGTCTGGTAATCGTGGTCTTCAATTTTTAGACGGAAGCGAACTTCCTTTAGCTGGGTGGTTGCCTGGTTTCGGCGGGACTGACGGGCTTTTACTGCCGCTTCGTACTTCCACTTACCGAAGTCCATTAATTTCGCAACTGGTGGTTTGGCTTTCGGTGCCACTTCCACCAAATCTAAATCAGCTTCAACAGCCAACCGCAACGCATCTTCAATGCGCACGATCCCGACCTGTTCGCCCTCTGGGCCAACTAACCGGACCTCGGGCACGCGAATGCGTTCGTTTACTCTTGGCTCGCTAATGAGATATCTCCTTGCTTGGGTGTAATACTGGTAGTCACCACCTCCCCTGGTGGACTTCCAGGGCAAGGCATAAAAAATGCCTCCCTGTGAAGACAGTGGAGGCTAAACCGCTATACCAGAGTGCAGCGATTCATCGAATACTAGTTTTGCAACTCATATTCGGGCTACCCGATAACAAGAAATAAATCCGTCGGCGGGTGGGAGGAAACCTCCACTTGTCATACGATGGCCAACTCTATCACGACAGTCCACGAGTTTCAATTAGTAGCCGGAACTATGCATCTTTCCCTACACACGAAAATACCTTCCAAGTGCGTTTCGGGCCCTGAAGATATGCCAAGCTTAGAGGTATGACTGAACCACATGATCACACCAACGACAGTGTATTTGAATTTGGCTTGGACGACGTCGAGCACCAAGTGCGCGATATCCACCAAGTACCTGCTGCAGAAGTTATCGCAACAACAGCTGTACACCTTATGACAGCCGCCGCAGTGAAAGTAGGGCTCGGCGACATGCCCAACGCCCGCGACCACATCGACCTTGATGAAGCACGCAAGCTCATCAC
>CAZAAP010000079.1:0-8934 GCA_964482935.1 uncultured Enteractinococcus sp.
GCACAACTGGCGGCCCAACTGGGCCTAACCTATAGTTTTGCCTCGCATTTCGCGCCGCAAATGTTGGAATCAGCCGCCGCTGTGTATCGTAGCGAGTTCAAAGCCTCCGACGATCTGCCCGAACCGTATTTCATTGCGGCAGCGAATGTTATCATTGCCGACACCGAAGACCATGCTCATCACCTGTGGGAGCGTGCTAAACGCGCTCGCATTCGCACAATGTTGGGCAGAGGTCGCACACTCAGTGATGACGACGTAGAGCAGATTGTACATTCAGTCCCGGGTCAGCAGGTGTTACAGATGCTGGAGATGACCGCTGTCGGTACCCCGGATCAAGTCCGGGAGTGGTTGGATGACTTCGCGGCTCGTGTCAACGCCGATGAACTGATCATCACGAATATGGCCGGCCCGTTGGAGGATCGGAAACGAGCCCTTCAGCTTATTTCCGACCACATTATTCACCGCTGAGGTGCTTAGAACACTCGTGGGCCCGTTGCCCCGTAGAACACGCGCTCGAAAACGACCCGTGCGTGACGGGTGATGCGCAGATAATCATCTTCGAACTCTCCGACCTCGCCCGCGTCGTAGCCGGTCCACCGTGCTAGCGCTTCCAGTAAGTCGCGGTTGGTCGGGAATACATCGGAGCCCTTGCCAGTAGAAATCACGATGCCAGATCGAATCCTGGTAGCCAAACTCCAGGCATCGATCAGAATGTCGGCGTCGTCTGAGGTGATGAGCTCGGCTGCCTTCGCGGCCTGGAGTGCTTCCAGTGTGTTCGTGGTACGCAGCTGAGGATAATCGGGAGCATATCGCAGCTGGAGGGTTTGGGTTAACCACTCCACATCGGTCAGCCCACCCCGCCCGAGTTTCAGATGGCGCGCGGGGTCAGCACCCCGCGGCAACCGCTCTGCTTCTACCCGGGCTTTCATGCGCTGAATGTCTTGAGCTTGATCAGTATTGAGTCCGTGGGTGTAGCGCACGGAGTCGGCCCAGGCGTCAAACGCGTCCTGGAGGTGCTGCGGGCCGGCAATGGCCCGTGCTTTTAGCAGCGCCTGGATCTCCCAGGTGTCAGCCCACTGCTCGTAATAGGCCTGATAGGAATCCAGCGAGCGCACCAGCGGCCCACGCCGTCCTTCGGGTCGCAGATCCGCGTCAATTTCTAAGACATGTTCCAGTACGATGGGCGGCCGCATGGGCATTTTCATGAAACTGATCAGCGCTTTGGCCACATCAACGGCAAACCGGCTGGCTTCATCAACCGGCACGCCATCGACTGGTTGATGGACAAACATCACGTCTAGATCCGAACCGTAACCAGCCTCATACCCGCCCTGTCGGCCCATCGCAATAACGGCGACTTCGGCACGCGGCCCTTCCCCGCCCCACTTTTGGGTGACGTGATCGTGCACCATCTGCAGCAGTGCTTCGACGGCCGCTTGGTCAGCGGCTGCCAGGGCTACCGACACTTGATGCTGCGACACGAGGTCACAGGCATCAGCCAGGCTGATGCGCAGAATCTCTCGGCGCCGCACCACGCGAATGTACCGCGCGGCCTCGGGAAGTACCGGGTGCCTTTGCATCAGCGCAGTCATCTCGGTGGTAATGGTGTCTAAACTCAGCGGCATCAGGTCCTGGTCTCGGTCCATCCAAGCGGCGGCTTGCGGCGTGTGCTCGAGCATGTCAGATATATACCGGGAAGAGGACAACACATGCGCGAGGCGCTCCCCTGCAGCCGAGGAGTCTCGCAGCATGTGAAGATACCAGTGCGATCCCCCAACGGATTCGCTGAGTTTGCGGAATCCTAATAACCCGCTGTCGGGGTCCGGTCCTGAGGCGAGCCATCCCAACATTGCCGGCAGGATCTGGCGTTGCAACTTGGCCTGCCGGGAGACCCCTGAGGTCAGCGATTCGATATGTCGGACTGCGCCTCGTGGGTCGTGATAGCCCAGTGCGGCCAATCGGGCGGTGGCGGCTTCGGGGGTTAGACGCGCGTCGTCAGGCGATAGGGCCGCAGTCGAGGGCAACAGTGGACGGTAGAAAATCTGTTCAAATAACGTGCGGTTGGATCGCACGGTGGCTTGCCACGCTTTGACCAGTTGTTCGTGGTCCTTGGGCCAGCCGCCGTCCATAGGTCGCACCCCGCGGGCGAGCATGCGCAACTCAGGTTCAGTATCGGGCATCATGTGCGTACGCCGTAGCTGAACCAATTGCACCCGGTGTTCAATCAACCGTAAGAACCGATAATTATTGGTCATGACCTGGGCATCACTGGGGCCGATGTAACTGCCAGCCTGCAGGGCCTCAAGCGCATCTTCGGTGGCACGCACACGCAGATCGAGGTCGGTTTTGCCGTGCACCAGTTGAAGCAGCTGAGCGGGGAATTCGACGTCGCGCAGACCACCGGGACCAAGCTTGATCTCGCGTTGGCGCTGCTCGTGACTGATATGGTCGATGACGCGGTGGCGCATACGCTGGACCTGACGGACAAACCCTTCGCGGGTCGAGGCTTGCCACACCAACGGGCCCAACGCATCGAGATACCGTTGGCCCAGGTCAAGGTTGCCGGCCACCGGCCGGGCCTTCAGCAAGGCTTGAAACTCCCAGGTGTGTGCCCAACGCTGGTAGTACTCCAGATGTGAGGCTACCGTGCGAGACAATACTCCGTCTTGACCTTCGGGCCGCAGATTCGTGTCCACCTCCCACAACGCAGGCTCACGCGCTGGCTGATTGACAACCGTGGAGATCCCGGCGGCAAGCTCCACGGCGATATCAGTCGCAGCGCGGCCGGTCAGTTCGGATCCCTCCACGACGTCGTGGGCGAAGACGACGTCCACGTCTGAAAAGTAATTGAGTTCCCGGGCGCCGCATTTACCCATGGCTATGACGCTCAGCTCAACGTCACGGGCTGCGTCGTGACGTGTGAGGGTTTCTGCACGTGATACTGCCAGGGCAGCATCCAGAACGGCGGTGGCCAGATCCGATAGCCACATAGAAACTACCGGTTGCAACGCTACTGGATCTTGGGCCGTCAGATCCTGGACTGTGATGGCCACTAAATGTCGTCGATATTCTACTCGTAGTGCGACCGAGGCATCTTTTCCGGTAACCGTGGCGATGGGCACCTCGTGGCTGGCGTCAGCACCGACCGCGTTGAGGAGTCGTGTCCGCAGTGTTTGCGACGCATCTCTGAAATGACCTTGCTCATCGGTCAGTCCCCCGCTGGCCGGCGTTGAGTCGACGTCGGGGTTGCGGAAGATATCCAACTGCTCGGGACGGCGAATAAGAAATTCACCGAGCGCTTCGGAGGCGCCCAGTACTCGCAATAGTGGGCGCGCCTGACCAGTTACCACCAGATCGGCCACGGTGGGGTCACGTTCGATGAGTCGGATCAATAGCAGCAGCGCGGTGTCTGGGTCGGGTGCGACCGCAAGCTGTGCTAATAATTCGGCGATCCCTAGGCCTTCAAGTTCTCGAGACTGCAGCAGGGATTCGGCGCGCGCAGTGTCCTGGAGACCGACGGATAATAATTCCATTTGGCTCAACGGCTGACTCATACGGCATCCAGATAACGCCGGATCTCAAAGGGCGACACATTGACTCGGTATTCATCCCATTCAGCGCGTTTGGCTCGCAAGAATGACTGGAAGACCGTTTCACCTAGTACATCGGCAACAAATTCCGATTCTTCTAGGATACCCAGCGCATCGTGCAGTGTGGTCGGCAGCGACCCATGTCCCATGAGCATGCGCTCGCGGGTGGTCAGGAGCCCAATATCGTCGTCGGCTGCTTCGGGAAGTTCATACTCTTCCTCGATGCCTTTCAAACCAGCCGAGATCAACAACGCATACGCCAGATAGGGGTTGGCTGCGGCATCGATTCCGCGGTATTCGATGCGTGCCGAGCCGGCCTTATTGGGCTTATGTAGTGGGATCCGCACCAGCGCCGAACGGTTGTTATGTCCCCACGAAACATAGGACGGTGCTTCTTTTCCACCCCACAGTCGTTTATACGAGTTCACGAACTGGTGGGTAACGGCCGTAATTTCTGGTGAATACCGCAAGACCCCTGCGATGAACCGACGTGCCGTGGTGGATAACTGATACTCTGCGCCGGGCTCATGGAATGCGTTGGCATCAGATTCGAACAGCGAAAAGTGCGTGTGCAAGGCTGAGCCAGGTTGTGAGCCGAGCGGCTTGGGCATAAAACTTGCATGCAGACCCTGCAAGGTCGCGACTTCTTTGATGACAGTGCGTGCGGTCATGATGTTATCGGCGGAAGACAAAGCATCGCTTACTCGCAGGTCGATCTCGTTTTGTCCGTAGCCTGCTTCATGGTGAGAAAACTCGACCGATATCCCGACAGCTTCCAACATGGAGACAGCCTCGCGCCGGAAATCCTGGGCGACCCCACCGGGTACATGATCAAAATAACCGGCCTGATCTACCGGCACGGGTACGCCCTGGTCGTCCCATTGTCCTGCTTTGAATAAATAGAATTCAATTTCGGGGTGCAGATAGCAGCTAAACCCCATATCTGCGGCGTGTTCCAAGGTGCGGCGTAGGACATGTCGCGGGTCGGCCATAGATGGTTCGCCGTCGGGCATTTTGACATCGCAGAACATTCTTGAAGTCTGTTCTTCATCGCCCCGCCAGGGCAGAATCTGAAACGTCGTGGGATCAGGTTGCAAAAGCATGTCAGATTCGAAGATCCGAGTGAAGCCTTCGACTGAGGAGCCATCAAAACCCAAACCCTCGGTGAAAGCGTATTCAACTTCAGCCGGGGCCAATGCTACAGATTTGAGTGCGCCGATCACATCGGTGAACCACAGTCGGATAAAACGGACATCACGGTCCTCGAGGGTGCGTAAAACGTATTCTTGCTGACGATCCATCGCTGCGGTATCTCTTTCGATCGGTCAAAAACTTGGGGTTCACCTACCACAATAGCAATGTGCCATTAGACTGTTGGCATGGTTGATTCCCCGTATTCAGTATTGAAAAAGACCCCCGGTCGGTATCGGACCGTACACTTCCAGCAGATTAAGGACGCCGGCGGTAAATTTGCGATGTTGACGTGTTACGACGCAACGACCGCAAGTATCTTCGATGATGCCGGGATCGAGACCTTATTGATCGGCGACTCTCTGGGCAATGTGGTGCAAGGGCAGAGCTCCACCCTGGGCGTGACCATGGAGGACATGATCACGTTTTCTAAAGCTGTCGTAGCCGGCACCCAGCGTGCCTTTGTACTTGCAGACCTACCCTTTGGATCCTATGAAGCCTCTGTCGAGCAGGCTGTGGAGTCAGGCATTCGATTGGTTAAAGAAACTGGCATTTCTGCGGTCAAGATGGAAGGTGGCGTTGAGTATGCGCCGCATATCCAGGCGTTGACTGCTGCCGGAGTTGCTGTGGTAGCTCACACCGGGTTTACCCCACAGTCTGAACATGTTCTAGGCGGGTATCGTGTACAAGGACGCGAAGTCGATGCGGCTACCAAGATGGTCGAAGAAGCACTGGTGCTTCAGGAAGCCGGTGCGATGATGTTGCTGATGGAAATGGTGCCTGCCGAAGTTGCGGCAGCCGTGGATGCGGCGCTGACCATCCCAACGGTAGGCATCGGAGCCGGCAATGCCACCACCGGACAAGTGTTAGTGTGGCAAGACGCATTCGGGCTCAATCGCGGTCGCGTCCCCTCATTTGTCAAAAAATACGCGGACGTCGGTCAGGTACTATCAGAAGCGGCGCAACAGTACCGCGAAGACGTATTAAAGGCTGAGTTCCCTAACGACGATTATAGCTTCTAGAGAAGCCCCCATTCCTCGTCTTCTTTGTCGTCCTCATCCCAGGCCCGGTTCCGTTGGGCATAGGTATCCAGTGCATTTTCAGCCTCTTGTCGAGTGGCGAAAGGGCCTATTCGATCTTTGGAAAATGATTGCGGACCATCTTCGACTTGGCCCGTTTTGACGTTGTACCAGTAGCGTTTTTCTTCGGTCATGCTTCTTTCATACCAGATGAAGGCGTCGGCCAGATAGACTTGTCCTTATGACTTTTACACCACCGAACGTTGTGTCTCGTCCATCGGTTGAACCCGGCTCACCTGAGTCTCATAACCAACCGGTCGATTCCCCACCACGTGGCGAGCCAGGCTCGCGGGCTCCCCTGGGACGGTTAACTCCAGGTTACGTGGCGCCGCAGCTGCCCGTTCCCGTCCACATTGCGCGCCCTGATTATGTTGGGAAACAAGACGCCGTTGAAGGACTTCATGGTGATGTGTACGACGTAGAGGGCATCGCAAAGATCCGTGCTGCTTCACGTCTTGCAGCACAAGCAATGAATGTCGTTGAGCAGTATATTCAGCCGGGCATCACCACGGCTGAGCTTGACCGGATTGGTCACGAGTTCGTCATTTCCCACGATGCGTGGCCATCAACGTTGGGGTATAAAGAGTATCCGAAGTCTATGACCACTTCCCTCAACGAGGTGATCTGTCACGGCATCCCAGATGACACCATCTTGGAGGACGGCGATATCGTCAATATCGATATCACGGTCTACAAAGATGGCCATCACGGGGATCACAACAAGACTTTTTTGGTTGGCACCGTCGACGAAGAATCACAGCTGCTGGTCGAGCGTACCGAAAAAGCACTCGAGCGCGCTATCAAGGCAGTCAAGCCGGGTCGCGAAATTAATGTAATCGGGCGTGTGATTGAAACGTATGCCAAACGCTTTGGGTACGGGGTAGTCGAAGATTTCGTAGGCCACGGTGTCGGCCGCGAGTTCCATTCCGGGTTGATCGTGCCACATTATGATACGGCTCCACGCCATAACGAAGTCATGGTCCCTGGCATGGTGTTTACTATCGAACCCATGCTCACCTTGGGCGGTATTGCCTGGGAGATGTGGGACGACGGTTGGACGGTCGTGACCAAAGATCGGAAACGTAGCGCCCAGTTTGAACACACCATTGTTGTCACTGAGAACGGCGCTGAAATTCTCACCATTACTGACTAGGTGCGTAAACCGGTGGGACCTGGCTTCCCCTTCCAGGCCCCACCGGAGTTTTTAGCGGGTGAACAGCTTAGCTTGCAGCGGTTCTTGCGCGTCGGGACGTTCCCGTAGCTCGTGAATGGCTTTTTCGAAGTCGTCGAGATTATCAAAATCCTGGTATACCGAAGCGAAACGAAGGTACGCGACTTGATCTAACCTGCGTAAGGGGCCTAGGATCGCTAGCCCGACTTCGTGAGCATCGACTTCGGCATGGCCGGTCGCCCGGATCGTCTCTTCAACCTCCTGAGCCAGTTTCGCCAAATCGTCGTTGTCGACAGGTCTGCCCTGGCAGGCTTTTCGCACTCCGTTGATAACTTTGGCACGGTTGAACGGTTCTGCCACTCCGGATCGCTTAATCACACTTAATGATGTGGTTTCCATCGTGGTAAAGCGTTTATCGCACGACCGGCATTCGCGTCTGCGACGAATTGCTGAACCGTCCTCTAATGACCGTGAGTCTACTACTCTGGATTCTTCATGTCGACAAAAAGGACAGTGCATGGGGAAGCAAACCTCTCTATAAATTAGGTCTAAACAAATACTAGCCCTACATGTAGTTGTAGTTCAACCCCCTGAGGTACTACATATAGTGACGGCGCCCGTTTAGCCATCGCCCATGAAAGGTTTTCAGTGAAGTTATTCGAGACAGGAAGGACCTAACAGTACCTTCAGGTCTCCATACAGAGCGGGATTGGGGTTCACTTTGTATTGCGGTCCGACACGCATAACTTCCATCGACAAATTCCCCACCAACTTGATGTTCACATCGGTCGTGCCTGCGTGGTTACGCAAGATGTCACCGAGTTGACGGATGAGGGGCTCGGTGGCTTTGAATGACGGGATCGTCAAGTTCAGTGGGCCATCTGCGCCCAGATCAGTGGTGTCGATGATCGTCATTTCTTGTGCCGAGATTACCACTGAGCCGTCATCTCGACGTTGGACACGTCCTTTAATCGAGACCACAAGATCTTCCGCAATGACACTGGAAATGGGCTCATAGACGCGGCCAAAAAACATCACGTCGATCGAAGCGGCCAGGTCTTCGACTTCGGCTCGAGCATAGGGGTTGCCCGAGGTTTTGGCGACTCGACGTTCTAACGACGTGATCAGTCCAGAAATCGTGACGAATGATCCATCAGCGGGTCCTTCATCGTCAAGAATTTGACTAACCGTGTGCTCAGCGTGTTGATCCAGTACCTGCTCCAAGCCCTGAAGCGGATGGTCGGAGACATAGAGGCCGATCATTTCACGTTCGAAAGCAAGTTTGGTTTTCTTATCCCACTCCGGTAGATCAGGAACGGTGATACCGAACCCAGTATCGACACCGGCGTCCTCAGTGTCTTCCAGCAGGGAGAAGAAATCGAATTGGTTATTGGCTTCTTGCCGCTTTTGCACCATAGACGCGTCGACGGCTTCTTCATGCACCGCCAGCAAGGCTCGCCGAGCGTAGTTCAACGAATCGAAGCCACCAGCTTTAATGATCGATTCGATGGTGCGCTTATTACAGACTTCTTGTGGGACTTTTTTGAAAAAGTCTTGGAAGCTGGTGAACGCACCTTGCTCTTCGCGGGCTTTGACCATCCCTGTCACCACATGAGCGCCAACGTTTCGAACCGCTCCCATACCGAACCGGATGTCAGTCCCAACCGGGGTGAAGTTTTGTGCAGACTCATTCACGTCCGGTGGCAGGACTTTAATATCCATCCGCCGACACTCACTGAGATAGATCGCCAGCTTATCTTTGTCATGCGACACCGAAGTCAATAGAGCGGCCATGTATTCGGCGGGGTAGTGAGCTTTCAGGTAGGCAGTCCAGTATGACACCAGACCGTAAGCCGCCGAGTGCGCCTTGTTGAACGCATAGTCCGAGAACGGCAACAAGATG
>CAZAAP010000080.1:0-8808 GCA_964482935.1 uncultured Enteractinococcus sp.
CCCCACGCCCCGATGTCTCCGGAGGTTCCAAGTGACACGCACCCCCACAGATCAGACCACACAAATGCGTGAACAATCCGCACAACGCTCCTACCGGCTCAGCCCCGACCAGGCGCCTCATGCTGTTGTAGATTACAGCGACACCGTTGACGTCACGATCGACGGTAACGAAACTCAAGCCCTGCGCGGTGATACGGTCGCGTCAGCTCTGCTGGCCACCGGCACCCGCTCGGCCGCCAACTCAATGTACTGGAACCGACCACGCGGCGTGTTTGCCGCCGGCGTCGAAGAGCCCAACTCCCTGGTGCACCTCTCACCACGGCATGACGCAGACGTGGAAGAGTCGATGATGACTTCCACCACTGTTCCGGTGACCAATGGATTAAAAGCAACTCAGCTTCGTGGATTAGGTAAACTTGACCCTGCTCAGGACCAGGCTTACTACGACCACGTCCACGTTCATACGGATGTATTGGTGGTCGGGGCCGGTCCGGCAGGATTGTCTGCCGCCGCCAACGCAGCCGCTTCTGGTGCTCGCGTGATGCTCATGGACGAAAAGCCATGGGCCGGCGGGAGCCTGCTTGATGCACCGTATGAAGTCATCGACGGTGTGCCTGCGCCACAATGGATCAGCGACACGGTAACTCAACTATCTGCCACCGACGACGTCGATATTCTTGCTGATACGACCGTAACCGGCGTCTACGACGAGAACTATGCGATCGCCGTTCAGCGCCGTACCTATCACCTGGACGAAGCTCCCGGTGAGGGCATCTCACGTGAACGGGTCTGGCATGTCCGCGCCGATCAGATTGTGCTGGCCACCGGTGCTCACGAGCGCCCGCTGATCTTTGCGAACAACGACCGCCCCGGCATCATGCTGGCCTCGGCAGTCCGCGCCTACCACAACCGCTACGCGGTGCGTGCCGGTCAGCAAATCGCGGTGTTCACCACGAACGACTCGGTCTACCCAATGGTTTCGGAACTTGCCGCAACCGGAGGCGTCGTCGCCGTGATCGATGCACGTTCCTCGGCATCAGCCGCCGCCCAACAAGCAGTCTCCGAAGGCGTCAATGTCCTGATCGGTTCCGCCGTTATCGACACTGAAGCCGGTGACGACGATGAACTAGCCGCCATCACGGTGGCTCCAATCAACGGCACCCTGGATGCTTCGAAGGCTCAGCGCATCGAAGTAGATACCCTTGCTGTCTCGGGTGGCTGGTCGCCGGTCGTGCACCTGCACTCCGGTCGCCGAGGTCGCATCGATTGGGACGCTCAGCTCCAAGGCTTTATCGCCGTCGAATCCGTTGACGACATGCGCCTAGCCGGTGCGCTCACCGGAAAATACTCGACCGCCTCAGCGTTGACCTCGGGTGCCCAAGCCGGTGCCGCAGCTGCAACCGCTGCCGGTTATGAAGCCGAAGCCAAAGCAGCCCGCGCGATCGATCGTCCATACGGGCCCGTCCAGCCGCTGTGGTTGGTCCCCTCGCCGGACGGCGAAGATGCCGACAACTACGTCAACCACTACGTTGATCTGCAGCGTGACCAGTCGGTCGCCGATATTCTGCGTTCAACCGGCGCCGGAATGTCATCGGTCGAACACGTCAAACGCTATACCTCGATTTCCACGGGCGCTGACCAGGGTAAAACCTCCGGTGTCCCAGCGATCGGTGTCATGGCAACGATCCTGGGGGTCGATGATCTCTCCGAGATCGGGACGACCACCTTCCGTCCACCGTTTACGCCGGTTGGTTTCGCAGCCCTTGCCGGACGTCGCCGCGGCAAACTCTTCGAAGTTGCTCGCGGTACCCCGATCCACTCGGCACACGTGGCCGCCGGAGCGGTGTTTGAAGACGTCGGCCAGTGGAAGCGTGCCCGCTACTACCCGCAGGGCAATGAGACCATGGACGAAGCCGTCTACCGTGAAACAGCTGCCGTGCGTGATTCGGTTGGCATGTTCGACGGTTCGACCCTGGGCAAGATCGAACTGCGAGGTAAAGACACCCCCGAGTTCCTCAACCGGATTTACACCAACGGCTGGGTCAAACTCAAGGTAGGTATGGGCCGCTACGGTGTGATGTGTAAACCCGATGGCATGATCTTCGACGACGGCGTGACCCTACGCCTAGCCGAAGACCGCTACTTCATGCACACCACCACCTCGGGTGCTGCCGACGTAATGGACTGGATCGAAGAATGGCTGCAAACCGAGTGGCCAGAACTTGATGTATATGCCACCTCCGTGACTGAGCAATATGCGACCGTAGCCGTCGTTGGGCCTAAATCCCGTGACGTGCTCAACAAACTTGCCCCGCACGAGGACTTCTCGGCCGAAGGCTTTAAGTTCATGGAATTCCGTGACATCACCCTGGCATCCGGTATCCCAGTTCGCGCCAGCCGCATCTCGTTCTCGGGCGAACTCGCCTGGGAACTAGCCGTGGATTCCTGGTACGCCTTGACCATATGGGAAGCCGTCGCCGAAGCCGGCGCGGAATTCAATATCACCCCGTACGGCACCGAAACCATGCACGTACTGCGCGCTGAAAAAGGATTTATCGTCGTCGGCCAAGAAACCGATGGTACCGTGACTCCTCAAGACGCCGCGATGGAATGGATCGTTTCCAAGCACAAGGATTTCATTGGCAAACGCTCCTTCTCACGGGCAGACAATGTACGGGAGGACCGAAAGCAGCTAGTATCGGTGCTTCCGGATGATCCGACCTTCCGACTGGAAGAAGGTGAAGCCCTAGTTGCCATGGATACTCCACTCGATATCGCCGCCGGTCCGGTCCCACAAGAGGGCTGGGTCACCGCCTCCTACAACTCGCCTGCACTGGGCCGTACATTTGGCCTGGCGCTGATCAAAAATGGTTTTGACCGTGTTGGTGAAAGCCTCAAGGCCCTGGTTGACGGCGAAGTTGTCACCATGAAAATCGGACCAACCGTTCTATATGATGCCGAAGGAGCTCGTCGAGATGGCTAATGTACAACAACTGCGGCGCTCACCGCTTGCCGCTCGCACCGAAGAAATGCAAAATGCCTCCGGCTCTGCCGTGACCGTGCGTGAAATCCCATTCACCACACAGGTCGGCCTCCGTGCTGCCGAAGGCACCGAAGGCCATGCGGCACTCGCTGCTGCTTTGGGCGGACTACCGTCCAAGGTCGGGGAAGTCGTCGGTGACCCATCAACGACCGCTGTTGTCTGGCTGTCACCGGATGAATTCCTAGCCATCGACAAACCAGACACCGGTCTGGCCGAAACCCTGGAGCGGACGCTTGGCGATCACTCCGGTCAGGTTTTGGAGCTGTCAGCCAACCGAACAATCATCGAGGTCTCGGGCGAAGCAGCCGAATTCGTGCTGCGCAAATCTTGCCCGTTAGATCTCCACCCGCGAGCCTGGCAGGTCAACCAGGCATATGTCACCGAAATTGCTCAAACCCCGCTGATCCTTTGGCGGGTAGCAGAGCACACCTGGTGGCTAGCACCGCGTATTTCATTCGCTGACCACGTCGTCAACTGGTTACTCGATGCGATGCTCGAGTTTTCCGGTCCGAAAGGATAACCCATGGCATTAAGTGTGCTGGATATGTTCTCTATCGGTTTAGGACCCTCCTCGTCTCACACCGTTGGCCCGATGCGGGCCGCAGCCCAGTTCATCAACGGTCTAACCCCCCAAACCTTGTCCGCGACCACGCGGGCAAAAGTTGAGCTCTTTGGTTCCCTAGGAGCCACCGGTATTGGACACCACTCTGACACCGCGGTGATTCTTGGAATGGCCGGGCACGATCCCGCAACGATCGTGCCCGATCAGGTCGATGACATCATTGCACAGGTGGAAACCTCGGGGACCCTGCAGTTGGCGGGGACCAAAACCATTGATTTCGATCGAGCACACGATGTCATCTTGCACCTTGGCAAATCCCTACCGGGCCACCCCAACGGGATGAAAACCACGGTGTATGGAGCTGATGGCCAGGAACTGGACTCGCAGATCTCCTATTCGATTGGCGGCGGGTTCGTGGTAACCGAGGAAGAACTCGATAAACCACTGGCCACCGAACGTAAAGTCCGGCATGAGTTCAGCACCGCTGATGAGCTGCTGGCACTATGCAAAACCCATGGCAAATCCATCGCTGAATTGACCTGGGAAAACGAGATCGAATGGCGCGAACCAGAAGAGATCCGCTGCGAGCTGCTACATATCTGGCAGGTCATGCAAGATTGCGTGCAGTCCGGCATTGAGCGCACTGAGACCACCCTGCCCGGTGGTCTCAAGGTGACCCGGCGAGCACCAAAACTGTATAAACAGCTCACCGAAGGTGGCGCATCAGAGCGTACCGGTGACACCACCGATGCCCTGCGCGGCATCGAATGGGTCAACCTGTACGCGCTGGCCGTCAATGAGGAAAACGCCTCCGGCGGGCGGGTCGTGACCGCCCCAACCAACGGGGCCGCGGGCATCATCCCCGCCGTGTTGCACTACTACACACGGTTCTTGGATGACGTGACCGATGACAAGATCATCGAGTTCATGCTCACTGCAGGCGCCATTGGCATCATCATCAAGACCCAAGCATCCATCTCGGGTGCGGAAGTCGGATGTCAGGGTGAGGTCGGCTCCGCCTGTTCGATGGCAGCAGCTGGTTTAGCCGCCGTTATGGGTGGCACAGTCATTCAGGTGGAAGATGCCGCTGAAGTCGCCTTGGAACACAACCTGGGGATGACGTGCGATCCGGTGGGTGGACTCGTCCAGATTCCATGTATCGAACGCAATGCCATAGCCTCGGTCAAGGCGATCAACGCAGCACGCCTTGCCATGCGTGGCGACGGCAGCCACAAGGTCAGCCTCGACCAGGCCATCGAAACGATGCGCGCCACCGGCGCGGACATGATGGACAAGTACAAGGAAACCTCCCGAGGTGGACTGGCACTTGCCGTAACCATGCCTGAGTGCTAATACGACCTCCAACAAAGGGCCGATCCGGTGATACCGGGTCGGCCCTTTGTGCATGCGCTGGTCATTGCGTTCGCGTCGTCGCGGGCTGAGGAAAATGCACGGCGAGACACGCGGTTCGGAGGGGTGTGTGACGTACCTCAAGTAAAAACGTGTAGAAAGGGGCGCGGATTTTGGTAGCCTCTCAAGTGGCTCAGTGCGACACTATATCCTTGCAATGCTGCCAGAGTAGCGATAAGAACCGGTGCGGCAAGTCCATGATCATTTAGATATCCGGAATGGTTAGTACTTTTTAGGCGTTCTAAAGCGAAATGTTTCAAAAAGCCTAGAAGATCTCCGTCCGCGCTTCTAGTGTTAGTGGTGCCAGAAACACTTCTGGTGTTTCATCTAGACCTCTATGAAGAATGGGATCGGCACGATGGCAGATCTGCTACCGGAACACCCGGATTTCCTATGGCGCAACCCTCGACTCAAATCCTCTTATGATGTCGTAATCGTTGGCGCTGGTGGTCACGGTCTTGCAACCGCGTACTACCTGGCGAAAGAACACGGTATTACCAACGTTGCGGTGATCGATAAAGGTTGGTTGGGCGGCGGCAATATGGCCCGCAACACTACGATCATCCGATCCAACTACATGTTGGATAAATCCACACGCTTCTTCGATCGCTCACTACAAATGTGGGAGAACCTCGACGAAGAACTCGAATACGACTTTCTCTTTTCCCAGCGGGGGCTCGTTACCCTGGCTCACACTGACGCCGAAGTTCGCGAATCCGTTCGTCGGGTGGAGTCGAACCGACTTAATGGTACTGACGCGGAATGGCTCACGCCGCAGGAAGTCAAAGAACTCCTGCCAATTGTTAACACCTCGCAAGACATTCGGCACCCGGTTATGGGTGCGGCCTATCAGGCACGTGCGGCAATCGCCAAGCACGACCATGTCGCTTGGGCCTACGCCCGCAAAGCCTCAGCGATGGGCGTCGACATTATCCAGAACACCGAAGTCACCGGGTTCATCAAAGACGGCGACAAAGTCATCGGCGTCGAAACCACCCGCGGCAACATCGCAACCGAAAAAGTTGGCGTCGCAGTAGCTGGACACTCGTCGCTGCTCGCCGAAAAAGCTGGCTTCGAGATCCCCATTCAGTCTCGTACCCTCCAGGCGTTGGTCTCGGAATTATTCGAACCGGTTCACCCGATGATCCTGACCTCCCACCACATCCACGTCTACGTGTCCCAAGCACACAAGGGTGAACTGGTCATGGGTGCCAACACTGACCCGTATACCGCCTATGGTGCCCGCGGCGGTTTCCATACGATCGAACGACAGCTGGCGGCCGCCGTCGAGCTGGTTCCAATTTTTGCTCGCGCGCATTTGATTCGCGTGTGGGGCGGCGTCGTGGATATCTCACCGGACTCCACGCCGATCATTGGCAAAACTCCGGTTGAAGGCATGTACATCAACTGCGGTTGGGGATCCGGCGGTTTCAAGGGCACCCCGATTGGTGGCTACACTCTGGCCCACACGATTGCCCATGATGAACCGCACGAATATAACAAGGCTTTTGGCTTAGACCGCTACTACACCGGACACCTGGTCGATGAACATTCGGCCTCGGGCGTGCTGCACTAGGAGAACCGCAACCCATGATGCTCATTGATTGCCCGAATTGCGGGCCACGCGATGAAACCGAATTCGAATACGGCTCCCAGGCCCATGTGCCGTATCCCAAAGACCCACAGGCCCTGACAAATGACGAATGGGCCGAATGGCTCTACTTCCGCGACAACCCGCTGGGGGAGCGAGCCGAACGCTGGGTTCACCTGCAAGGGTGTCGCAAATGGTTCAACGCGGTGCGCGACACCGTGTCCTATGAATTCAAAGCCACCTACCCGGTTGGCACTCCACGCCCAGACACCGCAACGCTCAACGGAGGCACCCGATGACCTCGACTGCACTTACCACCGGCACGTCGTTCCGAGTTTCCGAAGACGTCGCCTCCGGTGCGGCCATTGATCGCACTGAAACCCTCGAAATTACCGTCGACGGGCACACGATGACCGCCTACCGAGGCGACACCGTCACTTCGGCCATGTTGGCCAACGGGTATCGCACGGTCGGCAATTCGATCTATCTCGGCCGCCCCCGCGGCGTGCTGGCCGCCGGCGTCGAAGAACCCAACTCGCTGGTCACCGTCACTCGTGCCAAGACCAATACGATACCTGAGACAATGTTGATCGGTCCCACCGTCGAGGTCACCAACAACATGGTCGCCACGCACCTGCAGGGCATTGGCAAACTCGCTGAGACTGCAGATCCGGAATACTACGACTACGCCTACGAACATCCCGATGTCCTGGTTGTGGGCGCAGGCCCCGCCGGACTAGCTGCTGCGCTCCAAGCCTCCCGAGCCGGAGCCCGCGTGCTGATCCTGGATGAACGCGCGACCTTTGGCGGCAATCTCGCCGGGACTCCCGATGCAATGATTGACGGCAAACCAGCCGACGACTGGCTTGCCGAAACCACCGCGGAACTCCAAGCCAACGACGACGTGACCCTGCTGGGCCGCACCACCGTCTTTGGCGCCTACGAAAACAACTACTTCATGGCCACCCAGCGCCGCACTGATCACCTCGACGAACAGGTCCCATTCGGTGTTTCTCGCGAGCGCACCCTGCACATCCGCGCCAAACAGGTCGTCCTGGCCACCGGGGCCCACGAGCGTCCGATCGTGTTCAAAAACAACGATCGACCAGGCATTATGCTCGCCTCCGGCATCAGCGGTTACCTGAACCGCTACGGGGTGCTTTCCGGTAGCAGCATCGCCCTGTTTACCACTAATGACTCGGTCTACCCACTGGCACATCAGCTGGCGGACCACGGCCACCTGGTTGCGGTGGTCGATGTTCGAGCTGAACTCTCCGAGATTGCCGGTGACGCGGTGGCTGCGGGCATTACTGTGCTGGCCGGATCGGTCGTATGCGATACCACCGGCAACGATGATGGCGAACTGACAGGCATCACCGTGGCCGAATACCACGACGACGGCACCTTGGGTACGACCCAGCAGCTTGAGGTCGACACCCTGGGCGTTTCGGGTGGCTGGTCACCGGTCATCCACCTGCATTCGCAACGCCAGGGCAAGACCGTGTGGGACAACGAAGTCCAGGGCTTCGTCATCGGCCAACCGCGCGCCGATTTCCACTACGCCGGTTCAATGACCGGGTCGCTGGCACTGGGCGAAGCGCTCGCCAATGGTGCTAATGCGGGTGCTGCCGCAGCCGATGCCACCGGTCACTACTCTTTTGTGGAAGAACCCGTCGCAGCACCCGGTCGTCGCGGACCGGTCGCCCCGCTGCGCTTGGTACCCTCACCCGACGGCGAGGACCAGGACGCTTTTGCCAACCACTTTGTGGACTTGCATCGCGATCAGAGTGTCAAAGACATTCTGCGTGCCACCGGCGCTGGCATGTCCTCAGTCGAGCACATTAAACGCTATACCTCGATCTCCACGGGCAACGATCAGGGCAAGACCGGAGCGGTCAACGCGATCGGTGTCATGTCGCAAGTGCTTGAGGGGCACACGATGGAAGATATCGGGACCACGACCTTCCGTGCCCCCTACTCACCGATCTCTTATGTGGGGCTTGCCGGGCGGCAGCGCGGTAAGCTCTTTGATCCGCTGCGTAAAACCGCGATGGACCGGGCCCACGAAGAACTCGGCGCGGTCTTTGAAATGGCCGGTGAATGGCGTCGCACCAGCTACTATCCGCGCGCGGGTGAAACCCGTGAAGAAGCGGTCCGCCGGGAAACCATTGCCGCTCGGACCGGTGTCGGCATGATCGACTC
>CAZAAP010000081.1:0-8755 GCA_964482935.1 uncultured Enteractinococcus sp.
ATCTGGCTCGCTTCCAGGTTCCCACCGAGCTGCGCAAATACTCTCGCGGCCGGTCTACGACAGATGAGTTCAAAGATATCGTGGCCGAGTTGAACCCCTACGCGGTGGTTATTGGGGCTGCCAAGCGTTCCGGATTCTCCAAATTCATGATGGGATCGGTAGCCGATGAACTCCTCCGCGAACTCCCGGTGCCGGTTATTTCGGTCAAAGTCCGCGAAACCTCGGTGGTCAGTAGCGAAAAGGAGTAACCATGGAAATCGTCGTGCAGCGCGGGGACATCACCACGGTCGAAGTCGATGCTATTGTCAACGCAGCCAACTCCTCGCTACTGGGCGGTGGTGGGGTCGATGGTGCGATTCATCGAGCGGGCGGACCTGAAATCCTTGAAGCTACCAAACACCTTCGAGCCACCAGCCTGCCCGATGGGCTGCCCACCGGCGATGCCGTCGCCACCACGGCGGGCAAACTGCCTGCTCGCTGGATCATTCACACCGTCGGACCGGTGTATGCGAAAACCAAAGACCGCCGACACCTTCTGGTCAGCTGTTATCGCCGTGCTCTCGAGGTTGCCGATGAACTCGGCGCCAAATCGATAGCGTTTCCCACTATCTCAGCCGGCGTCTATCGCTGGCCACACGACGATGCGGTGGCCGTTGCGGTCGAAACGGTTCGCGCTATGGCTGATGACATCTCCGTGTCGAAGGTTGTCTTTGTCCCCTTTTCCGAAGACATGGAGCGGCTCTACACCGCGAAGCTAGCCGAATGAGTGAACTTTTAGTCGTTCTCACGACGTCGGCGGGCATCCTCGGCGCGTTCTTCGTCGGTTGTCTCGGCGTCATCACGACGTTCCGGGACCTCATCTAGTTCGCTCGTGTTTTGCGCGCGACTGCGGTAGGCGTCCTCGCCGGGTCCTGCCATATCGGCTCGGCGTTCGATGGCCGCAACCGATCCGGTATACATCGAGCCATCCTCGGAGGGTTTCGTTAGTGGAACCGACGAATTATCTGGCCCCGTGGGTACCAGATCGTCGTCTTTTTTGCGACGTTGGACGGTGGGAATAGATCCAATTTCCACTGGCGGTTCAGAGCTATACCGGGATGCGGTCCGGCTGTGATCAACGCTTGGCACCGAGGTCATATCCCAGCGGCTGCTACGGTGGGCTGGCTCCTTGGCTCGCTTGCGTTTTGCAGGCTCACGCTCAGATTGCTGTGCCGGTGCTTGAACGCTGGGTTCTGGGGGCGCCTGTTCAATACGCATCACATTCATGGCATATGGATGTTCCTCGGAGACGAACTTGATGAAGTCCTCCCGCACTAAACACTGCAGATCCCACAGCTCTCCGGCGTTGCGTGCAGACACTGCAACCCGCAGAGTTGCCCGATCATTGGCAATGTCCAATACCTGAATCTTAGCGTCGCGCCCATCCCAAAGATCCGAGGACTCCACCAGCGCACGTAAA
Source organism: uncultured Enteractinococcus sp. (assembly GCA_964482935.1). Classification (GTDB taxonomy): domain Bacteria; phylum Actinomycetota; class Actinomycetes; order Actinomycetales; family Micrococcaceae; genus Yaniella. The sequence continues at coordinate 1,460 of CAZAAP010000081.1, forward strand.
CGCGCACGCAGCGCATCAACCGGTACGCGCCAGTCCACCTGGAAATCGATTCCGGCCGAAATCTCGGTGCCCACACGCGTGTAGTTCTCAAACGGGGTCGTGGTGAAGTACGACGACGGGTAAATAATGCGCCGTCCGTCCCAGATCTTGAGCACGACATAGGACATCGTGATGTCTTCGATCGTGCCGTAGTAATCATCCATCACCACGACGTCGCCAACGCGAATCGCATCCGTAAAGGCCAGCTGCATCCCGGCGAATACGTTCGTCAGAGTCGTTTGGACAGCCAGGGCCGCAACCACGGAAATCAAACCAGCCGAAGCCAAAAGACCAGCACCCAGAGCACGCACCTGCGGGATTGCCAGTAAGATCGCAGCAATCGCAATGACGACAATAATGGCGTGTAAGACGCGCTTGATGAGCTGCATCTGCGTCTTTATACGGCGACCGCGCCGGTCCTCTGCCGTAACTTCGTCGTAGCGCAATTCCACGCGTCGTTCGATCACATTGACAATGCGTAAGGCAAACCACGCAAAACCAGACGCCGTACCGATCAGCAAGAGAAATGCCAATAGGTCATACATCGCGATATCCCGGCCGGACAGCTCAAGCCCAATCCGGGCGCCGAGAAATGCCATCGCGGTGAACGCGGGAACCAACAACAGTTTGAGGTGCGACAGGAAACGTTTACGGGTTCGAAGGAAGAACCGTACCGCTAAGGCCACCGCTGCGGTGACCAGGATCCCAGAAAGGACCCCGATGGCGATGTTTAGGGTGACACCAAAAAGCGGACCGAGCGATTCAATATTCTCAAGTGCTGAATTTTGTACATCTTCGGGGACGGCTTCTTCGACATTCGGTAGGGAAGGCACCTCGGTCGGCTCAGCCGGGGCCTCTTCGGTTTCGTGACGCAACATAGGCACCATCCTCTCAGCGCGATCTGAACTAAACCTGAAAGCGGCTACACTAGCAGTCATGCTTCACATCACTGATTTGCGCAACACGACCTATGATCCCGCAACCGTGATGCCGCGGGCAAAACTCGAAGTTTCGGATGCCTCGGCGATCGTGCAACCCATCATTGACAAGGTGAAAAAAGGCGGTGCCGAAGCCGTCTTGGAGCTGACCCAACAGTTCGACCGGGTTCGCCCCGAAAGCCTCCGGGTCCCTGTCTCCGCACTCGATACGGCGCTGGCGGAACTCGAGGACGATGTTCGCGCAGCGCTAGAAGAATCCATCGCCCGCGCCCGTGCCGTCCACGCCGCCCAACTACCATCCGACTCCGTCGTCCCGCTCGGTCAGGGGGCTGCCGTTGAAAATCACTGGGTGCCTATCCAGCGCGTTGGGCTCTATGTGCCCGGCGGTCGAGCGGTTTATCCCTCGTCAGTCATTATGAATGTGGTCCCAGCCCAGGCCGCCGGAGTGCCAGGTATCGCGGTCACCTCGCCCCCACAAGCTGACTTCAACGGCCTACCCCACCCGACCATACTGGCTGCGTGCAAACTGCTAGACGTCGAGGAGGTCTATGCCACCGGGGGCGCCCAAGCCATTGCGATGCTGGCACTGGGTGTCGATGATGACGCCGGCCACCAAGTGTGCGAACCGGTTGATCTGATCACCGGGCCAGGCAACGTCTATGTCACTGCAGCCAAGCAGGCGTTTTTTGGTCGAGTTGGCATCGACGCCGTTGCCGGCCCGTCCGAAATTTTGGTCCTGGCAGATGAAACTGCCAATCCGGCCTGGGTCGCAGCAGACCTTATATCGCAGTCCGAGCACGACCCACTTGCGGCCTCCGTGCTGGTCACCACCTCGATGGAATTTGCTGAATCCGTCGTCGCAGAAATCGAAGCGCAAGTCCCCGGCGCAGTCCTTGAAGACCAGATTCGTGAAGCGTTGACCGGGCAGCAATCCGGTGCGCTCGTGGTCGGCACCCTGGATGAGGCCATTGAAGTCACCAATGCCATTGCGACCGAACACCTCGAGATCCAAACGGCCGACGACGAGGCAGTCCTCGCCAACATCATTCATGCCGGAGCGATCTTCATGGGCCCCTATGCACCAGTTCCGCTGGGTGATTACTCGGCAGGGTCCAATCACGTGCTACCAACCTCCGGGACCGCACGGTTCTCCTCTGGCCTCAGCACGGTATCGTTTTTGCGCCTGCAACAACGCGTTCGCTATGACAAGACCGGACTTGAGTCACTTTCTGACGATATCCAGACACTGGCTGACACCGAGGGACTGCACGCGCACGCTGCAGCCATCGCCCAACGATTTAACGCAATGTGACAAACTACACTGCATGAACCGTTGGAAATAGGTTAGTCTAATTGCCAGAATCACGAGTTCTTACCGCATTGTAGCCCTGGCTGGTAAGACGGCAACCCTCCCACGTTGTAGTGGGGTGCCCCAGGTGATGATTCGGCCTCACGGAACACCCCGTGCCGGGCAAGTACAGCGTTCGAGCGCAATCGGGCGCAACATATTGAAGGCATGATTGTGACAACTACTTTGCAAGCCCGCGACCTGCACACCACAGCTCAACTTTCCAACGACCTGTCACCGCTCTCGCTGCGAAGCGCTTTCGGGCAGTTCCCCTCGGGCGTGGCAGCCCTGGCCGCCTACACCGCGGACGACACACCCCACGGCATGGTGGCCTCTTCATTTACCGTTGGCGTCTCGCTCGACCCGCCCCTCGTTTCTGTAGCGGTTCAAAACAGCTCCACGACCTGGCCACTGCTGCGCGAAGCCAACCGGATTGGCGTTTCAATTCTAGGCGAAGGTCAGGGCACGATTGCTCGACAGATGGCGGCCAAAGGAATCGATCGTTTTGAGGGCCTCGATATCGAGACGAACAACGCTGCGATCTTCGTTGCCGAATCAGCCTTGTGGTTGGAAACCTCGCTGTACGGTGAGTTCCCTGCCGGAGACCATGACGTAGCTCTGCTGGAAGTCCATAATCTGGCCGATTTCACCAACGTGCACGAACCACTGGTCTTCCATAAATCCCAGTTTCGCAACATTCGGGACCACTAACCCGCTATGGACTTTGTTCGCGTTGATGTTTGGTTACACGCGGTGCGGCTTTTCAAAACCCGTTCCGCGGCCAACGCTGCGGTCAAAGGCGGCAAAATCAAAATCGACGGTGAAGCCGTCAAGCCTTCGCATAAACTCCGAATCGGACAAACCATCACCTTCCGTCAGCCCGGTCGCGAGCGCATTATCGAAGTCGTCGGACTGTTAGATAAACGCGTTGGACACCCGGTTGCAATCAAACAATATAACGATCATTCGCCCGAGCCGGTCGCTCGGCATCTGCTGGCGGTCCCCCGACGCGAACGCGGAGCCGGACGCCCCACGAAAAAACAGCGTCGCGAACTTGATCGCCTCCGCGGATACACCAACCTCTAGAACGTACAGGAAGTTCACAGCTAACGTTCGGATAGTTTCAACCAAAGGTCCTTAGACTATAGATACCTCTTCAAGGTGCGAGTGATGTTGTAATCCCGCCGCCCGATGAACCCCTTTCATCAGGCGGCGGGATTTTTTATGCGACCACCGATCCGTACTTGAACCGGGCAAGAAGCTCTTCGTCACGTTAGCCCGGTTTGTTCGTATATGGTTTCGCAAAAGTAGCCTTTTCCAGTAGCCTAAACTGTGGTGGCCCCCTCTGGGTTGCACTGTAAACCCCAAAGCTAGGAACGAGAGCTGACCCATGTCCAATCGACGAACCGGAACCGTCAAATGGTTCAACGTCGAAAAGGGTTACGGCTTCATCACTCCCGACGACGCTTCAGCCGATGTCTTCGTGCATCACACCGGCATCGACCACGAAGGCTTCCGCCGACTGGACGAAGGCCAGCCCGTGGCATTTAGTGCAGTCGAAAGCGAACGCGGCCTGATCGCACAGAAAGTTACGACATTGGCATGAATATTCCCGCGCGCGTCGGGGTCTTTGCAATTGCAAGCCTCTTAGCTTGTGGTTCGATCCCTGCCGCTCATGCCACCGTCCACCCCCCTCCACCCGCCGAGGGAACCGGCGACGAATCCCCGGGTTCTGACCCAAGCGATGCTCCCACTACTCCCGCAGTCATGCCGCTTGATTGCACAGTCAATGTTACGATCAGCCAGATAGACGTAGAATTCGAGCCTGACGTGCCCTTCGATGAGATAAGCGTGTCAGTTGACGGTCAGCGAGTTCAACCTCGAGAAACACACGACACTCGAATCAGCATCGAACGCCCTGAAGACCAAGCTGTCATTACAGTCGAACTCTGGGAGGATGAGTCACTCACCGGAGAATGTCAAAAGACCGTTCCTCCCCCACCGACTTCAGAAGAACCGGACCCTACCGAGACAGTAGACTCATCGCCCAACCCGACGCCTGAGCCCACACCGAGTTCATCTACCCTCCAGCCCACACAACCACCTTCTGTGCCTCCAACGTCACCATCCACGCCGGTATCGCCCGTGACGAGGACGCCTCCTGCCGCGCCATCGACACCAAGCACTTCGGCTATTACCGCACACCCCCGTACGCCCGCCCCGGTTCTACCTGGCGACACCGAACGCGCTGGGCAACGACCACACTCCCCGGGAGCCTCCCAGCCGGAAGCAATAGGGCCGCGCATTATTCGGCAGTTCTCTGACAATCCCCGCGATCTGCTCACGCGCATGCTCGGTATTGATCCACAGACCGGCTCAGGTCTCATTCTGCCGCACCCTCGAGATGCCGCTCAGGATGACGCTGGCCTAGAAACTCTGCCACCGGTGTCCGAGGACGAGCTGAATGCGCTCAAAGCGCGTCTCTCGGCACCCGACAGCGCCGAGAGGACTACACACGGGGACCTCAGCAGCGCGGATATCGATGAGCGGGTGACAGCCCAGCGATCCGGATGGGTGCTGCCGAGTCTGATTGGTGCCGCATGTCTGGGCGCCGCGGCATTTTGGCTGCTGAAGCGACGTAAACCGCACCACTAGCTCATATCGGATTCGGGTCGGTCCGTTTGTTAATGAGCCGTTCTGCTCCGGAAATGCCGAGAATGGCACAGGCAAACCAAACGCCGCCAGCCGGACCGATCGGCCCGGCTACGACACTGGCTGCAAGGGGTAGGATAACCTGTCCGACGCGGTTGCCCACTAACCGCAGGGCAAGCGCGGTACCACGCCACGACCGCGGCACTGCCTGAGAAATCATCGTCATCGTCATGGGTTGGCCCACACCCAGGGTGAACCCGCCGATGGCCATACAAACAAACGCTACGGTCATGCCGACAGGCCCCAGACCCAGTACTGCGGGCACCACCGCTATCGCAGCGGCCGAGACCAGTAAGGCCACCAGCACCAATGTGTTTCGGGAATAGCGCTGCGATAATAGCCTGATGAAGATTCTCGATAGCACTGAGGTTGCCCCACGAACCGCCAGGAGGGCGCCGATGATCATCGGTGAGACCCCGACTGATTCACCGACCAGTGGCATGAACGCGACCAGAATATCGAGTATTGCAAGCAGGGCAAGGGCCGCGAGCATGTGTGAGGCGATCCCCGGGAGTCGCAAGATATTGAAGGCGGAGGGTTTTGTGCCGGGTTTAACTGTCACAATATCCTGGGTTGCTGTCGTGGGCGGTGGCTGTGACGCCCGCAGGATATATAACACCGGTACCGCAATGACCGATGCGATGGCACCGACCCACAGCGCCAGATTAATGCTAAATGCAAGATCGGCGCCCCCGGCTTGAGCCTCGGCCAGGGAGCTATTGCCCAACAGCAGGCCTGACAGTAGCGGACCCACCATCTGACCGACGGAAAACGACGCCGTGAACCAGCCAAAATTTGCATCCATGTGCGCGGCTCGGGAGCGTCTGGCGACCATGCTTTGACCACCGATGGTAAACATCAGGTGTCCAACACCCAGCACTGCAGAAGCGATCATCAGCTGGGCCACGTTGTTGGTGAGCGCAAGATACGCGGCCCCTGCCGCCAGAATGACTATGCCAAGAGCTACAAAGTTCCGAGGGGACCGCAAGCGCGCTTGGAACCGGCCAAACGGTAAGGCTAAAAATAGTGGCAGCAGCGCATAAGCGGCGGTGGCAATACCAATTTCTGTTTCGCCCCAACCCAGCAAAATGAGCTTATAGCTCGTAACCGGGCGAACCAGATTAGCGGTCGTCTGGGTCAACACGCCGGCGGCCACCATGAGCCATAACCAACCGGGCAGCGGCGTCCTGGAGGATGTCGTCATAGCGTACGAACAAATTTCCTTCTATACAATCGCGGTCAGGCTCGACCGGCGACGATCTCGATCAAGACTACCAAGCACACGTGAGATAATGCGTTGTCAGATGCAATGCGGCGCCACGGCTATCACCTGAGCGAAGTAAGGTGGGGGGCTGGAACGTCAATTCATGGGTGGGGAGCAGCATGCACGCGTCATTTCAATCGCAAGACAAGCGGTCCGGGGCCCCTCTGGTCGCTGCTCAGGCTTCTCCGCTGGGTCAGCATCTGTTTTTTATGTTGACCCAGGTGGAACACGAATTCCGAACGCGATTACAGCGGGCATTACGGCAGGTGGAACTTGATATTCGTCAGTACTCAACGCTGGCGTATATCGCCGGTGGGCATTTACCGACCCAGCACGAACTCGCTGACCTGTTACATCTGGATCCTTCGCAGATTGTCACGCTTACGAAAGCTTTAGCCGCTCGGGGGCTTCTCGTTCGACAGACCGCACCGCATGATCGGCGCGCTCGGGTGTTGGTTATTACGACGGAAGGCAAGCGGCTGTATCAGCGGGCAGCCGTGTTAGTGCAACGTGTCGAGGAAGCGCTCACTGCGTCGTTGTCTCGACGTGACTGTCATGCTTTAAAGAATCTCTTAGATCGGACACTTCCGTTGTCTTAACGCATTGAGCCAGGTCCGTGAAGAACCTGGCTCAATGGACAACAATGAAGACTTAGTCGGCGCTGGAGACCGTGTAGAGGCGTTTTTCGCCGCCACCGTCAGATTGTGCGGGCAAGTAGAACTCGGGGTCGACCCATTTGCCATTAATCTGGATTTCGTAGTGAATGTGAGGGCCAGTCGAGTTGCCTGTTGAACCGGCAAGCGCGACGGTTTGACCCTTGGACACGGTGTCGCCGACACTGACGGCGAATTCCGAGTTGTGGCTATACGCGGTGGTAACGCCATGACCGTGGTCGATTTCGACTCGGTACCCGCCAGTGCTGTGGACTCCAGCAAATGTAACGGTGCCGGCCTCGGTTGCTTTGACCGGAGTACCGGTTGGCACCGGAAAGTCTG
>CAZAAP010000082.1:0-8752 GCA_964482935.1 uncultured Enteractinococcus sp.
CCGCAGCCACAGAACAGGAACATATCGAGCGCATTCAGGAGTATCAAAAACTCAGGGGGCAGCTCGATGCGGCGATGGCCTGCGAGGTAGCCGAGTTCGAACGGAAGCGCATCGCAGTCGAAAAAGAACAGAAGGTCGCGAAAGCTGAACGCGGCAAGGGCATAGCTGGTGAAGTGGCTCTAGCACGAAGAGAAGCTCCCGCGAAGGGCCAACAATTCTTGGACCTGGCCAGGGCACTTGATCAGGATCTGCCTTATACGAAAGCTGCCCTGACGGCAGGCTCGATCCGAGAAGAACATGCCCAAAGTATCTCCAAAGCCACCGAGGTTTTATCCTCAGAGCACCGTCGACACGTCGACGCTGCTCTGAAAGACCGTTTGGGAGTAGCTGGCCCTAAAGGACTTGCGAAAGAAGCCAGAGCCCATGCCCAATCCCTGGAGCCCAAAGCAGCCGCAACACGCCACCGCAAAGCAAAAGATGCCCGCCGCGTGAACTGCCAACCCGCTGGCGACGGTATGGCGCTGTTGACTGCCTACGGCCCAGCGCCTGCTGTCCAGAACATGATGAATACGCTCGAATCTCGTGCAAAATCAATCATGAGTTCAGGGAAGACTCATGACGCTCATGGCACTAAGCGCTCACGTGACCAAGTGATGTTTGATCTGCTGGCCGAGTGGTGCACCGGAACTCCCAATGCGATGAATGCCTCCAAAGTTAACCTAGTACTCCTGATGACCCCACAAACACTGTTCGGTGAGGCAGACACGGCTGCATGGCTGGCAGGGCATGGCCCCATACCTGCTGAGATCGCCCGGGAATGGTTAGCGGATGACGACCTAAAAGTGTTTTTGCAACGGTTATTCACTGACCCGACCGCAACGCAACTATTGAACTTAGAATCTCGGGCGCGAGCCTTCCCTTCAGGTTTGCGAAAAATGCTGTTGATGCGCGATAACAGCTGCCGCAATCCATTCTGTGAAGCGTCTATCAAAGATGGCGACCATATCCAAGGCGTCGCCAAGGGCGGCGAGACTACGTTCACTAACGGATCCGGATTATGTGGCTACTGCAACCAGCTCAAGGAGAATCGGGGATGGCAACACACTGGTGACGCTCAATCGCTCACCGTTACCACTCCAACCGGTCACCAATACACCAGAAGACCAGCGCCACTGATCCCCGGGCAGGCATTCGAAACGAAATCACCGCAACCGCCCGAACAATTGAGGATACAGGCCCAGTCAAAAGCATCACTCAGGCAAACCAGATCATCACGCCGCCACCGACGTCGCATTGAGTTCACGCAATACTTGCGATGCTGATTCATAGTGCCGTCACAAATCGGTGGTGAATCGCTATCCTCTTTCATGGCAAGCCGGTGTGGCCTTTAGAGTTAAAATGCAATGGCGTCGTCAAAGTCGACTTTGACGACGCCACGTGCTGCACATTACGTGTTAGATGACTTCTGTTGCCAACAATTCCTCAAGTGATTGCGGGCTGAGCAAATACGGTGGTACTTCCAGCACGGTGTAAGCACCGGACCGACCCTGCTCTTTCAACCGTGCTGCCGCGCGACCAAAAGCCACCATTGCTGCCGCAGTGAAATTTGGGTTCGAATCCAATTCCAGACTGAACTCTACGCTGGCGTTGTGACCTTGCAGATCGCCCGTGGTAATAACGTAACCGCCGTGCGGGGCACCTTGGTGGTCCCGTTCGAATTCTTCTTCGGACACAAAATGAACCGTGGTGTCGTAGGGTTCGAAATACGCCGGCATGGTGACGATCTCTTCACGAATGCGATCATGGTCAGCCTCATCGGCGACGACGTAGACAATTCGTTCATGCGACGTAGTCTTTGAAAGCCCCTGACCGTTACCAGCGCGTGCCTGGTCGATCGCATCTTGCGCCGGGATGGTGTACTGCACACCACGCTTGACGCCCGCTACGTGACGCACAGCATCCGAGTGGCCTTGGGATAAGCCTTTACCCCAGAAAGTATTCTGGACCGGCTCTGGGAAGAGGCTCAACCCCAGCACACGGTTCATGGAGAACAAGCCTGGATCCCACCCTGTGCAGACCACTGCGACGTTATCATTTGTCTTTGCGACCTCGTCCATCGCCGCGTAGTGCTCTGCTACTTTTGAGTGGTTGTCATAGGTATCCACGGTGGTGAAATACTCAGCGAAACCCGTGGCTTGTTCGGGGATATCGGTTGCGGAGCCAACGCACAAAAACATCACATCAATGTCGTCTTTATACTTGGCAGCATCGTCAACGGGGTAGACTGCAGCATCCGTATCCAAGGTCTCGCGCCGTGAAAAAATCCCAAAGAGTTCAAAATCCTCCAGCGAGTTGATCAGGTATTCAACCCCCTGGCCAAGGTTTCCGTAACCGACGATTCCAGCTTTAATAGTCATAAGTTCTCCTGGTTGAAGAGGCGTTCTTGGGCATTGAGAGCGGTAAGGATAAAAGCGAAGTCCCAGGCCCGGTCTTCCCAGGCACGGTACCGGCCGGACGCGCCACCGTGGCCGCCCTCCATTTCAGTTTTCAACACGATCGGGGAGCCACCTTCCACGAGGGGCGTGTCCTGACCATTGGATGCAGTCGCGCGCAACTTTTGCACCCACTTTGCCGGCTCAACATAGAGCACACGGGTATCGTGCAGGGAGGTCACCGCAGCAATCGCCGGGTACTTCTTGCGTGCGACGTTGTGGTACGGGGTGTAGCTGAGCATGTAGTCGAAGACTTCTTGCTCCTCGATCGGATTGCCCCACTCCTCCCACTCCAGCGCCGTCAGCGGCAAATCAGGATTCAAAATTGAGGTCAACGCGTCAACAAACGGCACCTGGGCAACACAGACGCGGTACAGTTCGGGTGCCATATTCAACACGGCCCCCACCAGCAGTCCACCGGCAGAACCACCCATTGCGGCAATTCGGTCAGGGTGCACCCACCCGGAAGACGCAACAAAGCGCGTCGCATCGACGAAGTCGGTAAAGGAATTCTTCTTGGCAAGTTTTTTGCCGTTTTCATACCACGCGCGCCCGAGCTCACCACCACCGCGCACATGGGCCACCACGTAGATGACGCCGCGGTCCAGCAGTGAGAGCCGCGACGGGCCGAAGGCTGGATCCATGGAGACCTCGTAGGAGCCATAACCATACATCAGCGCAGGGTTATCACCATTCCACTCGACATCTTTATGACGAATGACCGTGAGCGGGATCGCCACTCGTCGGTCGGTGGACTCGGCGGGTGCCCACCACCGCTCGACTAAATATTGCTCCGGATCGTATCCCGGAACTTCGGTCTCCCGCCGCAGTTTCGAAGCATTCGTTGCGGGGTCGTAATCCAAAATCTGAGACGGAGTAACCCAGGAGGTGTAGCCCAGACGGATGTAGGGCGAATCGATATGTTGGCCTACCGGAGCTGCCGAATATAGTTCTTCAGCAAAAGCAGGTTCCATGACGTCGGCCTGCTGCTCAGTTCCGATGCCGTCAAGGGGCATGACCCACATGCGAGGCGTGGTTGCGGAGCGCACTGCAGCAAACAGGTACTCCCGGGTGACTCCCACACCGTCAAGTTTTACGGTCTCGGAGTGTTCAAAGACAGTTCGCCAAGCTGAACGATCCGTAACCTTATCAGCATCAACAATTGAGACCTGATTATTGGGCAGGGGCGTGCCATCGGCCGCGCGATTATGAGTGATCAGATACTGGTCACCGACCGGCAGCACATCGTGAAGTGAACGCTCCTCCCGGCTAATGACCAGTTCTAAGGGTGCTGCCACCAGGGTCAGGTCCAGGATGTGCGTTTCGGTCACCTCGGAGTTGCCTAGCTCCAGGAGCAACTTGGTTTTGTCTGGGCTCAGCCCGAAACCGGCCCACATTTGCGGGTCATCTTCCTGATGGACGACGGCGTCGAAGTTCACGTCCGTGCCCAGCCGGTGCGAGCGCAACCGGTAGGGGCGCCAGGCGTCGTCGGGTTCCATGTAGAACAACCGGGTGCCGGATGGATCAAATGCGATCCCATAACTCAGCCCAGAGATTTCATCGGGGAATTGTTCGCCGGTGCGCAGATCACGGACACGCAGTGTGAAGCGCTCATCGCCGGTCTCATCGACCAGGTAGGCCAGCAGGTGCCCGTCGGGGGAGACCGTCATTCCACCGAGGGAAAAGAATGGGACCTTTTCGGCTTCAACGTTGCCATCCAGAATGACCTGTTCGTCCTGAAGCGGGACACCGCGTTGGATCTGGGGTGGCTCCCAGGAGTCATCTTCGACTGGAACCCGGCAGTGCACCGCGTACTGGGCGCCTTCTTCGGTGCGAGTGAAGTACCACCAGTCATCGATGCGCGAGGGCACCGACATGTCGGTTTCGACGGTGTGGGCCTTAATCTCAGCAAAAATTGCGTCACGCAGCGGTTGCTGGTCGGCCGTGACCGTCTCGGTATAACCGTTTTCTGCTTCCAGGTGCGCAATGACCTCGGGGTCTTTGGGATCTTTGAGCCAGTCCCATTCATCGACCAGGTCGACGCCGTGATATCGGGCGGTAACCGGTTTTCTTTGAGCTTTTGGAGGGATAGAAGTCATGGTCTCCACTATAGGGACTTACAGTCCTAGGAGGTCCTGGAATACGCCCATCCCGAAATAGAACACGAACGCGATGGCCACAACCCATAACAGCGGGTGCACCTCGCGGACACGTCCCTGGCCGGTCCGGATGACGGCGTAGGCGATTACGCCAGCGCCGATGCCGTTGACGATCGAGTAGGTAAATGGCATCAGCGCAAACGTAATAAATGCGGGGAAGGCAGCCCCGACGTCGTTCCAGTCGATGTGGCGGACCTGGGAAATCATCATGAAGCCGACGATGACCAGCGCTGGCGCGACGGCTTCGAAGGGCACCAAATAGATCAGCGGGGTCAGAAACATCGCGGCTAAGAACAATACGCCAGTAACCAACGAGGCAAACCCGGTGCGAGCTCCCTCGCCGATGCCGGTGCCGGATTCCACGAAAATCTGGGTGGAAGATGCCGAGCCGGCGCCACCTGCGGTCACCCCGACGGCATCGACGAGGAGGACGCGGTCAAGATTGGGGATATTTCCGACCTGGTCAACGTTGCCGGCTTCTCGGGCCAGCCCGACAGAGGTTCCCATCGCATCGAAAAATACCGACAGTAGGATCGCGAAGACCAACAGCGAGGCGGCGATAGAGCCGATTGAGCTAAACGCGCCGAACGAAAAGTTGCCCAGCAGGCTCAGGTCCGGGGCGCTCCAGCCGGGCATTGATGGGGCTACCAGGCTCCAGCCTTCCGAGTTGACGTTACCGGCGGCGTCGACGGATGGCCCGATGTCGAAGAGCGTTTCGAAAATATTGGCCAGGATCGTTGAGATGATAATGCCGATAAGGATGCCACCGCGGACTTGACGTACCACCAGAATGGCGGTGACAACGAGCCCGATGACAAAGACTAAGACGGGCCATCCGGACAATTCCCCGCCGATGCCCAGGCCCAACGGTACGGTGGTGCCAGCTTCGTCGGGCACGCGGCGCACAAACCCGGCGTTGACGAGCCCGATGAGGGTAATGAAAAATCCGATGCCGACGACGATGCCGGTCTTAATTGCATCGGGGACGGCACGGAAGACCGCCGTGCGGAATCCGGTCAACACGAGCACGACCATGACCAGCCCGGCGATGACAACCAGGCCCATCGCTTCGGGCCAGGTCAGGTCCGGGGTGGTGGCGATCGTAATGGCTAACAGGGCGTTGACGCCCAGGCCAGCGGCCAACCCGAAGGGATGGTTGGCCCAGATGCCCATCAGTATCGTGATAACGGCGGCAATGAGCGCGGTGGCGGCTGCAACCGCCGAAATTCCCAGGGTTTCACCGGAACCATCCGGCCCGGAGAGCACCAGTGGGTTGAGCACAATGATGTAGCTCATCGCCAGGAAAGTTGCCAGTCCGCCGCGGAGTTCAGCCCCGAGGGTCGAACCTCGTTGAGATATTTGGAAGAACTTGTCGAGCTTATTTTTGGGTTCGACGTTGTGGTGATTCACTGTGCGCAACGATGACATGGGAATATCCTAGGACGTTTTTTCACTGCGCGGTTAACGCGCACCTCAGCGGTGCTCTCGGGCGGCGTCTCGGCCAGCTTCCCAGCGGAAGAAACTGACCAACAACGCACATACTAATGACGCCGCGCCGGCAATCAGCATGGCACCAAACCCGAACCAGCGCAGGGATGGGGTTACCTCTTCGAAGTGTGCGGGGAGTGCCGCCAGCCCACCGGTGAGGAAGAGAATCGCGACGGCGCCTCCGACGCCGATGAGGGCGAAGAGCCACAGCAAAATTTCACTCAGTGACGCATATTTGGCGCGTGCGCGGGCGGAAATGACGTTGTAGTCAGCCGAAACGCGATAGACAATGAAGCCACCGAGCAGCGTCCATAACCCCACGACCAGGTAGGCGGCCACGATATCGGCGGGCCGGTGCCACCCGTCCAAGAAGGTTGCGATCCCGACCGTGGCTGAGAAAATCATACCGACCAGCCCTACCGCGGCTCGCCAGCGGGGCGCAACCAGTAGGAACACTGCGGCAAACGTTGCAGTGGCGAATGTCACGTGCCCCGAGGGTAGCGAGTTGCCCGTGTAATACGGCACACCGTTGGCGAGTTCTGGGCGCTCGAGGACGATCTTCAGTGCCTGTGTGGTCAGGTTGGCTGCGGCGAACGTCAACGCGACGATGATCGAGGCGGCCCACCGCCGTCGCCAGAGCGTCAGCACTAAGAATCCTGCCGCAGCAACTGCGGCCACCACAAGGGGGAGGTCAGCCAGCAGGCTCACCGATGCGGCGTGTAACGACTGTAACCGGACCTCGGCCGATGCCAGGGCCGCATGGTCCAGGATCTGTCCTTGGGATGAGACCACAAAGACCCGATACGTTGCGACCAACCCTGAGATCATGGCGGCGACCAATATCAACCACGCCCAGATCCTGGATCCGGGCGCGCGAAGGAGCCGGCGCGCAGGCCGGGAGGCCGGAAAATTATCTTCCGGCAGGTGGCGGACAGGATCGGGATACATCATTGGGCCTAGACTAACGACATGGTCGACAACTCACACATCTTACCGCTAAATGCTGATGTCGCTCTGGACGAACTGGCCGCAAACGCCGTCGCCATCGGTCTGCCCATGAACACCACCTTCCGCAACACGACCCTGCGAGAAGTCATGCTGATCAACGGTCCGGTCGGTTGGGCCGAGTTTTCGCCCTTCCCCGAATACGGGCCCGAAGAGTCCGCCCGCTGGTTATCGGCCACGATTGAGGCCGGGTGGCACGGCTGGCCCGCGCCGGTTCGTGACACCGTGCCGGTCAATGCGACGGTGCCGGCGGTAGCTGTCGACGACGTCGAAGCCGTGTTGGCAAGATTCGGGGCCGTTTCGGCAGTCAAAGTAAAAGTTGCCGAGGACGATCTGGCCACCGACATCGCCCGGGTCCAGCGCGTCCGTCAGATCTTGCCCGAAGCCGATATCCGGATCGATGCCAATACCGGATATACCCACGAAGAAGCCCTGGAAGTCATCACGGCTCTGCCATTTCTGACCTACGCTGAACAGCCAGTGCCCGGGATTGAACCGCTGGCCCGACTCCGCCGGGCATTGCGCAAGGCCGGCAGTAGCGTGCTCATCGCCGCCGATGAAGCGGTGCGCAAAGAAACCGACCCGTTAGCCGTGGCTCAAGCTGAGGCGGCCGATCTAATCGTCGTCAAAGTCCAACCCCTGGGCGGGGTCCGCCGCGCCCTCTCGATCGTCGAACAGGCCGGCCTTGATGCCGTGGTGTCATCCGCATTAGATTCCTCGGTCGGGATCGCTGCCGGCGTGGCGCTCGCAGCGGCACTGCCGCGCCTGGATCATGCGTGCGGGTTGGCCACCGCCGCGTTATTTGCCACGGAGCCTGCCAAATCCGCGATCCCGATCAACGGGGCGTTACCTGTTGGCCCGGCACCGGTGCCCAACGAGGACATCATTGAGCGCCTCAAACTGCCCGCAGGCCGGCAACGCTGGTGGCAGACGCGACTGGCAAAAGCGCACGGGGTGCTAGTCCAAAACGCGTAAGATGGGCCGCATGGATTCCATGGATACCGCACGAGCCATCGTTACTGCCCTGCGCGATTCCGGGGTGCAACACGTCGTCATCGGGCCCGGATCTCGCTCCGCACCGTTGGTCTATGCGCTGGCTGAAGCCGCCGACCCTACCACCCTGCGGTTACACGTCCGCATTGATGAGCGCTCCGCGGCATTCACTGCCCTGGGAATGGCCCTGGCCTCGGGCCGTCCCGCCGCCGTCGTGACGACCTCGGGCACCGCGGTCGGCAATCTGCTGCCCGCCATGATGGAAGCCGCCCACGCCGATATCCGGTTGGTTGCCGTCACGGCTGATCGACCGACCGAAGTGCAATTTACCGGCGCCAATCAAACCACCGATCAACGGAGTATCTTCGGGGTGCACGCGCGCACCTCGATTACCGTCACCGGGGACACCGCCGACTACGCCAAAACCCATGCGTCCGTGATGGGCGCCCTGGCCGTCGGGGCTGGCACCGCGAGCACTGCGACTGGCCCGGTCCACATCAATGTGCGGTTCCGCGAACCGCTCATTCCTCAGCCCGATGCGCTGGCGGTGGTACCTGAGGCTGAGACCGGGGTGCTACCCGTTATTCAACCCGCCCAGGGCCAACCGCGTTTTAC
>CAZAAP010000083.1:0-8597 GCA_964482935.1 uncultured Enteractinococcus sp.
ACAGCGCCTGGAGCTACTGGATGTTCCGTCGCCGTCTTGGCGAACAACACATCCCCGAATCCGTAGTGGTGACGCCGGTCTGATACCAGAACTGCCCACCTCACGCACAGGACGCCGAGCCCTCCTTGGGCTCGGCGTGACCGCCATGATCAAACTGGCGGGGTGGATTCTCATCGCGGTCTCCTTGGCACGCGGAATTAGTCAGCTGGCTGCCTCGCTGCCAGCCTCGGACGCAGCTCAACTACTCCAGTTGCTGTTCAATTCACCACGCACCGCTCCCGGACTTATCGACTCCTTGGTCGAATACACCACGAGTCGTGATTTCCTGGTCACGCTGGCACTGGGCTTTGCCGGTGCCCTGCTACGAGGGCTTGCCCAATGGGGCCAGCAAGTCTTAGCAACCCGAGGTGCACTGGGTGAAAAAGAACACCTACGCGAACACCTTGTGCGTCACCGGCTCGCCGCAGCCGGAACCCATGCCGACCGGGCCGGAGAAGACACCATCCTGGCTTCAAAAGGCCTCGACGGTTTGGATGACTACTACACCGATTTTCTGCCCTCACTGATCTCAGCTCTGATCATCCCGCTCGGGTTGGGGATCTGGATCCTACTGCACGATTGGGTCAGCGCGGTCGTGCTGGTATTGACCATCCCGCTGATCCCACTGTTTATGATCCTCATTGGCCGCTTCACCGAGCACCGCGTCGACGAGGCGGCAGCCGGCCTCCAAAAACTCTCGCAACACCTCTTAGAACTAGCCCGTGGCCTCCCGGTGCTCGTGGGATTACGCCGAGCCGGGATGCAACGCAACGCCCTAGCTGAGGTGTCCAACAGCTACCAACGCACCACCATGAATACCCTCAAGGCAGCCTTTATGTCAGGGCTGGCATTAGAGCTGATCTCCACGTTGTCGGTTGCGATCATCGCCGTATTCATCGGCGTGCGCCTGGTCAACGGCTCGATGGAGCTCTATGCGGGCATCATGGTGTTGACCTTGGCCGCCGAGGTCTATCTACCATTCCGGGACATCGGCTCGGCCTATCACGCTTCCGAAGACGGTGTGGAGGCACTCAAGCGTGCCAAGGCGCAAATCGACCAGCCCGTGCCTCACACCATGAGCCAGCTGCTGGACACTTCATCTTTCAACGACGACGCCGTGGTACTGCAGGATCTTACGATCGCCTATAAGGCGCTGCGCCGCATTGCAGATCCTACATACACACCTCCCGAAGCGCTCACCCCGCGACAATATGCCCTAGCCAAACGAGACGGAGCCCGTACAGAAGGTACAGACAACGCGGTAGTTGTACCGCGCTACGAGGTCGAGATGCTCGATCCGGTAGTGCATAATCTCAATCTGCGGCTAACACCCGGTCAATACACCGTATTGGGGGATGCTTCAGGTGCAGGCAAATCCACCGTCCTCAAAGCGCTCGCAGGCACACTTACGGACACGGAGGCCACCTTTGACGGTGAGGTCACTGGACTGGCTGAACGTCCGGTGGCCTATCTCAGCCAGCATCCCACGTTTGTCACCGAAACCGTCGCTGAGGAGCTGCAGCTTGTTTATGATGCCACCAAACCGGCACCAGGTCAGATCGATCAAACGATTCGAGTTGGGCTGGAAGCTGCCGGATTAGCCGGGTACCAGGCGCGACGCATTGATGACCTATCTCCCGGAGAGCGCCGTCGTCTGGGCTTTGCCCGCGTGCTGATCCGATTGATGGCTGCAAGCAGCGCTGACACACCGCACCACTCGTGGTTGGTGGTCCTAGACGAGCCCACCGCGCACCTTGATGCGCACTCGGCTGCCCGAATTCGCCGGGTGCTTCGCAACCTGGCCCATGGCACCCTTCCCGACAGCTCGGACCTGTCAGTGATGCTGCTCGTCGCCTCCCACGATGAAGCCGTCCACCGGCACGCCGACCAGCTGATCGGTAACACCGTGTGCAACGCTGACCCCGTGGCTGAAGACGCGGCCCCAGAGCCCACGGCTCAGACTGAACCTGCACAGGATGCCCCGACTCCGGTAGGTAAGGTGCGGTTTCGCGATTGGTTGCGTTTCCTACCGTTTACTCAAAGCAAATTCATCGGGGGGATCAGCTGGGCTGTGGCCGCCCTATTATCCGGTGCGCTCTTGTCGGCCCTGTCTGGCTGGCTGATCGTCCAAGCCTCCTATGAGCCACCCATCCTGTACCTGCTCGCGGTGATCGTTGGCGTGCGGTTCTTTGGTATCGGGCGTGCGGTCTTCCGGTACGCAGAGCGCCTGGCAATCCACGATGCTGTACTCACCTGGGCCAATAAAATCAGACTCCGCATCTGGGATGCACTGGGCAGCCAAGCCGGCCAATGGAACCGACTCACGCGCTCCGGCGGCGCGCTGTCAGTCCTGATCTCCGATGTCGACCAGCTACGCGATGCCGTGCCGCGCGTCATCGTGCCCATCCCCGCTGCCTTCTTGACCTGGCTGGTCAGCGCCGGAATCGTTGCATACATGGCGCCTGGAGCTTGGTGGCCCGCACTGATCGCAGGGATCGCAGCCTTTGGTATCGTCCCGGTGCTCGTGCGCCTCGTCGACGCCAAAACCATCAACCAACTGGCCGATCACCGCACCTGGCTTGTCTCGGCCGTCTTGCGACTCTTCGGCTCGGCCGCTGACACCGCCGCCAACGGTATGGCCAACCGGGCAACGGACACATTCGTCGCCACTGATACCCGGGTTTCTGCCCCGCTTAAACGCAGTAGCCTGGCTGCAGGCCTCGGTGAAGGGCTGGCTACCGCCATCTCAGCATGGGCGGCAGTACAGACCATGTGGGTCGCAATTGCCAATGGGATCTCGGCGCCAAATACCGCCTTGGTTATGATGTTGATGCTCGCCTTGGCAGAACCGTTTGGGCTCTTTAGTCAGGCGGTTCAAGAATCCCGCGCCCTGAACCACCAGTTGGCGAAATTATTACCGCTCCTACAAGACCACACCACACCCGGTGCAGACTGGGTTGAGCTCGAGGCTTCAACGGATGACGGGATCGACACCCTAGAACTCGATGAGGTAACGGTGCGCTATGGACCCCAGGCCCCGGTGGTCCTTGATGGGCTGTCGCTAGCAGCATCGAAGGGTGATTTCGTTGTGGTGACCGGTCCCTCGGGCTCGGGGAAATCAACACTGCTTGCGGTGTTACTGGGATTCTTAGAGCCCGTAGCAGGAACGTACCGGTTACGCACTACAGAGACTGGCTCGGCCGAAGCCCTGCAGCACGTTGCTTGGTGCCCCCAGGAGGCCTATCTTTTTGATTCCACCTTGCGTTCGAATCTGGCCCTAGCCCGGGATCCGTCACAACGCCCGACCGATGATGAGCTCTACGATGTGCTCGCCACCGTTGGTCTCATTGATTGGTTGGCGACAACGCCCGAAGGGTTGGATACTCGGTTGGGCCCGTCTGGACACTTTATCTCAGGTGGGCAACGCCAACGTGTGGCCGTGGCACGAGCACTCTTGGCCGACGCGCAGGTGGTGCTACTGGACGAACCAACCGCACATCTAGGAGCCGATGAAGCAGCAGAGCTGATCGCTGATCTCCAAGTAGCACTGCAGGATCAGATTGTGATCATGGTAACCCATGACCAACGCTTCAAAACTATGACAGACTCCCTCCGGTTGCGTTAACGCAACCGGAGGAGTCCGTTGAACTACGGTTGCTCGACGCTAGAGTCGGGTAGTACTGGAGAAGCGCCGCGCCCGATCACACCGATTGCTGAGTCCAGCATGATGCCCGAGGCATCGCGCTCGGAATATTCCTGCGGTAGTGCACGTGCCACTCCGCCGGTTGTTGAAGCCAGCGGATGCGGCCCAGCCCAGGCCAGCTCTAAACCAACTTCGCCGCGCAGTAAGCGGTGGGCTCGGATACCCTGCGTGTTGCGACCCTTTGGTGCGAATTCGGCAAGTGGGGTGACCTTCGCGGTCGGTGCCGAATCCAACATGTCCTGATCCGTCTTCGTCACGGTCACGACCACGGACTCATCAAGCTCAGCGGCCGGTGCCACACTAAAGGACAGCACCTGATCACCGTCGACGACTTTCATGCCTGCGATGCCGCTGCCGGCGCGACCTTGCGGACGCACCAGATCGGCCCCGAAGCGCAAGAGCTGACCCGACTCGGTGACAAAGACCAGCTGATCCTCGTCGTCCGTGGCGACACTGGCACCGACTACCACGTCCTGGTCTTTCAACGTGATCGCTTCGAACTCATCTTGATTCAACGGCCAATCATCGGCGCGCACACGTTTGACCACACCGTTGCGGGTCCCTAACGCCAGCACCCTGTTCAACGGCACCATCGCGATGAGCTTTTCACCGCGCTGCAGGGTGACAAATTCGCTGGCCTTGACCCCATCAGTCATCGCCGGAGTCGCTGTGGCTTCCTGCAGCGCAGGGATTTCAACCACATTGACCCGAATGATCCGGCCGGTGTCGGTCAATGCCCCGACCTCACCGCGTGCCGTGGTCGCCACGACCGAGGTATATACGTCATGGCGCCGACGACGGCCCTGCCCGGTCAATGGCGTTTGATCTTTGGTGCGTAATAGCCGTCCCGAAGCTGACAAGACAACCCAGCAGGGGTCATCCGGTACCAGTAGGGCAGATGCGGCTGCAGCTCGATCGGCCTTTGACGAGGTGGCAGTGATTGCTGGCGCCAGATCTTCCGACTTCACCAGCTTGGTGCGACGAGCGTCCCCGAACTGTTCAGCGATCTCAGCCAGCTCATTCGATACCGTTTCGCGCAGCACAGCATCAGATCCCAAAATCTTTTCCAAGGCTTCGATTGCGGCCAGGAGCTCATCGCGTTCGGTTTCGAGATCAAGTCGGGAGAATTTTGTGAGTTGTCGTAACCGGAGCTCCAAAATGTGGTTGGCCTGGATTTCCGTCAGATCGAAAACCAACATCAGCCGTTCGCGGGCGGCTGCGGCATCATCCGAGGTTCGAATAATTTCGATGACTTCATCGATGTCGACCAGGGCCAACAGGAGCCCCTCAACCAAATGCAGACGGTCCTTGCGCTTACCCAAACGGTGCGCGGTACGACGTCGCACCACGGTGAGGCGGTGATCGACATAGACGGCCAACAGCTCTTTCAACCCAAGGGTTTGGGGCTGTCCGTCAACAAGCGTGACATTGTTAATCCCGAAATTCTCTTCTAACGGGGTGTGCTTATACAGCTGTGCAAGCACAGCCTGCGGATTGAAGCCGGCCTTGAGTTCAATGACCATTTGCAATCCGTGGTTACGGTCTGTCAGATCAATCACATCGGCGACACCGGCAACTTTTTTGGCGTTCACAGCGGTTTTGAGCCGATCAATGACTCGTTCCGGCCCGACGCCATACGGTAATTCAGTGACGACCAACCCTGTACGGCGAGCAGAGACTTGCTCAACGTTGACTGTCGCGCGCATCGTAAACCGACCACGGCCAGTCTCATAGGCTTCTTTGATACCGTCCAATCCCACAATGCGAGCGCCAGACGGCAGATCCGGACCGGGCACAAACTTCATCAGCTCTTTGGTGTCGGCCTCTGGGTGATCGATCAGATGCCGGGCTGCTGCGATAACTTCCCCCAGATTATGGGGAGCCATATTAGTGGCCATCCCGACGGCGATACCGGAAGCCCCGTTGACCAACAGGTTCGGAAATGCTGCCGGCAACACGGTCGGCTGTTGCATTTGATTGTCATAATTGGGCTCAAAATCGACGGTGTCTTCCGCTAAGTCGGCTGTCATCGCCACGGCGGCTGGGGACATACGAGCTTCGGTATACCGGGCTGCTGCTGGACCGTCGTCAACCGAACCAAAGTTCCCGTGCCCATCGACCAGCGGCAGGCGCAGGTTGAAGTCTTGGGCTAAACGGACCATCGCATCATAAATGGCCGAGTCGCCGTGCGGGTGGAGTTTACCCATGACCTCGCCGACTACACGGGCCGACTTGACGTGGCCTTTCTCAGGGGTCAGGCCCATCTGATTCATCATGTACAAGATGCGGCGTTGCACGGGCTTGAGTCCGTCCCGTGCATCAGGAAGGGCCCGGGAGTAGATTACCGAATAGGCATATTCCAAAAAGGAGTGTTCCATTTCGGATGCGACATCAATGTCGATAATGTTCTGATCCTCGGTCGGCACCAGAGCGGTACTCGAGTTTTTCGAAGACCTCGATTTTGAACGTTTTGACATCTGACCTTTCCCGTCACGTGGATACCACGTCCTGATTGTGGCTTAAGATAATCATATGGCTGAACAGAAAACCAAACGCCCGTACCCGGCACACTGGGAAGCCGATGTGTTACTGCGTGATGGCGCCACAGCCCGATTGCGCCCCGTATCCCCAGAGGATGCCGATGCATTGCAAAGAATGCACGAGGGCCAATCTCAGGATTCTATCTACTTTCGCTATTTTACGTATAAGTCGCAGCTGTCAGCCAAAGAACTCGAGCGTTTCACAGTCGTTGATTACGTGGATCGTGTAGCATTTGTGATCTTACTGGGTGATGAGCTCATGGGTATTGGCCGGTACGACCGGCTCGGCGATTCTACCGAGGCGGAAGTAGCCTTCAACATTGCCGATGTGCACCAGGGGCGTGGTCTTGGGTCGATTCTTATGGAGCACGTGACTGCTGCAGCGCGGGAAAACGGTGTTCGCACCTTCATGGCAGAAGTCCTACCGGAAAACCGCAAAATGCTCACGGTGTTTCAAGCCGCCGGTTTCGATATTAAACGCTCGTTCGAAGATGGAGTAGTCGTCGTGGAGTTCCCGATCGACCCTACCGCCAGAGTGCGAGCGGTTATGGAATCACGCGAACATCGCGCCGAAGCACAATCCGTAGCAGAGTTACTGCGCCCCGAGTCGATCGCCGTAATTGGGGCCTCCCGGCAATGGGGCTCAGTTGGTTTTGCTCTGATCGAAAACATCATTGAAGGCGGCTACACGGGCCCCGTGTACGGGATCAATAAAGACGCCCTAGAAGTTGCAGGCATGATCTCACGAGCATCCCTTGCCGAGGTGCCGCAGCACATCGAGCTAGCCGTCATCGCCGTCCCCTACGATCAGATTCGATCAGTGGTCCAAGATTGTGCAGACCACGGGGTCAAGGGCTTATTGATTGTCACCGATGGTTTTGATGGAGAAGAAGGACTCGCTGAACAGCGTCGACTCGTCCGGGTGGCACGGTCCCACGGTATGCGGGTTATCGGGCCGGCATCCGCCGGCATCATCAATACCGATCCAGATATCAGTCTTAACGCATCGGTTTCTCCAGCATTACCACAGTGTGGCTCAATTGGATTGTTTTCTCAGTCGGCTCCGATCGGTGCGATGCTCTTTACCGCAGCAACACAACGTGGCATTGGCATTTCGTCGATGATCAATGCCGGCAACCGCGCTGACGTCTCCGGTAATGATGCGATGCAATACCTTGAAGATGACCCAAACACCAACGCGGTGGGTGTCTATTTAGAGTCGTTTGGGAATCCACGCAAATTTTCGCGCATCGTCCGGCGTCTTGCGCGAAAGAAACCCGTCGTGGTGTCCCGCTCGCACGGAATGGGCCGGCGTATCCCACCTGGACATGCCACTCGCACCACCGAAGCTCCTCACGGAACCGTACCGTCGATGTTGCGACAAGCCGGTGCAATTGAAACTGACAGTTACACCGAGCTGATGGACATCTTGCAGGTCCTCGCTTGTCAGCCTGTCCCGGCTGGCCCACGATTAACCGTGATTGGCAACGCGCCAGCGCTGAATCGCTTGACGGTGGAAAATGCCCGAACTGCCGGACTTGAGATCGTTAGTGTGCAAGACATAGGCATGCTCGACGCGGTACATTCAGTTGAAGAAGCGATACACGCCGTCACCCAGGCGATAGACGCGGCTGTCGAATCAGGACAAACTGATGCCATCATCGTGTTAGTACAATCTGGCATGCATCAATCAGAAGGCGATGCAGCCAAGCTCGCCCAAGCGGTCAACAGAGTCGCAGGTGACACGAACGTCACGATCATGGCATCGTTCACCGCGGTATTGGAACACAATTTCAAACCAACCTCAATCGTCACGCAAGGCAACCTCCGCGAGCGACTGACCGACGAGAATGTCGAATCAGACCATGTGGAACCCAAACAATACGGGCTGCCAATCTTTGCGTCAGCCGAACAGGCAGTACATGTGCTAGCCGAACTGGCCCAGTATCGCGCCTGGCGAGATGCCGAACGAGGCATTGCCATCGAGTACGACGACATCGACCGATATAAAGCCGCAGAGTTGGTCCATGAGTGGGCCCAGGATGCCACGGGCACTGAGTTAGTCAAGCTCTCGCGGCACCAAACCGATGAGCTACTGGGCTGTTACGGGATCACCGTGCTGCCCTCCCGT
The DNA here is from genome assembly GCA_964482935.1 of uncultured Enteractinococcus sp. Lineage (GTDB taxonomy): Bacteria > Actinomycetota > Actinomycetes > Actinomycetales > Micrococcaceae > Yaniella. The sequence continues at coordinate 8,414 of CAZAAP010000083.1, forward strand.
AGGTTTCAGACCGTCGAAGAAGCCCTACAGTACGCCGAAGAATTCGGGTACCCGGTGGCGTTGAAAGCGGACAACACCATTTTGCGCCACCGGTTAGACCTCGGCGGCGTACGTCTGAATATCGAGAACCCAGAAGGATTGCGAGCCAATATTGAATCCATGCGTGAGGTACTTGCCCCATATG
>CAZAAP010000084.1:0-8443 GCA_964482935.1 uncultured Enteractinococcus sp.
AAGCCCCCGCATTAGGGTACATTGGTACCAGCAAAACGCAGCCCATCGACACCGGCATCAAGCGGGGAATCACCATGTCAGTCACGGCGAGACCACACGCCAACATTGTGGGCTCGGGCCCGAACGGACTCACCGCTGCGGCCATGTTGGCTCGTGCCGGTTGGCACGTGCGAGTCTATGAACGCAACGATGCGATCGGTGGAGCTGGTGCGTCAGCCGATGTGTTCGGTGACGGTTCGATCGTCGACCTGGGAGCTGCAGCCCACCCTTTTGGCGTGGCCTCACCCGTTTTTCGTCATTTAGGTCTCGAAGAGCACGGGTTGGAGTGGTTGCACTCCGAGTACCCGATGGCTCATCCGTTTGATGATCGTCCGGCTGCGATTTTGCATCGTGATATTCGCAAGACTGCACGCTCGTTGGGTGTGGATTCCACCGCGTGGCGGCTGATCCATAGGGGAGTGGTCAACTCGATTGATGACTACCTCGAACAGATTATGCGTCCGTTACTGCGGTTCCCGAACCGACCGATGAAGATGGCGCAGTTCGGGATGCTGGGGTCGCCGCCCTCGTCGTGGTTTGTGCGCACCGCCTTCCGCGAAGAGGCGGCCCGGGCGCTATTTACCGGTTCTGCCGCACATGCGAATACTCCGCTGGGCCATCCATTCACCTCCACCTTTGGGGTGTTGTTCTCAGCACTCGGGATGACTCGTGGCTGGCCGGTCATCAAGGGTGGTACTGGTTCGTTAGTCAACGCTTTGGTTGAAGTAGTCCGCGAATACGAGGGTGAGATTTTCACGAACCACGAGGTCACAGATCTAGACGCACTGCCGCCAGCCCGTGCAACCATCCTGGACATTACTCCGGCCCAGGCCTTGGTGATGCGGGGTAAACAGATGCGCGAACTCCCGGAATACACGGTGCAACGTTTCCAGCGGTGGCGTTATGGTCCGGGCGTGTACAAAGTGGACTGGCAGCTCGACGGCCCGGTGCCGTGGGCAGATAACCGAGTCAATAATGCCACGACCGTGCACGTGGGCGGGCGTGCGGCAGAGATCCGGTTGGCTGAAGCACAGGTCAATGCCGGGCGGATTCCGGATCGCCCGTTTGTGATGGTGGTGCAACCGCAGGTAGCTGACCCCTCACGAGCGCCTGACGGCAAGCACATTTTGTGGACCTACACGCATGTGCCGCACAACTATAAGCCCGCCACCAAAGACCGCGACTACGTGGCAGATGTTATTCAGACGCAGATTGAACGCTATGCACCGGGTTTTGGCAGCAAGATCCGTGCCAAGAAAGTTTGGGATCCTGCCGCGCTTGAAGAATGGAACCCCAACCTCGTCGGCGGAGACATTGCTGGCGGTTCGATGTCTGGTCTGCAGTCACTGCTGCGAGGTGGTCTGACGCTCGAACCGTATCGGATGGGCGTGGATGGCCTGTATATTTGTTCCGCAGCCACTCCGCCGGGTGCGGGTGTCCACGGCATGCCCGGAGCTTGGGCAGCTCAGGCGGTGCTTGAAGACCAACGAGACCGTTGATTGTTGCTTTATCTAGCGGATGCATGAGGTATGCGAGAGCTAAGACCGCAACAATGCTTCCAGTGTAGAGGTTAGAACTCTTCAGGACCTAGGGGTCTCGTTGGCATGACATCCAATCGGTATTGCCGAACTCGCTTCCCCTCCACCTCGACGCAAAAAATGCAAAAAGCATTGTATGTCGCATGTCACCTTCCTAGGGTTATCGGTACTTAACCGCTCGACCTTACGAAGGGGAAAATTGCTTTCACATCAGAGAACAAATATCGAAGTCGCACAGCGAGACTCAGCGGAACCTGGGACTGTCATTGCCCCCACTGAAAAAGCTACCGTCGCTGGTTTGCAGATGTACGAGCGGGGCGGGAACGCACTTGACGCCGCGGTCGCGGCAGCATTAGTTAGCGGCGTCATTGAACCCACAGAGACCACCCTCGCGGGGTCTGGTTTTATGTTGATCCAGACCCCGGAAGGTGAAGCTTATGAAGTAAACTTCGGGCCCAAAGCGCCCTATGCCGCCACTGAGGATATGTTCCAACTTGCCGCTGCTGGGGCAGGCTCTCAAGTCCTGGGCATCGCGCCCGTCGAAGGGAACGCTAACGTTGACGGTCCGCTCGCTAATGGTGTGCCAAGAACCCTGATCGGCTTGCTTAAGGGACATGAAAAATTTGGCGCATTACGTGCTGAGAGCGTGCTAGCGCCAGCGATCAGCGCAGCAGCGGACGGGTTTAACGCAGACCCCTGGTATCTGGTCAGCGCCTTGAGCGATATCGATCGACTGCGCGCCAATGAAACTGCACGTGAGATTTTCCTAACCGAGGATGGTCTTCCCAAAGGAGCAAGAACCGCAATCGGCTACGGTCCATCCTTTGGTAACTATGGGGTAGTCAAACAAAGCACACTGGCTCAGACGCTCCAGACAATTGCTGACGAAGGAATTGAAACGCTGATTTCAGGCAGCTTGGCTTCCGATGTTGTCGCTACCTCTCAAGAGCTCGGGGGTTTACTCACCCTCAGGGATATGCGAGAAGCAATCCCAGAAATTGGTCGCCCTCTCACAGCCAAATACCGCGACCATGAGGTCATGGTGTCTTCTGCTCCAGGCGGCGGGATAACGGTCCTCGAAATCCTCAACATCTGGGAACAGCTGCATAGTGACCCAACAGCTGTTGCTAATGATCCCAAGCTTGCAGCCCAGATGGCACTAGTATTGCGTAACGCATTCGCGGATCGTTATCACTGGTTGGGAGATCCTGCGTATGTCGGTGTTCCTCTCGCCGGTCTACTAAGCGCAGATTACGGCAAGCACATTGCGTCCAAGATTATGGATAATCAACAGGTGGAGCACTGGGATGCCGGTCCGCCATGGCAGACTTTCGCCAACTATCCAGTAAATAACCCCTGGCAGTTTGATGTCAGCGGTGAAGACGCTCCGGTGTGGGCCCCCCGCACTGCTACTGCTCCTACAAGCGGTACCACACATATTTCCGCTGCTGATCAAGAAGGACGGGTCGTTTCGATTACCCACACAGCGGCCAACCATTTTGGTAATGGCATTGTGTGCCCGCGAACTGGCCTTCTTTTTGACTCTTCAATGGCATGGTTCAACGCTGCGCCAGGTGCTGCGAATAGTGTTTCCCCAGGCGGGCGAGCATTGGCCAATATGGCGCCTGCGCTACTTCGGAACGCAAACGGCACGGTGGCGCTCGGTGCTTCGGGAGGCCGCCGGATTGTTGGCGCAATAGCTCAGCTCATCGTTCACATGGTCGATGGCGACATGTCTATAGCAGAAGCACTGGCAGCTCCTCGCATTGATGGCAGTGGTCCGGACGTGCTTGTTCCTGAGACGATCGATACCTTACATGAGGCGTGGACTGGGATCTCAACCCGGACGCTGCACCCCTCAAATGCACCGTTCCCCATGGATTTCTCGAGACCAAGTATGGCCGCCTCGGTCAGGGGCCGAGCGGCATCTGCAATCCTCCAAACTCATTACTCCTCTAGTAACTAACTGGTGACAATATGGATACGACAACCGACAATAAAAAACTCATAACTCAGAAGCCAACAGCGCTGAAAACATTTCTCATCTCTGGTTTAGGCACAGCTCTCGAGTATTACGACTTCCTCATCTATGGCCTAGCTGCAGGTTTGGTATTCAATGTGCTCTTCTTTCCCGGTGAAGATCCCCTGATTGGCACCCTCTACGCTTTCGCTGCATTTGGAACGGGCTTCTTAGCGCGACCCCTTGGCGGCATTGTGATCGGACACTTCGGTGACCGTATAGGCCGTCGCCCCATGCTCATCCTTACGTTGATCGTCATGGGAGTGGCCACGCTTGGAATTGGATTACTTCCGACCTATGAAACGGCAGGGGTGTGGGCCCCAATCCTTCTTGTCGCACTGCGGCTTATCCAGGGATTTGCCGCTGGAGGAGAATGGGGAGGTGCAGCCCTCTTCGGCTTAGAGAACGCCCCAAACAACCGTAGAGGCTTCTGGTCGAGCTTCACCAGCATGGGAATCGGGATTGGTACATTCCTGGGCGTACTTGTCTTTGCTATCGTCAGCGCGATAGCAGGCGATGCGTTCGTTGAGTTCGCCTGGCGCATCCCCTTCTGGCTGGGAGGCATTCTGGTTATTATCGGCCTGCTCGCAAGATTGGGTATGCCACAGGAGGAACCGCAGGAAAAGAACGACAACGAGAGCGCCCCGATCGTTGAAACTTTGAAATCTAAGGGCAAAACTGTCTTCTATGTTCTCGGAGTGAGCTACGGTTATAACACCATTGCGTATATCGGCTTTACGTACTTTCTGTCGTACTTGACCGGCATAGGATATGGGGAGACAGAATCGCTCATTTCACAGTTGTTCTATAGTGCAGTACTCATTCTCTCTGCCCCATTCTTTGGACTACTGTCTGACCGAATTGGCCGGCGCCGAGTCATGGTGATAGGTGGAGTGGCGATGGCATTATTCCTATTCATGTACTTCCCGATCGTAGGGACAGGAAGCATCGTACTGGTCGCGCTCGCATTCGCTATTACTGGTCTACTCACCGGCATCACGCAGGGCCCGATCCCAGCGTTTTCGGGTGAGCAGTTCCCGGCACGCCTACGTTATACTGGCATGTCGGCTTCCTACCAGATCGGTGCTGCGCTGGGCGGGGGCACGGCCTCATTTATCGCTACAGGACTACTGATCCTTGGTAACGGTAACCCCACTCTGATATCTGTGTATGGTGCGTTCGCCATGCTTATCCTGGTGTTATGTTCACTCGGTCTGAAAGAAACTGCATTTAAGACGACCGAAGAGATTCAGGGGTAGTCCAGTGATCGCTTTCGAACGGAGACTCAGTCGGTGAAACGCTCAACACTTAGTGAAGTGGCGGTGCTGGCTGGAGTCTCCGTTTCGACTGCCTCCCAAGTCTATTCTCGCAAACGACCAGTTGCGAGTGAGACCCGAGCCCGTGTGCTAGATGCAGCTTCTAGGCTTGGTTATTTACCGACAGGAAGACACTCCTCAACCGTGGGTGTGCTCGTCAGGCCATCTGAAGCAATTGAAGATTTCCCGAAGGGGACGACGTCTTTCTCCTCAATTACTGGTGCTGTCACGCTTGCTTGTCTGCATGAAGGCTTCTCAGTTCTGGCAGACCATACAGCAGATGCAATAATCCGCTCAGCACCGGATCTAGTGGGCTGCATTGTGCTTCACCCGGAGTACGGTGATCCTGAGCTTGAAAGCTTGAACGCACGGGGAATCCCCGTAGTGGCATTTGATCCCGACGCGGGGAAGACCCGTTTTGATTGGTGGATCGGGATCAATTATAGAAATTCTATTCTCAATCTGCTTCGGCACGTCAGGGATTCGGGGGCTTCACATATCGCCTGTGTCGTTGGTCAGACTGATAACACGTTTCGACGTTCGATCCTATGGGCCTATTCTGCATTCGCTGCGGAAACCAAACAGAACCGCATCATACGCATGGTGGATAACAGCACTGGTCGACAGGGCGCGGCAAAAGCCACCGTGCAGTTGCTCAGGAGTCCACAGGCGCCCGATGCAGTGTTGGCTTCTTCCAGTGTGTTTGCTGCGGGAGTTCTCGACGCGGCTGAATTCACGAAACGTCCCGTTCCCGATACATTCAAAATCGCTACTGTATTTGATGGCCCGCTGGCTGAATACGCGCGGGTACCCATCACCGGTTTGCGCATCGACATGACCCACCTCGGGGAGCAAGTAGTCGCACTCTTAAGGCAACGCCTTTCGGGTGCAAAACCACCCGAAGATCGCGAGACCCTGCGGATGGGGCTTATTAGTCGAGATTCGACCCGCTCTTGAAACTGTCCCGACAGCAGTGAATGTTATTAAGTCTGAGTACTGATCCGACGGCATAAGCGCTCTATTCGCCATCGGTCCAGCGTGAAAGATCTCGTCCAACTTCGGGTATAGCTTGAAGTGAATCCCGGGCCCCTGTGCAGGCATTGAGCTGTCGTGTCCCGACCATGGCGCTGTAAAATCCACTATGTGAGCACTCGGTACTCTCCAACCTGGATCCCGCAGCGTCGACCACGGCCACGGCAGACCGAAATCGGTGAACGTCGTCGTCTTGCCGTGATGTTAGCGATGTCGCTTGGCTCGTTTGCGATCGGCACAACGGAGTTCGTGTCGATGGGTTTGCTCAACACCATCGCCGAGGACTTCCAGATCTCCGAAAACGCAGCCGGTGTCATCATCAGTGCTTATGCACTCGGGGTTGTGGTGGGCGCCCCGCTGATCACAGTATTTACAGGGCTGATGCCGCGCAGACGGTTGCTGTTGTTGCTAATGGGTGCCTTTATGATCGGCAATGCGCTCTCCGTATTTGCCACTACCTACGAGACACTGGTGATCTCCCGGTTTATCGCAGGGTTGCCGCACGGCGCATACTTTTCTGTTGCTGCGTTGTCGGCGGCGTCCATGGCTCCGGTGACGGGGCGTGGTCGGGCCGTTGCGTTTATTACCATGGGCCTGGCGGTGGCAACGGTCCTGGGTGTGCCCGCTGCAGAAATGCTGGGGACTGCGCTCGGCTGGCCTGCTGCATACGCCCTGGTCGCGGTGATTGCACTGGTGACCATCATTTTGCTGTGGTTTTTGATGCCACACATGGTCCGGATGAAACCGACCAAACCACGCACGGAACTCGGTGCGCTGGGTCGAAGCCAGGTCTGGTTCACGCTCGCTATCGGCACCGTTGGTTCCGGCGGCATGTTCGCGATCTACACCTATATTTCGTGGACCATGACCGAGGGCGCGGGCCTCGATTCGAACATGATGTGGCTGGTACTGATGGCCTACGGCGTCGGCTCAGTTGGTGGTAACTGGTTTGGGGGACGGCTGGCCGATCGCAACCTGGAATGGGGCGTGCTATTCGCCCTGATCATGATCGCCATTATCCTGGCGGTCTTTTATTTCACCTCAACCAACGCGGTGCTGGGCACCATCACGTTTGGTATCTGCGGGTTCTTCGGCACGTGTCTGGCCCCAACCCTGCAGGTGCGGCTCATGGATGTGGCCCACGATGCCCAAACCCTGGCTGCGGCACTGAATCATGCGGCGTTGAACATGGCGAACGCGGCCGGTGCGGCGATCGGCGGTGCCGTGATTGCCGCCGGCTACAGTTATTCCGCGCCCGCTTTGGCCGGGGTGGTGCTGGCGCTCGCTGCAATTATCATCTGGATACCCGCGTATTTACTGCGTAAACGCAGCGCTGGGGCAACGACATAACCCTGGGTGTTTGACCTCAGTGTTCAACAAAGAACGCTTCAGTCGAACAAAAGCCTCCTGGTAAATAGTGGCAACTGCAGTTTACTTCGTCGCTTCAGAACAAAACTCTGGGCAATTATGCCCTCCCGGTTTAGGCTCAAACTACTTCTGACGGCACGACCTCACTTCCTCACTTCAGCATGAATGATCACGGGGTGCTCACCTCGCGGGATACCTAGGAGTAGCTGTGGTTCGCAGAGAATATAAGACGATCGAAACGGATATCCCGGCGCGTCTGGATCGCTTACCGTGGTCAAAATGGCATATCCGAGTCCTGATCGGACTAGGCACAGTCTGGATCTTAGATGGCCTAGAAGTCACGATCGTCGGCAACATCACCACCCGACTGACAGAACCCGGAAGCGGCATCAACATCTCTGATGTCCAGGTCGCCGGTACCGCTGCAGCACTCTATGTTCTCGGGGCGTGCCTTGGCGCCCTGGTCTTTGGGCATCTGACGGACCGCTGGGGTCGCAAGAAACTGTTCATGATTACCTTGGCGCTGTATCTGACCGCTACCGCGCTGACCGGTCTGACCACCGAAGCCTGGATGTTCTATATCCTTCGCTTCCTCACCGGGGCCGGAATCGGTGGCGAATATGCCGCGATTAACTCTGCCATCGATGAGCTGATCCCTGCCAACTACCGGGGCAGAATCAACATCATTATCAACGGCACCTTCTGGATCGGTGCCGCCGGTGGGGCGCTACTATCCATCGTCGCCTTGAATGAAGACCTCTTCCCCAGAGATATCGGTTGGCGTCTGACTTTCTTCCTCGGCCTGGTGTTTGGGCTGGTCATTCTGCTGGTGAGGCGAACCGTGCCGGAAAGCCCGCGCTGGCTGTTCATCCACGGCCGTGAAGACGAAGCCGAAGAAATCGTCAAAAGCATCGAAGAGAAGGTTCAAAAAGACACCGGCGAGCCATTGCCCGACGTCGGTGAGAGCATCACTATTCACCAGCGACCAGCCATCGGCTTTGGACTGATTGCTAAAACACTGTTTGGTACCTACCCCAGACGAGCAGTGCTGGGCTTCGCGCTGTTTATCGGGCAGGCTTTCATCTACAACGCCGTCACGTTTGGGTTCGCCACGATCTTGGCCACGTTTT
>CAZAAP010000085.1:0-8363 GCA_964482935.1 uncultured Enteractinococcus sp.
CCTGTGTCCCAGGCATCAGCTTCGTTGACCAAATGGAAGGTTTCTTGGGCAATCGCCATTTCTTTATCGGTGAGCCCGACTGCCTCAGCAAGCGTTGAATCTTTGGTTAAGACCAGGCGTGACTCAGCGGAACGGGTCGTAGTGAGTTCGTGATCGGATTGATTCCGAGCACGCTGAGACGATCCAACACGCGGACACGAAAGGGCCCGCATTTTTTCCGATCCCGGGTTGAAGGTAACGGCACCGTTGATAGTTACAGGACAAAGGACGGCTTTATCGACCCTTCGGCGAGGTGATGGAATATTGGAAGTAGTGCACCACTCAGTGAGTCAATCCCAAGAAGTGAAAATTTGGCTCCAAGAGGGCGGAGGAAAATGGCTCTAAGTACTTCAGCGTAAAGTGAGGATAAGCGGACGAAGCGGCTTTAGCTCAGATGACGGCTTATCGAAATTATTAGACACACTGGGTAAGCGCTTTTATAGAGCGTGACTTAGTCGCATCGATGAGATTACGCGCCGTTCACAAAGTGGATAAGCCAATTCATAATCCCTTGTGTGAGTGAGTAAATGCTTAAACCTATAACCAAGCCTGATCTAATTCGTTCGTCGTCGGTTTTAGGCTCTTTGCCCATTGATAGATATAAACCGTACAAACCAATAAAAATACTGGCAGCAATATTCGCAAAAATGGCCCACCATAGGTATTGCTGGTTGGACTCATACTTTTCTTCTGCCTGCTTTTTAAGCTCTTTAGCTTCGTTTACCGAAAGTATGTCTGCTGTGGTGCTCTCCCTGGATTCTGAAGCCTGTTCGGTCAAGACAAGATTCGAATCGGCTTCTCGAAGTCTAGCTTCTGCTACCTCAACATCTTTTCCTTGGACTGTCACCAATAACTGAAGACCTATTGCAAACAGCCCAATAATAATTGTTCCATAAACGATTACGAGCGCGCGCGGTAGCGTAGTTTGCTTCTCGTCCGGGAGTGCTAAGAATTGCTCGTTCATAATATGTGTTCCGATGTTCTTCTCAAGCTTGGGCTAGAGGCGACCTGCCTGAGATGTTCAAAGACCCACGCCCCGCCCCCACGCATCTGCCTCGTCGACTAGGTGGAAGGTTTCTTGGGCAATCGCCATTTCTTCGTCGGTGGGCACGACCGCCACCGCGATGGCCGAATCTTCGGTTGAGATCAGCCGCGGTTCCTTCGAACGGATCGCATTGAGCTCAGGATCGTATTTGACGCCGAGCACGCGGAGCCGATCCAGGACGCGGGCACGGAACGGGGCCGAATTCTCCCCAATTCCGGCGGTAAAGGTAATGGCTTGAGCACCGTCGATGGCTACATGGTAGCCGCCGATGTATTTCGCCAACCGGTACGTGGCAACATCCAGGGCGGTTTGAGCATCCCGGTGGCCGGCCGCAGCCGCCTCGAGGACTTGGCGCATATCGGCGTGCCCGGTCATGCCCAGCAGGCCGGATTCGTGGTTGAGTACCCGGTCGACCTCGTGGGCAGTAAAGCCGTGTGAGGTCCCTAGGTGCGGAATGATCGACGGATCAATATCACCCGAGCGCGTGCCCATGACCAACCCGGCCAGGGGAGTGTAGCCCATGGATGTGTCAACCGACTGGCCGCCCTTGATTGCAGTTGCCGAGGCGCCGTTGCCCAGATGCAGAATGACGCCATTGAACTCGTTGCGGTCCACGCCCAGCAGGTCTGCGGTCTTGCCGGTGACCAGATCGTGGCTGGTGCCGTGGAACCCGTAGCGACGAATCCCGTAGTCGGCGTACCACGAGTTTGGCACCGCATACCGCCAGGCCTGGGGTGGCATGGTCTGATGAAATGACGTATCAAAAATAACGACCTGCGGCATCTCCGGCCACTTGGCACTGATCGCGCGCAGGCCCTCTGCGGCCGGTGGGTTATGCAGCGGGGCCAGGGGTGCCAGCCGATCGATGGCCCGGATAACTTCGGGATCCACCAGGGCCGGCGCCTTGAACCGTTCGCCGCCGTGCACCACGCGGTGCCCGGTCGCATCAATCGTGCGCTCCTCTAAGATCTCGTCAAGCTCTTTGGCCACGACGTCCAGCGCCTCGGTGTGGTTGGCGATGAGGGCCCCGGGCACACCGATGCGTTCGATCAGCCCGGACGCCTGGATGGGATCGGCGGTGTCGGTGCCGTCGTCATTGAGTTCGCGCAGCTGGTATTTCAGCGATGAGGAACCCGAGTTAATCACCAGAATGAGCATGGTGGTCCTTTGCGCTCGTGGGGCTAGTTGGCTTGGGCCTGGATCGCGGTGATGGCCACGGTGTTGACGATGTCATCGACCGTGGTGCCGCGCGACAGATCGTTGACCGGTTTCTTCAGGCCCTGTAAGACCGGTCCGACGGCGACTGCACCGGCCGACTGCTGGACGGCCTTATACGTGTTGTTGCCGGTGTTCAGGTCCGGGAAGATGAATACGCTCGCATTGCCGGCGACTTCCGAGTCGGGCATTTTGGAGGCCGCGACCGACGCGGACACGGCGGCGTCGTATTGCAGCGGGCCATCGACCTTGAGCTGCCGGTTGGCGGCTTTGACGAGCTGGGTCGCCTCGCGAACCTTCTCCACGGCCTCACCCGAACCAGATTCCCCGGTCGAATAGGACAGCATCGCCACGCGGGGTTCGACCCCGAATTGGGCTGCGGTGGCCGCCGAGGCTTCGGCAATGTCAGCCAGTTGTTCAGCGTTCGGATCGGTATTGACCGCACAGTCCCCGTAGACCAGGGCGCGGTCGGGCAGCAGCATGAAGAACACCGAGGAGACAATCTTGGTGCCGGGCTTGGTTTTAACGAATTCTAGAGCCGGGCGGATCGTGTGGGCCGTGGTGTTGACCGCGCCCGAAACCATGCCGTCGACGTGGCCCTGCTGGACCATCATCGTGCCAAAGTAGGTCGCATCCAGCATCATTTCGCGAGCGAACTCGATCTTCACCCCGCGGTGGGCGCGGGCTTCGGCATAGGCTTGCGCATAGGGCTCCCGGTCGGGGGATTCGGCCGGGTTGATCAGGTCGATCCCGGTCAGATCCACGCCGAGTTTCGAGGCGATTTCTTCAATTTCATCGATGTCGCCCAGGATCGTCAGGTCACAGACCCCACGGCGACGCAAAATCTCGGCCGCGCGCAGGATCCGGGGATCATGCCCCTCGGGCAGCACGATGCGTTTGCGGTCCGCCGATGCCCGAGCGGTTAGCTGGTGTAAGAACCGTACCGGCGTCATCGCGGTCGGACGAGCCAGTTCAATGCGTGACAGCAGTTCGTCTTCATCGACGTGTTGATTCCAGACGCCCAGTACGGCCGCGGTTTTTCGTGGCTGCGCGGCCGACAGGCTCGAGGGCACCGCGGCCACGGTTCGGGCCATCGTGAAGGTATCCGAGAACGAGACGAAGATGGGGAAGGGCGCGTCGGCATAAAGGCGTTGGATCATCGGGTTGGGTTCGATCCCGTTGGTCAAAATCATGCCGGCCGGGACCGGGAAGTCGGCGGTGCGGGCTGCTGCCAGGGTGGCCAGGATCGCATCGGATCGATCACCCGAAACAATCACGAGGGCGCCATCGTTGAGGACCTGCAGGAAGTTGCCACCCTCCATGGACACGGCTTTGACCTCGGAGACGTCGCGGTCGAGTTCCTCGGACCCGGCAACCCAGTCCAGGTGTAGGGCGGAGGCAACCTCGCCGACGGTGGGGTAGCGGAGTTCTTGCAGCTCCGGGATGATGTAGACCTTGCGCTGATTGGTGCCCGGTTTGATGGTCGCGGCCATATCCTCGAGCAGCGAGGGGTCAGCGCGGTTGACCACAATGGATAACAGTTCGGAGCCGGCGTCGCGCAGGTTGGACCGCGTCAGTTCGACGGCGTTAGAGGCTTCCTGGGCGGTCAGCCCCTGCGCCGAGACGACGGCGAGCACGGGGGCGTTGAAGTGCAGGGCCAAATCGGTGTCGATTTCGCGATCAAATCCGGTGTCGCCGTTGATCAGGTCGGTGCCCTCAATGACCACCGCATTGACGTTGGCGGCTACGGCCTCATAGGCGACCACGAGTTCGGCATAGAGTTCATCTTGTTTGCCCGAGGTAATCATCGCTCGAGCATATGCATCGGTCACCCCGCCAACGGCCGCGGTCTCATCCAGTTCAAAGGTTTCGCGCATCAGCTGGACCATCTCATCACGATGCACGTCGTCGCCGGGGACGATCGGGCGGAAATACCCGACGCGACCGGTGTGCCGGTTTAGCGCATCGGCCAGTCCCATCGACACCAGGGTTTTGCCGGCTCGCATCGTCGTGGTGGTGATGTAAATACCTTGGGCCATGCTCACGTCCCTTTCAACTCAGCGGGTGGGGTACACCTCAACCAACTATAGTCGTGTGCCTGGTTCATGTTTACGATGGGAACATGATCTTAGCTTTCTCTATTTCCGTAGCAGGCGTGGGCGAACTCGGCGAACATGCCGCCGCCAATAGCCCCGAAGACGCCAAGACCGGCTCGGTCGCCCGGGCGGTTGCCGCTGCTTACGACGTCGTGCGCAACTCGGGGCTGCCGCACCGGTTGTCGTCCATGTTTACCGAAATCGAAGGTGACTGGGATAAGGTCATGGGCGTGCTGAAAGACTGTGTGACCGCCGTGGAACCCTACGGTGCGCGCATTTCGATCACCATGAAGGCCGATATCCGCCCGGCCAAGGCCAGCGGTCAGCTCGATTCGAAGATCGAACGCGTCAACCAACTGCTCGACGACGAGGCCCAGTGATCTGGCCGTTCCACCGGAAAACCACGACCGAAACCGGGGCACAGTACTACCTGCGGGACGCCGCGGTGGCCGATGCCAAAGCCTTAGTGGACTTTAAACACCGCGCCTGGCGGGAGATGTACGGCCACCTGAAAGATGATGCGTTCTTTGTCCAGGCTGAGGCGACCACGGATGAGCAGGTGAAATTCTGGCAATCGCGCATCAGCAAAGGTGACACGGTGTGGATTGCTGAGGATTTACGTGACCGGATCATCGGGACCATCCACGCGACCACCAAACACAGCGACCACACCGCAGAATTTATTACAGCCCACAGCCTGGGCGAGGTCCACGAACTTCGCTATTTCTACCTCGCAGACTCCGCGACGACGAATGTGGGTACCGCGCTGATTGAGCAGGCAATCGACGGCGACCCTGCGGTCACCTGGGTGTCGGGTCACGCGCCACTGGTCGAGCGCAGTCTGCGCGAGGCCGGTTTCGAGCCCCTCGGTGAGCCAGTCGAACCGCAGCAAGCCCCGTGGCACGGGGTCGTGCGACAGGCTATGGTGCGATCATGACGAAACAGCGGCGTAACCAAAAACAATCGGCGGTCAATATTGAACCCGGCGTCTATGAGATCGATTCGGGCACCGCAGAGATCCGCTCCGACCCGTTCACCCCGGGCGCCTGGGAGCTGCTGCTCAATGGTGTGGAATCCTCCCAGATCATCCCCGACGAACCCCAACGCCTGGGGTTTGAATACATGCGCTGGATCGCGATTGCCATTGGGTTCCGCTACCCACAAGACGCTGCCCTGCGGTTCTTGCACCTGGGCGGTGCAGGCGCGACGTTGGCCCGCTGGGGTGCTGACCGCTACCCGAACTCCCGGCACACCACGGTCGAAATGGACGCTAAACTCACCGAATTAGCCCGCAATAACTTCGGGCTACCGCGCGCTCCAATCGTCAAGATGCGTGTGGCCGAAGCAGGACAAGTACTTGCCGAGACCCGCCCCGAGAGTTGGGATGTCATCATTCGCGATGTCTTTATCGGCACGACCCGCGGCGACCACATCACGCCCATGCACCTGACCGGACTGGAAGCCGCCGAAAAAGCCGCCAGCGCCGTCGGCACCGATGGCGCATACGTTCTCAACTATGGTGGCTCACCAAATCTGAACCCGGCCCGCGCCGAAGCTGCCGCCCTGGCCCAAGTCTTCGCCCACGTCACCCTGATTTCGGATGCCACAATGTTCAAGGGACGACGCCGCGGCAATATTGTTATGGTCGGCACCCAGACACCGCTTGCTGACCCAGATCTGGGTGGCATGGATGCTCTGACTGCGGCCCTGCGGTCCGAACCGCTGCCGGCCCAAGCAAAATTCGATGTTGCGACCACAAATTTCATCGCCGGCACCCCGCCGTCGCTGACGCCACTGCTTCGACCACAAGATTCAATCTAGACCGACTCCCCGGCCCGACTTCGGCGTTAGAATGGAAACAGGAACTTCGCGACTGAACCTCGGACGCGAATTGACCGTATGGAGGAACTGCCATGACCGATCAATTTCATGACCCAGCAAAGAAACTGAATGCAGACAACGGGCTGCCAGCAAATCCCGCCAAGAAAAAACACGGTGTTGTCGTTGGTGTTGACGGTTCCAAACGGTCACTGGCCGCAGCCATCTGGGCGCTTCGCGAAGCAAAACGCATCGGCGCCCCGCTCACCATGGTCTCGGCCTACACCCTGCCAATCTTCCCGTCCGTTGCCGTGGATGCTGCCACCGGTGGACACGAAGACTCGGCGCTGGCCCAGTCTTGCCGTCAGATTCTGGAGGCCACCAAAGCAGAGCTTGGTGACACCGGCGATGTCGAGGTGCGCTGCAGCGTTGAACTGGGTGATCCGGGTAGCGTGTTGATCGATTACTCGCACGACGCCGAACTGCTCGTCGCCGGTCCACGTGGCCGTGGCGGGTTCTTGGGCTTGTTAGTCGGTTCTGTTTCCCGTGGCCTGCCGGCACAGGCTAAGTGTCCCGTCGTCCTTGTCCCACGCGGTGCCGAACAATCCCGTGCTGACACGGATGCTCCAGTGGTTGTCGCTTCAGACGGTTCCGAACAGGGCCGAGTTGCGATGCTGCGCGCAGCAGAAGAAACCATCCGTCGCAGCTCAGCGTGCCGCCTGCGGGTCATCACCGCGATGGCACCGGTCTCCTCAGCTGTGGAGTGGCTGCCGTCCACGGTTGATGAGCGCGCCATGTTCGATGAGCTGCGTGACAAACTCGACGCCGGTGTGGCCTGGTTGCAATCACACTTTCCAGATCTGAAAATCGAGGCCGAAGTGATCGACGGTGTGCCCGTCGATGCGGTGGTTGCCGAGTCGGAGTCCGCCCGCCTGACGGTTGTCGGGACTCGCGGTCTGGGTGGGTTTACCGGGGCGCTGTTGGGTTCGACGTCGCAGGGGATCGCAGCCCATGCTCGTGGCCCGGTCATGATCGTGCCGTACCATGACGATCCACGCCTGACCGACCGTCCTGAGTTCGGTCCAATGATCAACCAGGACCCCGTCACCGACGAGGATCCCGATCCTGCACCGGAGCGCTAACCGCTAGCGGAGCACTCTTAACAATCTAAGGGCCGCATACCAATCGGTATGCGGCCCTCAAGGTCTTGTTATTGAATTATAGCCTCCGAAGGTCTGGAGAACTTCCCCGGACTCCGAACCCCCAGGAGGATTCTCGACGTTAGTACCGTCCACCAACGGACAGCATATTCCATGGGGAATAATGCAATCCGGTAATGGTGATACCGGTTGATGGGTTCCGAGCGTGGGCAATCTGGCCGTTGCCGATGTAGATCGCAACGTGGTACACGCCGGAGCCTTGGCCGTTATTCGACCAGAACACCAGGTCGCCTGGCTGCAGGTTATTCAGCGAGACGTACTGCTTGGCGGCACCGTACTGTGCGCTCGACTGACGTGGCAAGGATTTGCCAGCCTGTGCGAATGCAGCAACCGTGAAACCGGAACAGTCATACCCTTTTGGACCGTTACCGCCCCATGTGTAGAAAGTACCGGACTCTCTGGTCTTATTGACCGCCCAGTTGACCGCAGCCGACATGTTGGAACCAGTTGAGGCCGGTGCCACCGTGCGGGACGGAGTTGGCTTTGGCTTTGGTGCCTGAGTCTGCGTTGGCGTTGGCGTCGGGGTGGGTGTTGCAGTCCGCGTCGGTGTAGGTGTCGCGGTGCGGGTCGGAGTTGGAGTAGGCGTCTGCGTCCGGGTTGGTGTTGGAGTAGCCGACGGGGTGGCACTACGCGATGGTGTGGCGCTTGGCGTCGGAGTTGCAGACGGCGTTGAAGATGGTGTCGGTGTCGAGGATGGTGTCGAAGTTGCCGACGGGGTTGGTGTTGGTGTGGGTGTTGCAGTAGGCGTCGGGGTGACCGGAGCCTGCGATACCTGCTCGGTGCTTGTCGGCGAGGTCGACGGGCTTGCCGCAGCCCCGGCAGCTTCAACGAAACGGTCGCGACGGACTTCTTCGTTGAGCTCCTCTGGGTCTAATCCAGCATCAACTGCGGCGGCTTCGGCTTCTGCGGCAGCCGCTGCGGCGGCTTCAG
>CAZAAP010000086.1:0-8289 GCA_964482935.1 uncultured Enteractinococcus sp.
GAGCAGTTCGTAGGTTTCCAGGTCAATCCAGTCGCCGGCGTGCACAACAATATCTGCCGCATCGACGGCTTGAAGCACTGCTTCTGGCAGGCGCTTGGCCCTCGCCGGGATATGTGTATCGGCTAGCAGTAAAAGGTTGGTGGCCATGGTCCCATTATGACATTCAAAGGCTGCCGACCACTCGAGCCAATGCGCAGACCGCACCTGCTCGACCGACTGACCTCACGGCCTTGTTGTTCGTGGTTGAACAATAAAGTTCACCTCGCGGGCGGCATTATTGCCGGTTTTCAAGCAGTCGAGTCAACTCTTCAAGCTCTTGACTAGCCTCAGCCATCTCTTGCGGCGTCAGGTCCGTCGTCAAACGACGTACCAGCTCAGACTGTCGTTTCCGAATGTCCTCAATGTCCATATGGAATTCCCTTCCAGTCACGGCGATGCAGGCCGTGTAGCGTACTTGAGCGCGTAGTCAAGACCTTATACCTCAAGACTCGGCCCACTAGGATCACAACCACCGAGCACGAGCACCAGGGTTATTCATACCGAGGGATTGCCTGCACGGTGCTTGTGTGCTGTACCTCAGGAGCTTACGCAATGTTTTTCCATAAGCAAGAACTACAGTACAACTCCGTCCCAGACCAGCCCGACGCTGTTTTTGCTCGCAAACTCCAAGAAGTCCTCGGTGGACAGTACGGCGAGATCACGGTTGCCATGCAGTACGGTTTCCAAGCTTGGAACATTCACATTCCGGGTAAATATCGAGACCTGCTCTACGGCACGGCGGCCGAAGAATTCGGTCACATCGAAATGCTGGCCAAAATGATTGTCCAGTTACTGGAAAAATCCCCGGTGGGTATTACCGACGACGACGTCCAGTCCGACCCAGCCGTCGCTGCCGTGGTTGGTGGCACAGACCTACAGCACGCCATTGTCTCGGGTGCTGGTGCCCGACCGGTCGACAGCATGGGCAACCCGTGGAGCGGCTCCTATGTGACCGCCAGCGGCAACTTGCTGGCCGATTTCACATCCAACATCAACGCGGAAATGCAGGGCCGCTTGCAGGTCGCACGGCTCTACCACATGACGGATGACCACGGGGTGCGCGACCTTCTGGCCTTCCTGTTGGCACGAGACACGATGCATCAAAACCAGTGGATCGCCGCCGCGCGCGAACTCCAAGAAGAAGGCACCGAACAAATGCCCGTGCCAAGCAACTTCCCGCGCTCCAAAGAACACACCGCCGTCTCCCACCAGTACATCAATTTCTCGGATGGCAAGCACGCAGCCGACGGGTCATGGGCCAAAGGTCCGACCCCGGACGGACTCGGCGAATTTACCTACCTCGACGGGCCAGACACCTCGGCACCGATGCCGAAACCTACCCACCCGGATAGTCGCATGTTCGGCACCACCGAACTGCCCAATACGATGGAGAAAATCGCCGGAACCGTCCAAGACAAACTCCACAAAGAATAACAACCCACCCGATCGAAACGCGCACGGTCCCTGGTCTGGAGCATGTCCAGGTGACCGTGCGCTTCGGTGTGCGATGCGAAGTTATCCACATTTCATAGGTGAGCCCGCCAGGCCAGGACATTGAAGCAATACGTTGGGAGACAGTCCTAGTCACCCACCTACACGAGGCTTTGATGATCACACTGACCAACACACCACCTGCGACTGCATTCGTGCTCGGCACGCTGGGTATCGCACTGATCGGGGTCCTGACCGGCTGCTCACCCAGCCAAGCCGACGAAACCCACGAAGCGCCCTCGCCCCACGTCACCGCTCTCGACGAGCAAGAATTTGTCGCCGCCTCAGCTGACGGGCCGGCACAAAACGTGCCAAAACCCGTGCTACCGGACGCCGTACAAGACAACAGCGCCGAGGGGGCGCGGGCGACCGTGGAGTATTTCTGGCAGGCCGTCGACTACGGGCGGCTGACCGGCGAGACCGAACCCATCGCACAGGTTGCCCATTACGTCTGCGAATCCTGCAATCAGTTGATCTATAAGTGGGAACAAATCTATGCCGACGGTGCTTGGGCGGTCCTTGCAACGGAGACGCGCGTCAAAATCACCGAGATCCAACAGAACTACAGCGAAGAACGTGACGAAGAATGGACCGCGGTCTTTTTTGAAATGGCCGAACCGGCCAGCGAGTTCTACCAAGATGGGGTATTAGATCAGGATGCCAGCACCGAGGGCGCAACGTCGGGAGGCTGGTGGGTCGAAATGGTCTACGACACCGACGGCCAGCAGTGGGAAATTGACTGGCTCGACTACGACCCAGCGCTGGACGAATAACCGGGTTCGGCGGTTATCGAGTCGGCAGCCGATCCCGATCGTAGGTAATCTCCGTGTACCCGTGGGGCTGAGGTGAACCATCTTCGCCCAGGGACACGAACACGATTTTGTCGATGCTTAGAATCACATTGCGGGTAATCATATTACGAACCACCGCACGCATGGTCAGGGAGGTACGACCGAAATGTGTGGCCTTGAGCCCCATCTCGATCATGTCACCCTGAACAGCGGAGGCGACGAAGTTAATCTCGGACATCATCTTGGTGACTGCTCGATGGTTCCCCATCTGCAGCATCGCATAGATGGCGGCCTCTTCGTCGACCCAGCGAAGGAGCGCACCTCCGAACAGGGTCCCATTGGCATTGAGATCTTCGGGTTTGACCCATTTTCGGGTGTGGAAGTTCATGCCGTCGTCAAGCACACTGAACTGTTGGGTTTGGGGATGAATCGTTTTATCACTCATATCCCAAACTGTAGTGCGGGGCACACATCCCGGCGATAACGCCGCTCACAGTTTGCGCTGTGCGGCCCAGAGTTATTCTGTGGGCTTGCTTGCTGCCACCAACGCTTCCAGCCGGGCACCTAACCGCAACAGCTTATCCTCGGTGCCGACACGACCAATGGCCTGAATGGACCAGGACATACCGTCTTCATCATCTTTCACCGGAATGGAGATCGCCGGCAGTCCCAGGACGTTGATCATCGAGGTGTATGGCGTGAACTTGCACTGGTACTCATAGTCATCCTGGGCTGCCATCGCCGAAAATGTTCCGACCGGCGGTGGGGTAAAAGCCAGCACCGGGGTGAGCACGACGTCGTAGGCGCCGAACTGAGTACGGGTATCTGCCGCCCAATCCGACAGTTTCGCGATTGCCGTTTCATACTGCTCTTGGGTGCGCTCGCGAGCCTGCAGCATGAAGTCGCGGGCCAAGGCTTCCATCCGCTCCTCGGCGCCTTCGGGCATTGGAATTCTTGTCAGGCCCTGGGTCCAGACCGTCTGGAAATTTTTGTGATACCCGGGCTGATACGAGAAACTCATTTCCTCAATCGATAAGCCCTCTTTGCTCAGCAGCGTTACCGCCAGGGTCAGGGCCTGTACCGCAGACTGCGACAAGGTAATGTCCAAATCCGGTTGAAACGGTGAGGCCGTGGTGTAACCGATCGATACGTCACCGGCGGACTCCAGACCCTGCTGAGCCGCCGTCAGATAGCGGCCGTTGGTCTGCGTCGGATCCACGAGCGCGTCCATCAACAGGGCTGCGTCTTGCACTGTGCGCGCTAATGGACCGGTGACCGTCAAGTTTGTCACCTCGTCCTGCTGCTCATCCGTTGGGATGGTGCCACGACCCGGTTTCACCCCGACAATCCCGGTGGCCGCTGCCGGAATACGAATCGAACCGCCACCATCGGTGCCCGGGGCAACCGGTAACATCCCGGCAGCCACCGCAGCCGCAGCTCCTCCCGAAGAGCCACCCGCAGTCAGTTTCGGATTGCGCGGATTACGAGCCGGCGCCGAAATCGCGTTATCCGCATGACACGACAGGGCGAATTCCGGCACAGTCGTTTTACCGACCTGCACGACCCCGGCCGTGTTCATATTCAACGAGATCGGATCGTCTTCGACTTGCGGCTCAGTATCTTCAAACAGTCGGGAGCCAAACGTAGTGACCATCCCAGTCACATTGACCGTATCCTTAAAGGCGATCGGCAGACCGTGCAGCGGACCGACCACACCCGCGGTGGCATAGGCCGCATCCAACTCATCGGCTCGCGCCCGAGCGGCGTCGTCGTGCACGGCCATGAAAGCACCTAAATCGGCACGCTGGTGAATCACAGACAGATAATGTTCGGTGACTTCACGGGCAGTATATGTACCGGCAGCAATCGCCTCCCGCAACTCAAGGGCCGAAAGCGAACCGAAAGCATCATGTTCAGTCATGGTTTCCACTGTATACGCCAACGGTCACAATCGGGCGGCTTTTGCTGGCAGCCGCGCGTTTTTCTGGTTTACCATAGGCCCATGAATGACTTTGAAACCCGCACCGTAAACGAAGTACCCGACGACGCCCACATCCTCGATGTGCGTGACCCGTACGAATTTGAAGCCGGCCACATTCCAGGCGCTCTCCACATCCCGCTGGACCAGCTGCCAATACGCATCGAAGAACTCGATCCAGACACCGACTATTACGTCATCTGCCGCACCGGCGGACGCTCGGCCCGTGCGACCGCGTACATGGAAATGCACGGCTACTCGGCAGTCAACGTTGCCGGCGGATGCGGCGCGTGGCTTGAAGCCGATAAACCCCTGGTGTCCGAAACCGGTGCCGAACCGGTCGTGCGCTAAAAACCAAGTACGCCCCATCGGGTGCGTAAGATAAGCAAGCATGAAGTCGTTTGCGTATCTTGGCCCCGAAGGCACATTCACCGAAGCCGCTCTCAACAGGGTGCCCGAAGCCGACGGGGCAGACCACGTCCCGCTCGGCTCGGTCATCACCGCTCTCAACCAGGTCCGCACCGGCGAGGTCGACGCCGCCGTCGTCCCGATTGAAAACTCAGTCGAAGGCGGAGTCACGGCAACCCTGGACGCAATTGCTTCGGACGAACAACTGCACATAGTGCGGGAAGTACTCGTGCCGATATCGTTTATGCTCGTCGGCCGCCCCGACGGACCGCACGAACTGACCGACCTCCACAGTGTGGCCACCCACACCCACGCCTGGGCACAAGTCCGAATCTGGGCCGAAGCCAATATCCCCAATGCCGCCTACGTTCAGGCCGCATCCACGGCCGCCGGCGCCCACGGACTGCTCGACGATGCTACGACCTACGACGCGGCGGTCTGCGCTCCGCACCTGGCCAGAAAACTCGAGCTGCCGATCCTGGCCGAAGGTATTGAAGATACCGAGGGGGCGGTGACCCGATTTGTCGTGGTGGCCCGCGCAGGACGCCTACCTGAACCTACCGGTTCCGATAAAACCTCACTGGTCGTGCCCCTGCCCGAAGACCGGCCCGGTGCGCTGGTGCAAATCATGAACCAGTTCTCCACGCGCGGGGTGAACCTGTCGCGCATCGAGTCTCGCCCCACCGGTGAATACCTCGGCAAATACTTCTTCTCGATTGACGTAGAAGGCCACCTGGTCGATGAACGCGTTTCGGCCGCACTCGCTGCGCTCTACCGAATGATCCCCGGGGTGCGCTTTTTGGGGTCGTATCCACGGGCCGAACACGTACCCTATGTCATCCCGGAATACACGACCGATGAGGCCTACCGGCGCGGTCGGGCTTGGGTGCGCAGCATTTTAGATCGCTAAACGTCTTGCTGTAGACCTCGGGACCGTGGGGTTAGGCGTCGTCCGTCGAGGACCCGGAGGGCACCCGTACCTGCAGGGCACGCGGAATGGCTTCGGCCACGATCTGTTTGGTCTTCGGGATGGGGTCGCCGTCAATTTGAGCCACCAGCGGCTCATCGAAGACTAACGTGCAGGTCCGAGTGGGAAAGGTGGTCACCCGCTCGGTCTTCTGCTTGGGCCGCAGCGAGGCGGCAGCCACTTGCAACCAATCCACCAGATTGCGCGGATCCAACAGCGCCACGTCTAAGAGTCCATCATCAATAACCGCCTCGGGCACCATGTTGATGCCACCGGTCAAAATCCCACAGTTGGCGATCATCGCCGAGCGCACCCGAAACTTTCGTGGCTCACCATTTTGCGTAATCACCGTAACCGAGTGCCGCTTGCCGCGTAGCTTACGCATCCCGGCCTCCGTATACGCCAACCACCCGGCCGCAGCCTTGAGCCGATCCGACGTCGAATGCATGATCTCGGCATCAAATCCAGCCCCGGCAATCACCGTCGACACAAGATTTTCCTGCGTGTCGTCCTCGTACAACATGTCCAACGAGACCACATCAATGGGTCGCACCTGCCCGTTGAAGGCAATGTAAATGCACTCTTGGACGTCGTGGAAGGGCAAATCTAAATTCCGGGCTAACAAATTTCCCGTCCCCGTCGGGATAATGGCCATTTGCACGTCCGTGTTGACCAAAACTTTCGCAGCCGCCCGTACGGTGCCGTCCCCGCCGGCAACCAACACCAGCTGCGCGCCGTCGTCGACCGCCTGCTGCACGGCCGACAACCCCGAATCCTGAGAGGTCGTTTCATAAAACTTCGGCTCCGGTAACCCAAATAACTTACACGCTTGAGCCACCAGGGGTACGGCCTGATCCGACGCGGCTTTCGACGGGTTATGCACCATTGCCACCCGATTCGGTACCCCCAGTGAAGAAGCAACCTGCGGCAGCTCATACGCGTGCGAAAGCTGTTCCGATAAATCCCGACTGACCGCTTCTGCCCGCGCCGCCCGGTCACGAGCCTTCCGCCAGGCCACCAGTGCAATCACTGCACCAATGACGGCGCACACGGCGACCACCAGCAGCACAATCGTTAACGGATTCATGTCAACCAGTGTAGGTCACAGCCGGCTCGGGTAGGCTGAGGTGTGTGATTGACGTAAAGCATCTTGCTGAAAACCCTGACCTGTACCGCGCGTCGCAACGAGCCCGTGAAGAGGACGAGTCGCTGGTCGATCAGATCATCGCCGCTGACGCCGACCGCCGTGCGGCCTTGCAGACGTTTGAAAACCTGCGCGCCGAACAAAATGTCTTGTCCAAGAAAATTGGCCCGGCCAAAGGTGACGAAAAACAAGCCCTGCTGGCCCAAGCCAAAGAGCTCGCCGCCAACGTTAAGGCAGCCGAAGCCCAAGCTGACGCCAAAAACCGTGAGCTAGAAGACCTCAACCACATCTTCCCGAACCTCATCATCGAAGGCATCCCCTCAGGTGGCGAAGACAACTTCGCGGTGCTCAAAACCGTCGGCGAGCTGCCCGATTTTGACTTCGAACCACGCGATCACCTCCAACTGGGCGAAATGCTGGGCGCAATCGATATGGAACGCGGCGCCAAAATATCCGGGTCGCGCTTCTACTTCCTCCAAGGCGTCGGGGCGCAACTCGAAATGGCGCTGACCCAAATGGGTATGGCCCAAGCTATGGAAGCCGGCTTTACCCCGATCATCACACCCACCCTGGTGCGCCCGGAAACCATGAACGGCACCGGATTCAACGTCGAACACGACGACGAAATCTACCGCATCGAAAAAGACGACCTGTACCTGGTGGGCACCTCCGAAGTTGCCCTTGCCGGGTACTATGCTGACGAAATCGTCGACCTGTCAGACGGACCTGTCCGCTTCGCCGGGTACTCAACCTGCTATCGCCGTGAAGCCGGGGCTGCCGGCAAAGACACCCGCGGCATTATCCGGGTCCACCAGTTCAATAAACTGGAAATGTTCATCTACACGACCCCGGAAGAAGCCGAAGCCGAACACGAACGGTTATTGGCCTGGGAAGAAGAGATGCTAGCCAAAATCGAGGTGCCCTACCGGGTCATCGATACCGCCGCCGGCGACCTTGGCCCCTCAGCCGCCCGCAAATTCGACTGCGAAGCCTGGGTACCAACCCAAGAGGCCTATCGCGAGCTAACCTCGACGTCAAACTGCACAACGTTCCAGGCCCGCCGCCAGAACGTGCGCGAACGCGTGTATCACGACGACGGTTCTAAGGCCGGTACTCGGATTGCCGCAACCCTCAATGGCACCCTGGCCACAACCCGCTGGCTGGTCGCGATCCTGGAGAATCACCAGAACGCCGATGGGTCGGTCAACGTGCCAGCAGCCCTGCAACCCTACATGGGTGGCAAAACCGTACTGGAACCCATCGCGTAAAGCTGGGTCTCAACGGCCAGTCACTCCGCTACACCGCCGTGCCTTGGGCAGCTGCACTGTTGCCCAAGGCACGGAACGGGTAGTTGGTGCGCTCAGTTCTGCAGGAAACCACGTGGATTCACCGTCAAGTTGACACAAATTCGTTTCTGGTTCATCACAGCGTGGCTCAACATGGTTGACTAGTGTTCATGAATAAGAAGATG
>CAZAAP010000087.1:0-8284 GCA_964482935.1 uncultured Enteractinococcus sp.
CTTGGAAGGCGGTCGTGAGGTCTGCTGGGTTTTGCAGATCAGCTTGCACCGTCTCAACATCGGAAAACCATGGCCGGTTTTCCAGATTGCTGACGTTGCGAGCTAAGGCGCGAACTGTAAAACCTGCGGCTAGGAGTTCTGGGATGAGTCTGCCACCAACGTATCCAGACGCCCCTGTGACCAGGACGCGACGTCCCTTGCCTGAACGTAAGTGTAAATCAAGCGGTGACAAGGGGTGAGTGCTCATTGTCTCAAGCTAGCCGGCGTTTCTTACGCCAGGCTCAGTGTTTGCTGGAAGTTTGCCGTGACCAACCTTCAGAGGTGTTATTCATCCAATCCTGCTGTTAGGTTGGCGAACACCAACGCATCGATACGATGCATACAGCCGCTACCAATTTAGGAGGCAGTATGAATACGAATGATCCCGTCAAAACCCTACTTGAGAAGACTCAGGATGCTGGGGTCTGCATGCTCACCACAACTGAGGCAGATGGAAAGCTCGTCAGCCGTCCTATGGCGATTCAAGAAATTGAAGATGATCATACGATCTGGTTTCTGACCCGTATTGATAATCCAGCTGTGCAAGAGACAACGGGTGGCCAACAAGTCAATGTCACTGTAGCTCAAAAAGGGTTCTGGGCTTCGATTGCAGGTACTGCGAATATCGTGCAGGATGCCGAACGTAAAAGAGAGTTCTGGTCCAAGATGACCGAAGCATTCTTCGGTGACTCCAAGCCCGAAGATTTAGACATTATCTTGCTCCGGGTCACACCCGAGACAGCTCAGTATTGGGATTCACCTGGCATGCCAGCTACCGCTATTGAAATGATTAAAGGTTTAGCCGGTAAAAAAGCCGCCCATCCTGGCGAGACTCACGAGGTTGACCTCTAACTTCCGTCTTATAACTTCAGACCTGCTAGCTGACCGCTACATGTGCTGCGATAACCAAAGCGATCGCGGCCTGTGGCGGTCAGACTCATGTAATGGCTGCAAGGCGTGTACCTTCTGTCATACATCGAGCGCCACATACCGCGGTCCGAGATTCACCGAATGTTCATCCACAGGTGGTTCGATCGGGGCACCAGCGCATGGATTTTTCCGCAGGACAAGGCACAATGGTAGTACCGCCGCGTCCACCTGCAGCAACCTAGGAGTACGTCTTGTTCGAAGAACTCATTCCTGATCAGCCTCGCCAGAACCTGCGCGAGTTTATCGATAGACTGCGGGATGGCGGTTATGAGGTCACCGAAGGTCATACTCCTGATCCCGATCTCATTGATCCAATGGGCAAAGCAGTTGAAACATGGCGTGAGAACTATCCGTATTCCGAGCGTATGTCTCGAGATCGATACGAGCGTGAAAAATATAAGCTCCAAATTGAATTGCTCAAATTGCAGTACTGGGCAGAGGACACCGGCCAGAAGATCATTGTCGTTTTCGAGGGGCGTGACGCTGCAGGCAAGGGCGGTACCATTCAGCGGTTCACCGAATATATGAATCCTCGCACGGCCCGTACCGTTGCATTGAATGTGCCGACCGAGCGCGAAACCGGCCAGTGGTACTTCCAGCGTTACATCAATCATTTCCCAACCGCGGGCGAGATCGTGTTATTTGACCGTTCCTGGTATAACCGGGCCGGCGTGGAGCGGGTTATGGGCTTTTGCACCGAAGACCAGTACCACACGTTTATGAATCAGGCACCCGTGTTTGAGAAGCTGTTGGTGGATGATGGTTTCCATCTCATCAAGTTCTGGTTCTCAGTCACCCAGACAGAACAGCGTACGCGCTTCGCAATTCGGCAGTTGGATCCGGTTCGTCGCTGGAAGCTGTCTCCGGTTGATTTGGAGGCTCTGGATCGGTGGGAGTCCTATACCGAAGCAAAAGAACTGATGTTTTTGCATACTGATACCGATCACGCACCATGGGTTACGGTGAAAGCTAATGATAAAAAACGTGGGCGCCTCAATGCGATGCGATACTTTTTGAGCCAGTTCGAATACGACGGTAAAAACCACGACGTCGTCGGTGTTCCTGATCCATTGCTGGTGATGCGCGGTCGCGATGCGGTAGGAGACTAACACTTCGTCAAGACAAGGAAGTGAGCGTATGGGTGCCCCGCCTGCACAGAAGATTCGGCGGGCTCGTGCGGCCACTGGTCTACTGTTTTTGACGAACGGGGCGCTTTTAGCCAATCTCATTCCGCGTTATCCAGAAATCAAATCGTCCCTGGCAATGAGCGACTCGCTCTTCGGTCTATCAGTTGCAGCATTCCCACTTGGAGCTATGATCTTTGGCGTATTTGCTGCGGGACTCGTGCGCCGATTTGGTTCAGGTCTGATCGCCACTTGCATGACCATCGCCTTGGCGGTGAGTCTGGCAGCGACCGCCTTCATGCCCGAGGTTATCTTGTTCGCCTTGGCGCTGCTGACCGCTGGGGGAGCAGACGCTATTGCCGACGTATCGCAAAATGCCCACGGGCTACGGGTCCAAGATGCCTATGGTCGTTCGATACTAAATTCTTTTCATGCCCTGTGGTCCTTGGGTGCGGTACTTGGCGGATTGATGGCTGCGGGCGCTTTGCTATTGCAACTGGACCTGCAAGTCCACCTAGTGGGCTCTGCCGTATGTTTCAGCATTGTCGCGCTGATTGCTTGGACCATGACTTTGCCTGCCGAAAATCCGGAACAGCAGACAGATCCTGAGACGACAGTGCAAGGGGCCGGTTCGCAGCGCCGAGCACTCAAACGTGCTCAATGGCAGGCATTGCGTTTGCCCAGCACACTGTTAGTCGTTGGCGCATTGGTACTACTAGCAATGGCCGAAGCTGCGGTTGAAGATGCCGGTAACTCGTGGTCAGCACTATATCTCTCGGTTCATCTGGGTGCGCCGAGTTCTGTAGCAGCTCTGGGTTTCACCGCGATGGTGGCGGGGCAACTCGTGGGTCGAGCCACGGCTGACGGTTTCGTCGATCGCTTTGGTCAGCGTCGTGTTATTCGTACCGGCGGGACGATCATCGCGGTGGGTATGGGCATGGCAATCGCGTGGCCCACGGTGCCACTTACGATCGCAGGGTTTGCTGCGGCCGGGCTTGGAGCTGCAGCATTGATCCCGGCCGTATACAGCACAGCGGACGAGATTCCAGGCTTGCGCCCCGGTGTGGGGCTCACCGTGGTGTCTTGGTTTATGCGATTAGGATTCTTGCTAACACCACCGCTTGTTGGGGCGCTGTCGGATAGGTTCTCGTTGCGCTGGGCGTTGCTCGTCATACCCTGCGCTGGCGTTCTGACGATCTTGCTAGCCCGGATTCTTCCGGGCGATGGTATGTCCAAACAAAAACGGCTCTGACGGCACGTGCCGTCAGAGCCGAATATATGCGCTTGAGGTTTCAGATCCACATGGCTGGATCGATATATTCTGCTGGATCAACGGCCGGTTTGGCTTCTTCTCTACTGCGGCGAGTACGAATTTGGGCCGGAATACCGGTTGCGATGGCGTCTTCAGGCGTGTCTTTGACCAGGACCGCGTTCGCACCGACGGCGGTGCGTTTGCCTACGACAACCGGGCCTAAAATTTTGGCACCGGCACCTACTACGACTTCATCTTCCAGGGTTGGGTGGCGTTTGATTTTTGCCAGTGACTGCCCACCCAAGGTGACGCCGTGATAGAGCATGACGTCGTTGCCGATCTCAGTGGTTTCACCGATAACTACACCCATGCCGTGGTCGATAAAAAAGCGGCGTCCAATGGTGGCGCCTGGGTGAATTTCAATACCGGTGAGTGCACGGTTGAACTGTGAAAGGAGACGTGCCGGGGTTTTGAGCTGTTCTTTCTGCCACATCTTATGTGCGACGCGGTGCATCCAAATAGCATGAAGACCGGTATAGCCCACGGCGACTTCAAAAGTGCTACGTGCAGCTGGGTCTCGTTCTTTGGCAGCCTGAATGTCCTCGCGAAAGCGACTGAAGAATCCCAATGTTTCCCTTTCAAATAAGTGTTGTTGATAAGCCCAACACGCTGGGGGTCGAAATTATTCTATGGTCTAGTGAAGCGCCAGTTAAGCCTTAAAACGTTCTGCCTTCGGGCTGCAACGAAACGGATATGCCGTTGCGAGCCCGAAGGCAGAAAGGCGGCGAGATATCGCTTAGCCGCGAATGTCTTCATAGAGAACTGTGGAGATGTAGCGTTCACCGAAGTCTGGGATGACTGCCACGATAAGCTTGCCTTCGTTTTCTTGTTTCTTCGCTTCATCGAGTGCCGCGGCGATGGCAGCGCCGGATGAGATACCACCCAGGATGCCCTCTTTGCTCCCGAGCAAACGAGAGTTCTGCACTGATTCTTCGAGTGTTGCGGTGTAGACGGAGGAGTACAGCTCGGTATCTAGAACTTCTGGGACGAAGTTCGCGCCGATGCCCTGGATCTTGTGGGGGCCTGGTTTCCCACCCGACAGGATGGGGGAGTCGGCGGGCTCAACAGCAACAATCTTGATGTCTGATTTTTGTTCTTTGAGGTAACGGCCTGCACCGGTCAGGGTGCCACCGGTACCAATACCGGAGACCAGGATGTCAATCTTGCCTTCGGAGGCTTCCCAGATCTCTGGGCCAGTGGTGTTGTAGTGAATTTCAACGTTGGCCTGGTTGGCGAACTGCTGCGCCAGCACCGAGTTTTCGGTTTCTTCAACGATCTGGGCGGCTTTTTCGACCGCACCGCGCATGCCGTCTGCACCTGGGGTCAACACGATTTCTGCACCGTAGGCACGCAGCATGACGCGACGCTCATTAGACATCGTCTCTGGCATGGTCAGTACCACACGGTAGCCGCGGGCTGCACCCACCATGGCTAGCGCGATACCGGTGTTTCCCGAGGTACCTTCCACGATTGTGCCGCCCGGACGCAGCTTGCCGGATCTCTCGGCGGCGTCAACGATCGCAACACCGATGCGGTCTTTGACGGAGTTGGCGGGGTTATAGAACTCGACCTTGACGGCCACCTCAGCCGGCAGTCCCTCGGTGAGACGGTTGAGACGAACAAGAGGGGTCTGACCGACAGCTTGGGTGATGTTATCGAGCATCTTTGCCATGTGGGGATCATCCTTTACGGGGTGCAAGTTTTAAATAGGCTCCAACGATTAACAATAGAGGAAACGACACAAATCGTAATTATGCGAGCCATGTAGAGTAATGTTTCCGAACATTGGCCAGCTTCGGGTTGATGACAACCTGGCAGTATCCCCAGTTCGGATTGCGCTGATAGAAGTTTTGGTGCTGAGCTTCTGCTGGCCACCATGTTGCGTCGTCTTCTATGCTTGTCACGATCGGCTCGGGCCAGTGCTGTTGGTGTCGTTCAATCGCCCGGTGGAATAGCTCTTTATCCTCATCGGATTGCGGAAACAGGGCGGAACGATACTGGGTTCCGACGTCAGCACCCTGACGATTCAATGTGGTTGGATTATGCGAAGCAAACAGGATATCTAAGATGGTGTCGGCATCGATGACCTGCTGGTCGAAAGTGACTTTGACCGCTTCCGCATGACCGGTGGTCCCGGTGCAGACTTGCTCATACGTGGGGTTTGCCCCGTCCCCGCCGATATAGCCGCACTCCGAGTCGAGAACACCGCGCGTTTTTCGGTACACGGCGTCCTGACACCAGAAACACCCGCCTGCGACAATGAGGGTGCGGTGATTGGAATTTGCCTGCGAATTTGAGAGCTGCTCCATACCAGATCACACTACAGGACATGTGCCAAGAATGGCTAGATCATGCGGGAGTTGAGTGCGGCGCCCCGTCGGTACGGGTCTCCTATGAGACACGAGAGCTTGTGCCAAACAGGGCTGTTGTTTTGGCAGAATCGAACACTCGGCCCCTCCGGGATTGGATGTTCAGGTGCTCCAGGGATGAGGCCCTGCTGATCCTTCTGACCCAAAGCAAACCACCCTGGTTGTAGAGTGCATTGTTTGATACACAGTTGAGAGACAAAATTCCAGTCTTGTCGAAGTATGGCTAGGATGTCCAGAGCACATCTCGTGTCTATCCCAACCTCTGCGAAAGGCCCACCGTGCCCATTAACACGCTTGATCCGATCGTAAACTTTATAAAAAACCATCTTGACGAGGGCGTCCCTTTTAATCCCTTGCCTAGTGAAGCGAACCATCGTAGCTTTCTGGTGGAAGCCGCTAAGCAGCGTAACCTGACCGTGAAGACCTTGAGCAGGGACCACATCGCCTTCTTCGATGATCACGTGGCCGTTGGTGGGATGTATAAAATGGTGACTACTTTGGTGAGTCATCCCGTCATAAGCGCGACCAATTCTAAGCTGGTGACTAAACGACTCCTCGTCGAAGCAGAGGTACCTGTGCCAACCGGCCGGTCATTTAGCCAAGATCATTTCGATGAAGCATATGAGTACTTTCAACACCGCAAAGTTCCTTTGGTCCTGAAACCTGACAGTGGCCGCTCAGGTATGGGAATTACCACAAATATCCAAACTTCGGAGCAGTTCCGTGAGGGCTGGAGTAAAGCCGTAGAGGCATCAAACAGCAAGAACAAAATTATCCTTGAAGAACACCTCAACGGCTTGGATATCCGGGCTTTCGTAGTCGCCGACCGTGTTGTCGCCGCCGCCACCCGTCTGCCGGCTTTCGTTCGCGGCAACGGTCGCGACACGTTAGAAAAACTCGTGGAAGAAAAAACTGCTCACAGAAAGCAGAACGCATTTCTCCTGAAAATGCCGCTGCGGGTGGACCGCCACTGGCTCGCGCAACAGCAGTTGACCACATCGTCAGTGCCAGAAGACGGGGCAGTCGTGCTACTCAATGGCACCGGTGCCCTCCACCAGGGTGGCGAACCCGTTGATATAACTGACATCCTGTCACCTGAGCTACAACAAATTGCTGTGCAAGCTGCCCAAGCCATACCAGGTCTGACGGTAGCGGGTATCGATCTACGCGTCGAATCCCCGACTGATACCCAAGACGCCGTGGTACTGGGCGTGAATACCTCCGCAAGTGTTTCCGTACATCACATCCCGGCCTATGGAGAATCCAGAGATGTCGCTGGGGCGATTATCGACGAGATGCTCCGCACGGCACCACGCCCACCGGTCAAGGACAAAGAACCGGGCAAGGGGCGACGCGCACAGTTAGAACAACGTGCTCAACGCCTAGGCAGCCGCATTAGCCGCTCAGTGAAACGGTCACCGCGCTCAACTTCTTAACTGCTTAACAAAACCCATATTAAATCATTAAAGAGCTTCGCCGAAGCCTCCTATAGAGAGGCCTCGGCGAAGCTCTTTTTGAACTATGCAGGTTTAGTAACGTGCAGCAGTATTCAGTGGTGTGTTGTACTTGGAGTACTCAGACAGTGAGTTCACAGTAATCCCGGATTGTGGGTTCCGTGCCTGAGCGATCTTGCCGTCACCAATGTAGATGGCGACGTGGTAGATCCCCGAAGCAGAACCGTTATTTGACCAGAAGACGAGGTCACCTGGCTGTAGGTTGCTCAGCGAGACGTAGGATTTCGCTCCACTGTACTGCGCGGCTGAAGTACGTGGAATATCAATGCCTGCGGCAGCGAATGCGGTTTGGGTCAAAGCAGAGCAGTCGTATTGGCTTGGGCCGTTGGCACCATAGCGGTAGCTGGCGCCCGAGTTTACGATGTCTAGTGCTTTATTAATTGCAGTAGCTTTTGAACCGGTGGCAGAAGCGGTCGAAACCGAGCTGGATGCGCTCACAGTTTGAGCAGCATTCGAAGACGAACCGCTGCTCTGGGTGCTGCTGCTTGATGAGCTCGAGGAGCCTGATGAGCTTGCGGAGCTCGAAGAAGATGATCCCGACAGTTTCAGGACGTCACCCGGGTAGATGATCGACGACGCCGACAGGCCGTTGGCATTCATCAGGGTGTTCAGGGAAACGCCTTGTGCACTGGCAATCTTGGACAAGGTGTCGCCGGCCTTGACAGTGTATGTTCCAGCGGAGCTGGAGGACTGAGAAGTAGTGTTTGCCTGGGAGCTGGCTGGGGCTGGCACATCTTCAATCGCCGCATTGGCCGGAGCCATGCCGAAGAAGGTTGCGCTCGCAGCGGTGGCCAAACTTGCGACACCTAGCGAGAATTTTTTGTTCCGATTCGATCGCAGCGCTAGCTCCGCGGCTTTTTCGGCTTCGATGCGTGCTCGACGAGTAGTGTAGGACATTGTATTTCTCTCAAAACGACGACGTGTTAGCTTTCGCGCCTCAAGTTCAGGCGCGCCTCGATAACTTGTTGTTATCAGATCGTTATCTAGCGTGACATT
>CAZAAP010000088.1:0-8281 GCA_964482935.1 uncultured Enteractinococcus sp.
TGGCGCTGGAAAGTCACATGGGTTTTCGGCTCTATGAAGTTTTTATTCAATAACTAAGTCCAAAAGTAAGCCTATATCAATGAACTTCTGAGCCACAATCGTTAGCCAGCTCTTAGCTGAGATTCTGTAATGCTCGACATATCCGCGCTGGGTCCAACCTCACGCTGATTGGTAGCTTCGAAGAAACCGGCTAAAAAACACGGCAGCTTCATATGTGTGACGAAATGTCCAGAGCAGGCTACAGCACCTACTGCTTCATCCAGTGGGCGACATTGCGCTCGCAACGCAGCAGGCCCCGTTGAGTACTTCCCCCGAACGACTCGTCGAGCACACCGCAGTGGAGACTAGTCGCGGCGGTTGAGACGATATTCCAGATCCTCGACCCGACGCTTTAGGCGTTCAATCTCGTCGCGGTCCGCTGCCGATACCTCATTGGGCCGGGGGCGGTGTGCCAGCGTATTGGCCACCATAATCACGCCCCACATGACAATTGCCACGATAGCAATCCAAGCCCACCACGGGATCTCAGCCATTATGCTCCTACCACATCTTGTCGGGAACCTGGCGTGAGCAGCCACAGACGCGCTCCTGACATCTTGGCTTTAGTGTAGTGAGTCAAACCACCAGATACTAGATTACAATCCGCGTTTGTTGACTACAGTACGAACCCTGCCCCTGGAGGCATCCAACCGTTAGGGTTTATGGGTATGAGCATGCATGAACATCACGAATTCGTCGCCCCTTATGAGTTTTTGATCGGTACCTGGCAGGGCCCGGGTCGCGGTCACTATGACACGATCGAGGATTTTCACTACACCGAGACCATCACATTTACGGCAGTACCCGGCAAGGGGTTTTTGCGCTATGAACAGCAAACAGCCAACCCCGATGGCGGACCAATGCACACCGAGGTTGGCTATTTTCGACCACAAGCTAGCGGTCATATTGAATTTGTACTGGCCCAACCTACGGGCCAGACCGAACTCTTAGAGGGCACGGCCACGCAGCACGACGACGGTAGTTTGACTATTGTGTTGGGGTATTCGGAAATCCGAAACACCACCACGGCCAAACTGGTCGAACAAACCGCCCGACACTACGTGTTCAGTACTGATCGCACCACGTTGCATCACGAGTTCGATATGGCTGCAGTCGGCCAAGAGCTGCAAAACCACCTGCAGTCAGAACTGCGCAAAATTGCTTAGAGCTCATCGGCCATGTAGACATCGGTGATGAAGTAGGCCGGCTCTTCATAGGGGTGAGCCGCGATGGCCGCTTCGATCACGCTGCGGGCAATCGCACGCGGCGCGAGCACCTCGATCTTGTGTTCGGGCACATCGGAGGGCACTCCAATGTGTCCGATCCTGGGACTGGCGCCTTCCATCGGCGTGAAGCGTCCTACCCCGGTGGTCGACCAGCTTGCTCCCGAGTAGTTGCCGAGTCGTCCGGCACCGGCTTCAGCTAGCGCGGTGCGGACGGCTTCAGCATTGCCCATTGGTACGTAGATGCTGATCTGTACCCATTTTGTGTTTGCCATTACTTCAACGATTTTCCAGCAGAACCCAGGTTCTGGCAAGCTTCTACCACCCGAGCGGCCATATTGGCTTCGGCGGCTTTACCCCAGGACCGTGGATCGTATTTCGATTTGTCGCCCACGTTGCCGTCGATCTTCAGCACGCCGTTGTAGTTTTCAAACATGTGGGTAGCCACCGGACGGGTGAAAGCGTATTGGGTGTCGGTGTCGACATTCATCTTGATCACACCGTAGGACACGGCATCGGCAATGTCTTGGGCGGAGGAGCCGGAGCCGCCGTGGAAGACCAGGTCGAATGGGCGTTCGCGGCCCAGTTCAGCACCGATCGCGTCTTGGATTTCGTTGAGCAGCTCGGGGCGTAGTTTCACGCTGCCGGGCTTGTAGACGCCGTGGACGTTACCGAAGATCAGCGCGGTGATGTAGCGGCCGTTTTCGCCAGTGCCCAGCGCGTTGACGATCTGGCGGGCGTCGTCAACGGTTGTGTAAAGTTTTTCGTCGATATCGGCGGCGTAGCCGTCTTCTTCTCCCCCGACGACGCCGACTTCAATTTCCAGGATCTGTTTATTGAAGGCGGTGCGTTTGAGCAGCTGTTCGGCGATGCGCATGTTTTCTGGCACGGTTTCTGCCGAGCCGTCCCACATGTGGGAGTGGAAGATTGGGTCGCGGCCGGCTTTGACTTCGGCCTCGGAGGCATCCAGCAGTGGGATGACCCAGTTGTCGAGTTTGTCGCGCATGGCGTGGTCGGTGTGGATGGCGATGCGCACCCCGTAGTTCTTGGCGACTTCGCGAGCAAAGGCTGCGAAGGCCAGGGAGCCGGTGACCATGTCGTTGATATTCGAGCCGGAGAAGTATTTTGCTCCACCGTTGGAAATCTGAATGATGCCGTCGGATTCGGCTTCGGCGAAGCCGCGCAGGGCTGCGTTGAGGGTTTGTGAGCTGGTCACGTTGATCGCAGGATACGCATATCCACCGGTCTTGGCGGCGTCGATCATCTCGGCGTACTGGTCTGGGGTGGCAAATGCCATGAAAGCTCCTTGAGTATGAAACTTATGATTCTTCGGCTTAGTCTAGCGAACAGGACCACCGTGTTGCCGGATCCAACTGTGCATGGCAATACCCGCGGCACTGCCGGCATTAATGGACCTGGTCGAACCGTACTGGGCAATCGACAGGGTCGCTTCGGCGGCGTCGTGAATTTCCTCCGACAGCCCGGGGCCTTCTTGGCCAAACACCATGACACAGCGTTCGGGGAACTCGAAGGTCTCAATGGGGACCGAGTCTGGGAACAGGTCCACACCGAGCACCGGTAGATCCTCGGAGGCGGCCCAGTTTAGGAAGGCTGCAACGGTTGGGTGGTGGTAGACGTGCATGTATTTATCGGTCACCATCGCCCCGCGGCGGTTCCACCGACGGCGGCCAATGATGTGCACCCCGGCGACATTGAAGGCGTTGGCGGTGCGCACGACGGTGCCGATGTTGAAGTCGTGCTGCCAGTTTTCGATGGCGATGTGCAACGGGTGGCGTTTGGTGTCTAGATCAGCGACGATCGCCTCGACCGTCCAGTACCGGTAGTGGTCAGCAACGTTGCGGCGGTCGCCTGCAGTCAGGAGTGCTTCATCCCAGTGGTCGCCTTCGGGCCATTGGCCTTGCCAGGGACCGACGCCGACTTCGCGTTCTTCCCATCCGGTGTCGCGGTGTTCTGTGGTCATTTAGTGTCGTTCAGCACCCATGCGGCACCGGCAGCAGCAGCGGTTGAAACGAGGACGGCGGGCCAGGCACCGATTTTCTTGGCTAACGGGTGCGAGGCGCCAAATGCGCCAATGTAGATGGCAGACAGCAGGGCGGTGGTTCCGGGTCCGGTGTTGCGGTGCCAGCGTTTACCAGCGGCAACGCCTGCAGTACCTAGGACGACGCCGGCTAGTGGGCGTTTTTTGGTGACGCGTCCGGTCACGTAGCCGCCGAGCATGCCGGCGACGACCAGTGGTGCGGTGAGTTCAGTGTTCGTTTCGGCCACGAAGGGTCCTTTCGATTGGGGCTTGTCGATTAGTCGGTCAAGCCCAGGTCAGCTTTGGAAAACGCATAAAGATATGGCACGCCGGCCTGTGCGGCTACGTGCTCGGCGGCACCGGTGTCACGGTCAACGATCACGGCCACCGCCTGGATGTCTCCCCCGGCCTTGCGTACGCCTTCGACGGCGGTCAGAGCGGAACCACCGGTAGTCGAGGTGTCTTCGAGGACGACGACTTTGCGACCGTCGACGGAGGGGCCTTCGACTTGGCGGGACATGCCGTGGGCTTTTTGTTCTTTGCGCACCACGAAGGCGTCAATGTTACGGTCCCCGGCGGCGTGCATGACGGCGGTGGCGACGGGATCGGCACCCATGGTTAGGCCACCGGCGGCTTCGAATTCGATCCCGGCGTCGTCCAACAGGCCCAACATGACACGGCCAACTAATGGTGCGGCTTCGTGGTGCAGGGTGATACGACGCAGGTCAATGTAGTAGTCAGCCTCTTTTCCAGAGGACAGGGTGACTTTGCCGTGGACTACGGCTAATTCGCGAATCAGGTCGGCAAGCCGCGTTCGGTCGGCGGTGAGATCATGGGTCATGGGCTCCATCTTACGTTGCCCCGATACCTGCTTGACCTTAGGTTGCATTCACCTGTTGCCCCAACAAGCTCGGGTAGGGTACGGGGTAGAAGTTTTTACGACATTCACGAAAAGGAACCTTCATGTCGATCAAATCCATGGGCAAAATTGCCGCCGCTGCAGCCGCCGCTGGCCTGGTCTTGACCGGTTGCGCCGATGGCGCGGACAGCCAGGCACGTGCTCAGGAAGAAACCTGCGGGCT
Organism: uncultured Enteractinococcus sp.; assembly: GCA_964482935.1. GTDB lineage: Bacteria > Actinomycetota > Actinomycetes > Actinomycetales > Micrococcaceae > Yaniella. Next base: position 4,383 of record CAZAAP010000088.1, read on the forward strand.
GTTCCTCGGTGCCAACAATAAGGCCAATGAGGCGCTCAACCGTGCGATGCAGCAGGGCGACGGCGCAGGCCCCCGTGCGGCAAGCGTTGTTGAATCCGCTGCCCTGGATATTCGCAACCACTCCTTCGACCGTACTGATGACACTCAGGTGCCAGGCTCGGACGAAACCATTGCCCTGCGTACTGTCCTGCAGGTTCAGGCACAGTTCTTCAACGACATGGCCGACGCGATCGAAGACGACGCCAGTGCGATCAACAGCGTGAATCCCGAAGACATTGAGGTCAACGGCATGACGCACGCCGAAGCCACCGAAACCCTGACCACATACTGTGGTTCTTACTTCGGCGCCTAAGAGACAGGCAGTCTCATTCGACGCATAGTCGTCCCGGTAGTGGCCGGGTTGTTGCTCGTTGGCTGCGGTGAAGCTGCAGCCAACGAGACCTGCCAAGATTTACAAGATCTTGAACAACGCATTATCGACTCGGATCCAGAAGACCCGAACGTCAGTGACGTCCTGGCCGCCACCTACTTAGATGTCAGCCAGATCGCGACAGAATCCGAGGGTGAACTTGGTGCAGCGCTCGATGAGCTGCAGCCCCTATTAGAAAAGCTCGGGGCGCTCACCGGTGACGACGAAGAAGCGGCCCTGCAAGCCAAAGAAGAACTTTCCGAACTCTCTGAAGATCAGATCGATGCGATGGATCAGGCCGCAAATTACGTCAACGAGACCTGCGAGTTGTCCGTTCTTCTCTGAGAGCATCCCGTGCAGTGGTGTAACTACGTGAAGCACTTGTAGCACTTCCGATCGCTTCGCTACATTGCTACAATAGGAGTGTTCGGAGGTGAACTATGACAGCAGAAGTTCCCAAGAAAGCTACCCCTTCCAAAGGCAGTAGTCGAAGTTCTCGTGGCAAACGTGCGCAGCACATCAAGGTTCGCAAGGTCCAAGACCATGTAGAAGTAATCGGTGTCAGTGTCACAGACGTTGAGGAAGCCCTCCGACTAGCTGATGAGATCTCTCAAGCGCAGCTCGACGTCCGCCGCTCTTTAGAGGGACAAGTGAACCAAATTCTGCTAAAACGGGCTGGTGATCTTATTCCCAGTGCTTCACAGCGTCAGATCCAACGCACCGCAGACCTCCGCGAGCGCCTGATAGCGGAGCATGGAGCAGAAACTTACGAGTCCCTGGCTCAGCTGCGGGAGACTAAACCCAGTTCAGTCCGCACCTGGGTTTCCCGCGTCCGCGAACGCGGCGAGCTGTTTATTATTAAGCTTCATGGCACGACCCTGATCCCCCGTGTGCAGCTGACTGACGACGGTAGCTTACATCCTGCTATCACGCCTCTTGTGCGCTCGCTCCTGCAGGCTGGTCTTGATGCCTGGTCTCTGTGGGCTTGGCTCACATCGCCAACCGGTCTTCTCAGCGGGGAGATTCCCGCTAAGGTAGCTCCGATGCAGCCGGCAAGAGTCCAAAAGGCCGCGGATCGATACGCTGCTGAAATTGAGCGTGGGCGCGGGGCTGTTGCGTGACTTCCCAGTTTGCCCCGCAGGACCTAGTGTGCCCGGATCCCCCGGCATGCCCTGTTGCGGTTGATCAACTGACGGCGTTAGCACAACAAGGCACCCTACCGGTGCTCTCACTGCCCACCAGCCGTCATTGGTACCGCGTCTACGATGGCCGCTATGGGTATGGTGAGCCCAACCCGGGGCATGGTGACACCCGGTTTGCTCCCTTCGATGCGCGGAGCAATAAGAGTCGTGTCCCCACGATGTACCTGGCCGACACTCTGGAAGCCGCGCTGCTGGAGACCAGCTTCCGAGACGTGCACACCCTCCAGCCACGGGTAGTCTCAGAGGCCGCGCTGCTCGGGAAGTTCCATGCGCGTTTGGTGCCATCAGAACCGCTCAGCGTAGTAGACCTCCGCGACCACGTGCTCAGAGACTTAGCGTTCGCACGTGAACAGGTAACTAGCAGTCCCTCAGAGCACTACCCGTGCACACGCCAGATCGCCCAAGCAATTCACGCAGCCCCTGGGGCGCCAGCCGGGATTCTATGGCATTCTCGGCAAGCGGAGCTCTCTGGAAAGCATGATTATGAAGCAGCGATAGTATTCTTTGACCGGTTATCACAAGACGCAACTGTCTGGCAGCTTGGGCCTTACCGGAACGCAACCGGCGCCCTGTTAGAAGGAGCCGGGCGGCTTCTTCTCGATGAAGTCGCTGAATCCCTAGAGGTCACCGTTATTCATGACCTTGAACTCGGATAGCAGTCTCAGGCTAGGGCTAGTGACGACAACCAGGCCGAAAACTATGTAAATGAAACCTGCGAGTTATCCGTTCTCCTCTGAGGACTGCCCTGAGACCCTGTCCGGTTCGGGGCTGTGTTGCACGCCCAATCCCACCGGTTCTGCGGGGATCTTCTTGATAAACAGTGACAGAATCAGCGCTACCGCGCTCAAGAAACCGGTGGCTAAGAATGCCGAGTTCGCACCGTCGGCTAGCGCGACCGTTTCGGGCACGCCTTGGACTTGGGCGTCGGCTGCGACGTTGCTGTAGATCGTGATCATCACGGCGGTACCGGCGGCTCCGGCCAGTTGTTGCAGGGTGTTGAGGATTGCCGACCCGTGGCCGAAGAGGTCCGAGGGTAGCGAGCTGAGCGCCGTCGTCATTAAGGGACTGAACAGCCCGGCTAGTCCGATGGAGAAGATCACGTGGATGGCGATGATGAGCCAAATGTCGGTGTGTTGATCGACGGTCGCGAGCCAGAAGATCGAGCCGGTGACGATCACCATGGCCGGGGTGATCAGTGGGCGCGGGCCGAAGCGGTCGTAGAGGCGCCCGAAGAATGGTGACAGCACGCCTTCAAGGAGACCGCCGGGGAGCAGGACGAGACCTGCGACGAGTGCGGTGACGAGGAGCGAGCCTTGCAGGTACAGCGGCAGCGTGTTCAGTGCGCCGAGGAGTGCTGCGAATAACACCATGAGGACTGCCAGGGAGAACGTGTAGTTTGCAACGGCGAATGGGCGCAGGTCGAGGAGTGCGCGGTTGTGTTTGCCTAGTGCGAGCTGGCGCCAGACGAAGAGGCCCAGGCCGATGATGCCGGCGGTCAGGATGATCAGGGCGAGTTGGGCTGCGTTTCCGCCGCCCAGGATGGTGCCGATCGAGCTTAGGCCGTAGACGAGTCCGCCGAATGCGACCACCGATAACACCACGGACAGGACATCGAGCGGGGTGTTGCGGCGTTCGCCGACGTTGGTGAGTTTTGTAGCACCGATGATGCCTGCGAGCGCGACGAGTGGGACCATGAACCAGAAGATGCCGTGCCAGCTGGTGAAGGTGAGGATTGCTCCCGCCAGGCTTGGTCCGAGGGCGGGGCCGACGGCCATGACGACGGAGATCAGGCCCATGATGGTGCCGCGGCGGTGGAAGGGAATCAGGGTCATGGCAACGGTCATGAGCAGCGGCATAACAATTGCGGTCCCGACGGCTTGTGCGACGCGGGCGGCGAGCAGCACGACAAAGGATGGGGCGAGTGCGGCGATGATCGTGCCGATCAGGAAGGCGGCGATGGCAAAGATGAACACCGATCGGGTGCTGAAGCGATCGAGCATCCACCCGGTGGTGGGCATCACGACGGCCAGGGTCAGCATGAATCCGGTGAGCAACCACTGGGCGGTGGCGGCGGTGATGTTGTAATCGGCCATCATCGCGGGCAAGGCAACGGCCAGGGTGGTTTCGTTGAGCATCATCACGAATGCGGTGAACAGCAGAATCGACAGGACGACGACTACTTGGCGCGGGAGTTTATCTTCGGCTAGGGCTGGTGGTGTTTCAAGCTTGGCGGGCTCGGGTGTGAGGTTTTCAGGCATGGTGTTGAACCTTTAGGTTGCCAGGGCCCC
>CAZAAP010000089.1:0-8136 GCA_964482935.1 uncultured Enteractinococcus sp.
GTGACGCTCGTGCAGTCGAGCGCAAGAAGGCCGGTCTCAAGAAGGCCCGTAAAGCTCCACAGTACTCGAAGCGTTAAGTCGCTCAACACTGTTGAAAAACATCCGCCAACATCTGTTGGCGGATGTTTTATTTAACCGTCTAGGGTGCAGCTGTCCACCTCCAGCACGGTAACCGTGTTGCAGACCCGATCGAAACGCTACGATCGAGTATTACGCAACGAGCTCGTCAAAGGTGGGAAACGACAACCATGAGTCCATCCGATCAGCCCCTGCACATGGCCATCGACACCGGTGGTACCTTTACCGACATAGCGGTCCGTGCCGTCGACGGCACCATGAGCGTCTGGAAGTTGCCATCCACACCGGATGCACCAGAACAAGCGGTCATCGCCGGTCTGCAGGGTGCTTTGGAGCGTGTCGGCGGTGCCCCGCAAGACATCACACGTTTTGTTCACGGCAGCACGGTCGCCACCAACACTGTGATCACCCGCGACGGCGCACGGGTTGGCATGGTGACGACGAAGGGCTTTCGCGACGTGCTGGCGATCGCACATCAAGCCCGCCCATCCATCTATGACCAGCACCAACGCCGTCCAGAGCCGCTCATTGACCGTAGTGCCATCGTCGAAGCAACCCAGCGCATGGACGCGACCGGCGGGATCCTAATGGACCTCGACGAGACAGCACTCGGCGAGGCTGTGGAGACGTTGCGCGAGCTGAACCTCGACGTGATTGTAGTGTCGTTTCTCAACGCCTACGTCAACCCGGAACACGAACATCGTGCAGCCAAAATCATCGAGTCCGCCCAGGTGGCTCAACAGGTCGTAGCAGCAACTGACGTCTCGGCGGAAATGCGGGAGTATGAGCGCACCTCGACCGCTGCGATCAACGCCTACGTTGCGCCACGCATTTCGCACTACATCCAGCGGCTCGAACAGGGGCTGAACGAAACTGGCGTGGAGATCGGATGGCGGATCATGCAGTCCTCGGGGGGTCTGCTCAGCCCACCCGACGCTGCAGAACATCCCGCACGCACGGTGCTTTCCGGGCTGGCCGGGGGCGTCGTCGGTGCGGCCAACTGGGCCAAACACCTGGGACTGCAACGGGTCGTTTCTTTTGATATCGGCGGCACCTCCACTGATATCGCGCTGATCCGCGACGGTATCCCTGACGAAACGCTGTCCTCAGAAATTGCCGGGTTACCGTTGAAACTTCCGTCGGTAGACGTGCACACGATCGGCGCCGGGGGAGGCTCAATCGCGTGGCTCGACTCTGGTGGTGGGCTGCGGGTTGGTCCGCACTCTGCCGGCGCCGAGCCCGGACCGATTAGTTACCAGCGCGGTGGGACGAACTTGACGGTCACGGATGCTCACGCGGTGCTAGGGCGACTTGGTGACGAACTGCTCGGCGGCGAATTCCAGCTCGATGTTCCGGCCGCTCGAGAAGCGATGGCTGAATGGGGCCAACCCTTGGGGCTGTCGGCCGAAGACACCGCAGAAGGTATTCTGCGGGTCATCACCGCGACCATGGCGCGCGGGATCCGGAAAGTCTCAGTTGAGCGCGGCGTGGACCTGCGGACGTGTCACCTCATGGCCTTTGGCGGTGCCGGGCCGTTACACGGGGCGGATCTGGCCCAAGAACTCAATATGCGCTCAGTCGTTATCCCACCCCGCCCCGGGATTGCCTCGGCCGTGGGCATGCTCGATGCGCCCATCCGGTACGACTATGCCACCAGTGTGGAGGTCACCACCCCGGAATCCCTTGCCGAATTGGATGCCACATACGAGGCCATGCGATCACAGGCACGTGGCGACCTGGATCATCCAGAAGCCGAAACCCACTACGAACTGTTAGTGGACGCCCGCTACATCGGTCAGTCCTACGAACTCACCGTCGCTTGGGATACCGACTGGACGACCCAGCGGGAGATCTTTGAACGAGCCCATGAAGAAAAGTATGGGTTTGCAGACCCGGATGCAGTTATGGAGATCGTCGTCGCTCGACTCGTCGTCACCCAGCCCGTCGAACACGGCGCCCTCGAATCGGTTGCCGCTATCAGCGCCGAAGTCACGCCCCACACACACCGCGACGTCTATATCGACGGCGCCTGGCGTGAGATACCAGTCTTTGATCGGACGACCCTCGGTGAGGGCACCATTGTTGAAGGCCCCGCTGTGATCGAACAATTCGACTCGACCATCTATGTGCGCCCAGATCAAGTCGCCCAGAACGACACGTACGACTTCTTACATATTCGCCCCGCAGCCGATCAGGAGCCAGCATGAACCAGACATCGTTGAATGCGGTTGAACTTGAAATTGCTCGCAACCGGTTAGAATCCATTGCCGAAGAGGTCGGTACGGCCCTGATCCAAACCAGTTACTCACCCAATATCAAAGACCGCCGGGACTGCTCGGCCGGTATCTATGGCCCCGACGGCATGCTGATCTCGCAGGCAGAACACATCCCACTGCACCTCGGGCTGATGCCGACCATGATCAAAAACGCGCTCGCCACCTACGGCACCGAAAACCTAGTCGACGGCGACGTGCTAATCACCAACAACCCGTACCTGGGTGGATCCCACCTGCCCGATATGTGCGTCATCACCCCGGTGTTCTGGCAGGACGAGCTCATCGCCGTGGTGGCCAACTTAGCGCACCACGTCGATGTCGGAGGTATCACCCCGGGATCAATGGCCACCCACGCCACCGAGATCTTTCAAGAAGGTGTCCGCGTCCCACCCGTCAAACTCTTCGCCCAAGGCCAGTTGCGCACCGAATTGCTGTCAGTACTCTTGATGAACATTCGCACACAAGACAAGACGCGGGGCGATATCATGGCCCAGGTCGCAGCAAACCGTCTGGGGGAGCGACGACTCCACGAACTGCTCGGTGAATGGGGTCTCGAGCGCTTTTCGACCTCGGCACAAGCCCTCGTGGATTATGCTGCTCGCCGAACCCAGGCGGCCATTGAAAAATTGCCAGACGGGCAGGGGACCTTCACCGACGTCCTGGAACACGATGGTAATCGGGAACACCCAACCAACATCACCGTGACGGTTGAAGTCGACGGCGACCAACTGACCGTCGACTTCAGCGCTACCGATGACCAAGTCGCCGGAGCCGTCAATTGTTCTTGGGCCGTTACCGAAGGGTGCGTGGCGTATGTGATCAAATTGCTCACCGACCCGACCCTGCCCTCAAACGCTGGACTCATGGAACCCATCACCGTCCACACCCGTCTCGGCTCGCTGGTCGCCGCAGAATTTCCCGCCCCGGTAGCCAACGGCAATATTCAAACCTCCCAGCGCATCGTCGATGCCTTGCTAGGTGCATTCCATGAATTCGCTCCCGAGCACGTCCCAGCGGCTTCCTCTGGATCCATGTCAATTATGACCATCGGTGGCTTCGACGAGACCACCGGCCAATACTTCTCATATGTTGAAACCTATGGAGGCGGCCAAGGTGCGATGCCAGACCAAGATGGCGCCTCAGCCGTCCACACCCACATGACCAACACTCGCAACACGCCGTGCGAGGTCATCGAACGCGAATACCCCTTACGAGTTGAGGCCTATCAGATTGCCGACGGCACTGGCGGCGCGGGACAGTACACCGGTGGCGATGGACTCATTCGACGGCTCACCCTAACCCGCGGCAAGGCTCAAGTGGTCGCTGGTACTTCTCGGGTCACTACCGCACCATGGGGGCTAGCCGGCGGGCAGGATGGCACACCGGGACACGTCATCCGCCACAGCGCCAACGGTGACGAAGAACGCGAATCGATGACACGCTTCGAAGTGACCGCAGACGAAGGCATCACAATCCAGACCGCTGGCGGTGGCGGGTACGGGACTTCGAAGTAGTCGCTCGATGACGCTCTCATTGCAGCGATACGATCGATACCGCTAGTCCCCACAGCGCAGCCACGGAGCTTGGTATCGGTATCTCTCACGACAAACTCGGGTACTTTGCGTCATTGTCGACCTACATTTGTGTGTTACTCGTGAGTAACAGTACGCTGGGGTAGGAGCCGAAAGGGAGGCCATGACCCCTACTAGTACCATCTTAGAAGTCGCACATGTGTATCGAACCGGAAGAACCCGGAGTGTTCGATGGCGGTTGAGCCAGTTGGCAGCGTTACAACAGCTCATTGAAGACCACATAACTCCTCTCGAGACGGCACTACGCCAGGACCTGGGCAAGAATCACTTCGAAGCGTGGGTATCAGAGATCGGCCAGGTACTCAACGAGATCAAATGGTTGCGTAAACACGTGACTTCGTGGGCCAAACCTCAGCGAGTGCGCACCCCGCTCGCGCTCTGGCCAGCCAAATCGGTCATCCACCATGAACCACGCGGTACCGTCTTGGTGATCGCACCCTGGAACTATCCGATATTACTCGGGCTTTCCCCGCTAGCGGGTGCGATCGCGACCGGCAATGCCGTGGTCTTGAAACCCTCCGAAGTTAGCACCGCAGTTGCAAAGACCCTCACCGAACTCATCCCGCAGTACCTGGACCCCCACGCCGTCCGGGTCGTCACCGGCGGTCCCGACGTCGTCCACGAGATGATCCAAGCCAACCCAGATTATGTGTTCTTTACAGGGTCTTCTCGGGTCGGGTCGATCATCGCCCAAGCATGCGCCGAGCGCCACATTGATTACACACTAGAACTTGGCGGCCAATCGCCGGTCTACGTCCACCACGACGCGAACCTGGAGGCGGCAGCGACGCGTTTGGTATGGGGCAAGTTTTTCAATGCCGGCCAAACGTGTGTGGCACCCAACCATGTTTATATTCATCGAGACGTTACCGAACCATTCCAGGCTGCAATGGTCCGCGAACTGCGGCGACAATTCGGTGCCGACCATACCGTGAATCCGGACTATCCACGCATGATCACCTCTGAACATGCCCGCAGGATGGCGGAACTCCTTATGGCTTCAGAGGGGACAATCGTCTACGGCGGAGCAGTCAACGCGGGCAAGCGGTACGTTGAACCAACCATCGTGATCGATGTGACCGAACAAGACGCACTAATGTCGCAAGAGCTTTTCGGACCGGTACTGCCGTTGATGCCCGTCAGCGGACTCGACGAAGCCCTAGATCGTATGAACCAACGAGCGCACCCATTAGCGGCTTACCTCTTCACCGCTTCACAAGCTGTCAAAGACCGATTCACCGAGCGGGTGGTGGCCGGTGGTATCGGTATTAATATGCCGGTCATGCATGTCGCCAACCCGCACCTGCCTTTCGGGGGAGTGGGTCCGTCTGGTCGAGGCCAGTATCACGGCCGTTGGTCGCTTGAAACGTTCACGCACCAGCGCGCTGTGCTTGATAAATCCACCCGATTCGACACCGTTAAACTCATGACCCAACCCGTACCGGAGTGGGTGAACTCCGCAGTTCGGCGACTGCTATCTGCCGGGAGGAACCCGCGCGCTGATATACAAGCAGCCCAACACTATCGCGCTGTACGACCCAGCGAGTAGTACACGTGGACACCAGTTTTCATGTTCTATCATCCGACGAGCCCAATCCCGGGAAGCAATTCGAGCGCCTGAATGCTGCGTGTGCACACCTTGATGCTCCGGTGGCCGTCCTGGATCTCCATGCCTTAACAGCCAATGCCTATGACCTGGTACGGCGGGCACAAGGTAAACCGATCCGTATAGCCTCGAAATCCATTCGGTCGGTCGAAGTGCTCAAAGCGCTGCTGGCGATTCAAGGGTTTGCCGGTGTATTAGCCTTCACACTGGATGAAGCAATCATGTTGGTTCGACAAGGTGTCACCCGGGATGTCGTGGTGGGGTATCCCACCGTTGCTTCCAATGCGCTCGCGAGCCTATTGCGCTCATCAGAACTCCTGTCGGCGATCACGCTAGTGATTGACCATCCCAACCAGCTTGGCGCCATCCAAGCCGCAGCAACGCCTGTTGCACCAGTGCGGGTGTGTCTTGACCTCGATATGGCGCTAAAGCTCGGACCGCTACACATCGGCGCACGCCGATCACCTATCCACGAAGTTGCACAGGCACGCGCCGCTGCCGAGCACATCACCGCCTCCCCGCGGTTCCACCTGGTCGGTGTCATGGGATATGAAGCCCAAATTGCCGGAGTCACTGATAGCAGTCCGGCAATCAGTGCGATGAAACGCTTCTCGGGAGTTGAGCTGCGCGCTCGCAGAGCCCGTATGGTCGGTGCAGTCCAGACTGTGCTCGCAGACCGAAGATTGCCGACATTAGAATTTGTGAACGGCGGGGGCACCGGATCATTCGAGTCGACCCGCCAGGATTACTCCGTGACCGAGCTTGCCGCTGGTTCCGGCATCTATGGCCCACATTTTTTTGATCACTACCGAGCCTTTGCGCCCCATGCGGCCGCGTTCTTCGGCCTCGACGTGGTGCGAACTCCGGCCGCCGACATTATCACGGTGCACGGTGGCGGTTGGATAGCTTCCGGACCGTCCGGCACCACACGACTCCCACAACCCGTGTATCCTCCTGGATTGCGCTATACCCGTAGTGAAGGCGCCGGCGAAGTACAAACTCCACTGAAAACCACCACATATCAGCCCAGCATCGGGCAACGCGTCTGGTTTCGTCACACCAAAGCCGGGGAACTGGCCGAACACGTCAAGTATTTCCAGATCATCACACAGCATCGCATTACCGCCCGCGTGACCACCTATCGCGGTGAGGGCTATGCGTTTTTATAAGGCAGGCAATTCATGTCGCACTCTTGGTCGAACTGGTCGCAATCGGTCAGTTCTACTCCCACTACGGTTGTTGCTCCCTGGACGACAGCAGCCCTCGAGCAGGCGATACGAGTCGGGGTGGAGCAGGGACGACGTATCAAAGCCCTCGGAGCCGGACACTCTTTTACAGGTATTGCTGTTGCCGACGATATCCAGCTAGATCTGAGCAACTACACAGGTATCGTCGCCTTCGATCAGCAGGCCGGGCGTGTGACACTGCGGTCTGGAACCAGACTCTGGCAGATACCTAAATTGTTAGCTGGCAGTGGGTGGGCCATGGAGAACCTCGGGGACATCGATCAACAGTCGCTGGCCGGGGCGATCTCGACGGGCACTCATGGAACCGGACAGGCATATGGTGGTATTGCCTCTCAGGTCGTCGGTTGTGAACTCATCACCGGGACTGGTGAGCATCTAACCATCTCGGAAGATGAGAATGCTCAGCTGTTGGATGCTCTACGCGTCAGTCTGGGTGCCTTAGGTATCATGACGACCATTACATTACAACTGGTACCCGAGTACGACCTCCGTACTGTAGAACAGTCTGCTCCGCTGGACTGGGTATTGACCAATTGGGAAGCCCTCAATGCACAGCATGATCACTTCGAGTTCTTCTGGTTCGGTTACGATGATGCGGTCCAGATGCGCAGCTCGCAACGACTTGAAGTGTGCAACCAACCCAAGCCGCAGCTCCAGACTGCAAAGCACTGGGCCACCAAAGAAATCGTTACCAATGCGGGCCTGACCGTCATCTGTCAGCTCAGTCGATTCAATCCCCAGTGGGTGCCAGCCCTCAATCGTGCTGCCACCCGCGTATGGGGAAGCTCTGATACCACCGCGCACTGGTCGAGCGCGTTCGTTTCATCTCGGAGAGTGCGCTTCAACGAAATGGAATACGCGCTGCCGTTTGAGTGTATCCCTGAGGTCGTCGACGAGCTACGACGAGTCTTTCGGCGTGACAATCTGGGAAGCAGCTTCCCCCTTGAAATCCGATCAGCCGCACCAGATTGTGCGTGGCTGGCTACCAACCATGCCCAACCCACCGGGTATATCGCCCTCCACCAGTACTACCGACAGGACTACCGGGAATACTTCACGCAGATTGAACCGATCTTACGCGCGGCAGGAGGACGACCGCACTGGGGCAAATTGCATACCCTTGGCCACGAAGATCTTGCCAATCTGTATCCACACTGGGAACAGATGTTGCAGTTGCGTGAGCAGCTTGACCCCGAGCGTGTCTTCACAAACGCTTATGTCACTCGAATTTTGGGTCCATAAAAGAGTACGGGCGTGAGCCGAAACCGGCCCCACAGTACAGCGCTACGCAAGAAACATTGATGATCAGCCAACTGCAGTATCACCCAGCAACTGGC
>CAZAAP010000090.1:0-7988 GCA_964482935.1 uncultured Enteractinococcus sp.
CGAAAAACTCACCATGTCTGAAGGTCTTGAGACTTCCATTGCTACATACACCCCCGATCCCCAGCGTTTAGCCTCTCCGGGACGCCGCAATGATGAAGTCTTTGACTTTGCTGATGCAGCCGAACAGTTGCAGCAGGTCATCGAAGAAGACACCGAAGAACCCGTAGCGGATGCACCTGCCCCTATACCTGCCCGGATCCCTTTGCCACGCCCGATCTACTTGGACACCCCAGAAGTGGCCCGTGAAGCACCACAGCCGCTGGAAGCACCCCAAGATCCCACCCCGACACGTGACGTACAGTTATCCGAGGGTGTCTCCACCGAGTACCAGGAAATGATCGCCGAAAAAGCAAATACGCGTCTAGATCTGGATAAAGTGCTCAACCGTCGTCGGGCGATCTAAGGCTAGCCGCTGTGTTCGCCGGTGGGTTTGGACCATTTCATGCTACCCAACTCACCGAACTGCTCACTGACATTCTGGGCCATTCCAGGCGACAGCTCGACAACGCTGTGTTGCGTGATGTCCAGTTTCGCAGCGGCCAGTACTATGCCATCGTAGAAGCTACCGTTCGCCAGTCGGGGGGAGTGGTAAGCCAAGCTTTCTATGGCATCACCACCGCGCGCGTACCCGCTGAAGCGGTAGGATATTTCGCTACCGTGGCTGACGTCGAGATTTTTGTATGGCAGCACCCAGCCGATCCGTTGTTACCTGGGCTGCGCTTAGCAGCCACGCCTGCACAAGTCCGCGAGCATTTCGCGCCGAGACGGGACCTGGCGGCTCTTCATACGGTGATCTATCGGCCGATGAGCCGAGCCGTCTTCCAAGCGCGCTTGGCACCTGTCACCGCGGCTGGGCTTAGTGACACGCTATTTCTCAAGGTGCTGCGCAGCGGCACCGCCCAACCAATCTACGCGATGCACCAACTGTTAGCTTCCGCGGGAGTGCCAGTGGTGGATCCGGTAGCCGAACCGGTCGCAGATGTTTTGGCACTGGCCGGTGGCAAAGGGATGCCCCTGGGAGAATACATCCGCGCCGAGGGCGCCCATAACCGGTTTGATTCTTTAGAACTCATCGAGATTCTTAATCGCTTCCCCGACGACGTAATGCATCGACCACAACTACCGTCCTGGGCCGACCGGCATCCAGAATTCATTATGTCAGCCCTGCGGGCCATGCCAGATGCACACGAACGCATCGCACGTCTTGGTACCAAACTCGAAACCGCACATGAAAGACTCCCATTAGGTCCCGTCGTGCCCACCCACGGGGACCTCTACGAAGCCCATATTCTGATTGATCCGGTAACCGCCAGAATCCAACACCTCCTGGACGTTGACGGAGCAGGGCCAGGTTATCGGGTCGATGATTATGCGTGTTTGATCGGGCATCTTGCAGTGCTGGGATATAACGAGTCTCAACCGTGGGGATGGCAGACCGCCATGCTGACCTTCCAGCGCCTAGCGGAACATACCCACCCGATCGCATTAGCCGTCCGAGCGGCCGCCGTCGTGGTAAGTCTCATTCCCGCGTATCAGCCAGATCCCGACTCAACTGCCCGGGGCCACGCGTATCTGACCGTGGCAGAAGCCCTCATGGACTTGGCCTAGTCCTTGAAGAATGCCTCGGTGATGAATTCATATTCGGGATCTAACGGATCCTCCAGTTGGATACGCTCCGCCTGCAGGTTGATGCGTTGCGCTTCTACCTCATCACCCTGCCCGCGTAGGGCTCTCGCCAACCCGAATAGGGCGGCTTTGCGCAGCGGAGGTTTGATACCGTCCGCATCCACGATCGTAGAAAAGAGGGTGGTTGCTTCAACCCATTTGCTTTTTTCAATCAAAAACTTCCCAGCAAGTAGTTCACAGCAATGACCCATGGCTAGCTCTGCTTCATCTTCGAACATATCAGCGGCCGTTAGCGCGGTGGCTACGGCCTTATTTGTTTTGCCGAACCTCGCATAAGCGCGTGCTTTGAGGCGGGTGAGGTCTGCGGCGACATACCGCACGTCATCATTGCCAGCTAGCGCGATGGCTTGGTCATAAAGTTCCAAACCTTCGGGTTTGGTTTGATCACACAGCAGTTTGGCGAGTTCACGTAAGCCTTGGGTTTCAACGCCCGGATCTTCGGATGCCTTGGCCATCTCAATGGCCTGACGCATCAGGTCTTCGGCGTCACTGTAGACCTTCGGATTTTCGGTCTCGGCGAGCTTCATCCCGGCAGCTAAACTGGTTCTGGCGGCTTCACGAACACGGTCGACCTTGATGAAGGCATCAATGGAGTTACGCCAGTGTTTGATCGCGTCTTTATATCGTTCTTGACGTGACACAGCGTTGCCAAGGTCGATGAGCGCATGGGCCAGCACGTGATGATTGCCGTTTAACTGCTCACGAGTTACAAGACCGGTCAGCACTTCTTCGGCTTCCGTGACTTCACCGGCGTCCAGTAGTTGATGGCCCAGTGCGGCGACGAGGCCGGAGGTTTCTTCAACCTCACCTTGTTCCGCCTGATCCACCGCGACCCGCCACGCCAGTACGGACAGCTGATGTTTCTCAGCACGACGAGCAACCGAAGCGATCAAAGAGGCAGCAGAGGCAGCACCTGGTCGGATCTGTAAGCGCGCATACAATTCCAGGGCACGGGTACCAAAAATGGCGGACTGGCGCATATCGTTGCGATGATGAGCAATCACAGCCTGCATCATCCACATGGCAGCACGCACCGCACGGTTACAGCCTGAATCTAAAATGCGTTGGGACAGTTCATCGGCCTCATCGACGTGTTCATTCATGAACTTGAGATGTGCCAAGAACATTTCAGTGTTCGCTAGGGACCCAGCAGATAGGCGAAAGTCGGCGTCGGCGCGACGTCGCTGTAACTCCACAGCTTCTTCAATCAGTTCTAAAGCTTCTTCGCCGTGCATTTGGCTCATCTGATGCACGGCCAGACCAATCAGTACATCGGTCAGGACCGTATCGAGGCTGTCGAGTGATCGCTCCTGCTCGGCGACACCTTGTAATACGGTTGCTGCAAACCCATCAGCTTCAGCAAACAGAATAGAACCCAACTGGTCTTCCATTTCAGCCTGGTGCGTTTGACCCAGGGAGCGCAAAAGTTTTGTGCGCTGCTCAATAGCACGCTGCATGCCGACTTCGTCTTCAAGTTTGTGATGCACCGAGGCCAACAGACGGTACAGGCCAAGTTTGACGTCAGGGTTGGTGCCAGCGCTGGCTAAACCATGCGTTGCACAGGCCAGGGCACGATCTAAATCATCAGCATAAGCGGCTTCATGCGCTAAATCTAACCAGCCACGGGCAGTGTGCGCGGTTTCTTGTTGTAGGTCCGCGGTCATGGGTCGCTCACCCAGCAATGCTCGAAGTTTGGGTTCGACAATTGAGGGCAGATCGGAGTGGCTGTCTGGTTCATCAAATTCAGCCGACGACGTCGAGAATTCCATGACTCATAGTCTAGTGACCACTTTGAGGAGGTTGCGACCACTAGACTTGGAAAATATGGATTTTCAGTGGCGACCCGCGTCTTATGCGCTAATTACGAAAAAGGATGACGTTTTGCTGAGCTTATGGGAGAGCTCGGTGGGCTCATTCTGGACTCTGCCGGGCGGCGGCATCGAATTTGACGAACAGCCCGAGACGGCCTGCGTCCGCGAAGTATGGGAAGAAACCGGCTATAACGTGGCGTTAACCGGCTTTTTGTCAGTATCTACATATGTGGTCCCGGTCGAAAAACGAGTGCCCGGCCAGCACCTGCCATTGCAGATTTTGCGACTGTTATACACCGCCGATATTGTGTCTGGAACCCTCCGTCCAGAGGTCGGAGGATCCTCAACTGATGCGGCCTGGATCCCAATCAGCCAGTTGCATAATCGCGACCACACCAAGGGTCACAGAGTGTCGGAATGGGTCCAGGAGGCCTTAGAGATCTCGGCAGCACTCCCTCGTACAGCTCAGGAGTCATAACGTCGTGAAGACATCACACTGCCTGCGTCTGGTAAGCCTGTCAGCTGCTGCCGTGTTTCTGGCAGGCTGCTCGGGACAAGGACAGGTTGAAACAACGCACCTGACCATCGTGACGACCTCGTCTGCCTTGGATGAAGCCACCTCCTTGGCCGTCGCTGAATACGTCGAGACCCAGGGGGTCGAGGTGGAAATTCAACAACACAGTGAACCCCCCGAAGTGTTCGCAGCCCTGGAAGCACAATCCGTGGAGGAGCAGGCGATCCTTGGGGTCCTTACAGCCCATCAAGATCCTGATGCCCAAGAGCGCACCGTGCAGTTACCGGAAACGCTTGAGGTCGTGACTCAAGCGCCCGCAGAACTGGGCTTTGTGGCGGCCGCATCATCAATTACTGCTGCTGATTTCGCGTCTGAAGTCGTCGATGCCGAAGATTCGGAGACACCAATGGAAGCCGCCTGTGCACAACAGACCTGGTTCCATCCGCAGCTGGGAGATGTCCAGTTGGAAACCGTCACACAAGCTCTGGCTCAAGACAGTTGCGAGCCTACACTTGAAGCCGTGGGCTCTTTGGATGCTGAAACCTATATTGAACTCATCCAGCAACTCATCGTGGAGCCTCAATCCGTAGTCCTGTTGCGCGGAGTGGACCCCGCAATCCCAGACCAGGGGTTAGTCGCCTTAGATGTTGAGACCCAACAGTGGCCTAACAGTAATATTGTGGCCATTTCGCAGCATGAAATCGACGAGCGGCTGGCCACCCACGTCTCCGAGGTGCTCGATAGGTTAGATAGGGATGCTGTCACCACGCTATTGCGTGGGTATTACACTTCCCAGACCTCTGATACGGATTTGCACTACGAGCTGGAGGATGCGATTCGGTACTGGTTGGCCCAAGAGGATCTGCTCGACCCGGAAGCCGTGATCAATATCACCCGCGACCATGAATGATTGTCATCTACAATCGATCTAAGCTCAAAGGTTCAGGAGGACCCTCGGTGCCCCGCACTTACCGCGATATTCGCCAATCATCGAAATTACTCAACGTGCGTTACGACGTGCGTGGTCCGATCCTGGAAGAAGCCCAGCGATTGGAAGCCGCCGGTCAGCGCATTATGCGACTGAACATCGGCAACCCGGCACCATTTGGTTTCGAAGCACCTAATGAGATCCTCAAAGACATGATTGCTAACCTGCCCGAGGCTCAGGGTTACTCTGATTCCAAAGGCATCACCTCGGCTCGGCGCGCAGTTTCGCAGTACTACGAAACCGAAGGCATCATGGACATCCGCAGCGAAGATGTCTTTATCGGCAACGGGGTATCGGAAATGATCTCCATGGTGCTGCAAGCTTTATTAGACGACGGCGATGAGGTCCTCATCCCGGCGCCTGATTACCCGCTATGGACCGGTGCCACCACTCTATCTGGCGGTAATGCGGTGCATTACCGGACGGTGGAAGAAGAAGGCTGGATTCCTGATCTGGAACATATTGAGTCCCGGCTCTCGGAGCGGACCAAAGCCATCGTGATTATTAACCCAAATAACCCGACCGGTGCGGTGTACTCCCGAGAGACGCTGGAGGAGATTTTCGAACTCGCTCGCCGTAACGGGCTCGTTGTACTGGCCGATGAGATCTACGAAAAAATCTTATACGAAGACGCCGAACACATTCATGCGGCATCGATTGCCGATGACGTGCTGGTGTTGACCTTCTCAGGCTTATCCAAGGCATACCGGGTGGCGGGCTATCGCGCCGGCTGGGTAGCGGTTTCAGGTGCCAAGCACCGTGCGACCGACTTTCTGGAGGGGCTCACCCTACTAGCAAATATGCGCATGTGCTCGAATGTGCCCGCCCAGCACGTTATTCAAACCGCGCTGGGTGGATATCAGTCGATTAACGACTTGATTCTACCGGGTGGACGACTTCTGGAGCAGCGCAATGTAGCCACTAAACTGCTGCGCGAGATTCCCGGGGTGACGGTTCAAGAACCCCGCGGTGCGCTCTATGTGTTCCCGAAACTTGATCCAGAACTGTATCCGATTGAAAACGACGAGAGCTTTGTCATTGAGTTGCTACGTCAACAACAAATTCTGGTGTCCCACGGGGGTGCCTTTAATTACCCGGATACCGACCACTTCCGCCTTGTCACCCTGCCATCGGTGCGTCAATTGACCGATGGCATCGGACGGATTGCTGAATTCTTAGAAGATTACCGCTACCGGCACGCTTAACCAGCGGTCGTTGAGCCTGGTTCTTCGGCTGGTTGGGTCTGCGCGCGAACTTCTTCTAGCCGGTTCCGGGCACCGTCGAGCCAGGCCTCACAGCGGCGTGCGAGGGCTTCGCCGCGCTCCCACAGCGCCAGCGATTCTTCTAAGCCGGCACCGCCTGCTTCAAGTCGTTCGACCGTTTGGATCAACTCGCTGCGAGCTTGTTCATAACTCATCGTTTCGACGTCTGAAACGTCTGCGGAGGAAAAGCCCTCAACGGCAGGTTGTGGTTGCTGGTCACTCATTACATTGCTCCTTGGGAGGTCTCGGTTACCGAGGTAGTCGTTGCGTGGAGGCGGCCCGCTGCCACCAAAATATCAAGTTCGTCGCCGACGGTCACGGTCGATGCATCACGTAAGATCGCCTGGTCGTGTTGCACCACCGCATAGCCTCGGTTGAGGGTTTGTTGCGGAGACAACGAACGTACTCGTGCCTTGAGCTGCTCGATGTGGTCAGTCGCTCGGTGGAGTTGGTGGCCAAACGTTGCGCGGGAGCGCGTTAGCAACTGCCTGATCTCTTCAGCGCGCAACTGGATAATGGTCTCGGGCTGGGCCATGACCGGGCGGGATCGCAATTGAGCGATTTGTTGATTCTGCACGTCGACGAGTCGTTGCACTGCTTGTGCCATCCGTGTGCGAACATCCGTAATGCCAGCCAGTTCGATGGCCGCATCAGGCACGATGTTTTTGGCGGCGTCGGTTGGCGTGGAGGCCCGGAAGTCGGCAACATCGTCTAATACGGGGCGGTCGGCTTCGTGACCAATCGCTGAGACCATCGGAGTGTTAAGTTGGGCGACGGTACGGACCAGGGTTTCATCCGAAAACGGCAGGATCACCTCTTCCAAAGCCCCGCCGCCGCGAGCGACCACGATGACATCCACACTGGGATCGTGATCCAAAACGTGCAGCGCAGCACGGACTTCTTCTGAGACCCGGGGGCCTTGCATCGCGGCGTGAATGACTTCGAAACGGGCTGCAGGCCAGCGGAGCCACACATTGCGTTGCACATCGTGCATGGCATCCGAATCGCGCCCGGTAATGAGTCCGATCTTGTTCGGTAACACTGGCAGTGGTTTTTTGCGCTCGAGGGCAAACATCCCTTCTTCGGCAAGTGCCCGACGGAGGCGTTCAACGCGGGCGAGTAGTTCGCCGATACCAACGGGTCGCATGTCGTTGACGACCATGGTCAACCTGCCGGTTTTGGTATAAAAGTTCGGTCTGACCAGCGCCACCACGCGCGCTCCTTCTTTGATTGAAGGATCGAGTGTGTTGGCGGTGCGTGCCCAGGCGACGACCGGCAGCGACATTTCAACGTCAAGGTCGCGTAGTGTCATCCATGCGTGACCTCGGCTGACGCGGTGTTCGATGAGTTGGCCTTCAACCCACGTCGGGGAGATCCGCTCAATATAGTTTTTGAGGTTTTCGGATAATCGCGCGAGAGGCCACGGGTTTTCAGCTGTGGTGTCGGCGGCGAGTTGTGGTTGGGCAGGTTCATTGGGGGTTGGAATGCGTTCAGACATATCGACCACCTACACTAGTTTTGGAACACCACGATGATGTCACACCGATGACGCTGTGAGGAGAGCAGGATTCACGGATGCGTAACTTCTTGGCGGTTATCTTAGCGATCATTGCCGGTCTCACTGCTTCCTTTGGTTTGGTTTCGTGGAAAGTAAGTGAACTGATCCATCAGCCCGAACCTATCCAAGATATCTTAGGTGCTGGGGAAGCTGCTGAAGAGTTTAAGGC
>CAZAAP010000091.1:0-7784 GCA_964482935.1 uncultured Enteractinococcus sp.
AAGAAAAACGTGATGTGCTCAAAGCATACGGCGCCGATGTCGTGGTTACCGAAACGTCGGTCGCCCCAGATTCGCCCAACTCGTACTACGGGATCACCAATCAGCTCGAAGAAACTATTGACGGCGCATACCAGCCGAACCAGTTCTTTAACGCTGCGGCACCCGAATCACACTACGAGACCACCGGCCCGGAGATCTGGAATGACACCGCCGGACAGGTGACACACGTGGTGATCGGTGCAGGCACCGGCGGGACCATGACCGGTACGGGGCGCTACCTGCACGAGGTCTCGGCCGACCGCCAAAACGGTCCGGTCAAAGTCGTCGTCGCTGATCCTTCTGGTTCGGTGTACTCGGGTGGCTCTGGCCGTCCGTACTTCGTTGAAGGTGTCGGTGAAGATATGTGGCCGGGCAACTACGACCCAGAGGTCCCCGACTCGATTCATGAAATTACCGATGCCGAAGCGTTCCACTATACCCGCCGTCTTGCCGCTGAAGAGGGTATCCTCGCTGGCGGTTCTTCCGGTATGGCGCTGGCCGCAGCGTTGAGAGAAGCCAAAAACTTGACCGAAGATGACCTGATGGTCGTCATCCTGCCGGACTCCGGCCGTGGTTATCTAGGCAAGATCTTTTCAGAACCCTGGATGCAAGCTCACGGGTTCGACACCAACGCGCCCGAACCGGTTGCACCAGACCACATCGGTACCGCATACCGTGACGGTACCGACCCGGTCATAGCCTCCGACACAACCACGAGCGCTGACGTCCCAGGGGTCGAGACCCAAATCGGCGACGTGCTGGCTGCTAAAGCCCAGTGGTTGCCTGGTTCGCTGCCCGAAGTCGTGGTTGCCGAGATCGACGCACCGGTCTCGGATGCGATCTCCACCATGAACCGCTACGGCATTGACGCGCTCCCAGTGGTGGGGGGAGTTCAGAGCGGATACCGCATCGGTGAAGTGCGCGGGGCCGTTACCGTCAAGGATCTGATGAACCAGCTGGCGACCGGACAGATCACTGTTGAGACCCCGCTGGCCGATAGCACACTGACCGAGCTGCCAAAGGTCGGCTATATGACCTCGGTGGCTGACACCAAAGCCATTTTGGATGCGGCTCCAGCAGCCCTAGTGACCCACGATGGCAACGTCGCTGGCGTGATTAGCGCCCACGATATCTTGATGCACCTCATTGCCAACTCATAGCCCAGGAGAACTCCTTCATGACGTTTATTGATAAACACACCTCCGGGTTTAACACCCGGGCCGTGCACGCCGGTCAAGAACTCGATCCGGTCTATGGTGCTGTCGTACCACCCATCCACTTGTCATCGACCTATGCGCCCGAAGCCATCGGCAAACTGCGCAAGGGCTATGACTACGGACGCGGCACCAACCCGACCCGCGACGCGCTGCAAACCCAAATCGCAGGACTGGAAACCGGCAATGCCGATACCGGGTATGCCTACACATTCTCTTCCGGCCTGGCGGCCGAAACCGCACTGTTGATGGCAGCCTGCAAACCTGGTGACCGCGTCGTCGTGGGCAACGATGTCTACGGTGGGACCTACCGCCTCTTGGATAAAGTGCTGGGCCCCTGGAACCTGGAACATCAGGTAGTCGACATGTCGGACCTCGACCAGGTGCGAGACGTCCTGTCAGCCGCCAAAGCACGCATCCTATGGGTCGAAACGCCGACCAACCCGATGATGAAAATTGCAGACATTGCCGCCCTGGCAGAATTAGCCAAGGAATATGACACCCTGCTGGTCGTCGACAACACCTTTGCAACCCCATACCTTCAGCTGCCGCTGAAACTCGGTGCCGATGTCGTCGTTCACTCCACCACGAAGTACATGGGTGGGCACTCCGACACCATCGGTGGTGCGGTAGTGACCGAGAACGCGGAACTGGCCGAGGCGATTAACTTCCAGCAATTCGCCGCCGGTGCATCGAATTCACCGTTGGATTCCTACTTGGTAACCCGCGGTCTGAAGACGTTGGGCGTGCGCATGGATCGCCACGTTGCCAATGCAACCGCGATCGCCGAATGGCTTGTCGACCACCCAGGTGTCGAAAAAGTTCATTATCCGGGTCTGGAAGACCATCCGGGCCATGAGATCGCGAAAAAACAAATGTCTGGTTTCGGCGGCATGGTGTCCGTACAGTTCAAAGCAGGCATTGAAGCGACCCGCAAAGTGGCGGAGTCCACGCATGTTTTCCGTCTGGCCGAATCCCTGGGCGGGGTGGAGTCCTTGTTGAATTATCCAACCGCTATGACGCACGCCTCAGTTGAGGGAACTGAATTGGCGGTTCCAGGTAATTTGATCAGGCTTTCTGTCGGTATTGAGGATATTGACGACCTGATGCAAGACCTCGAACAGGCACTCCAGGGGCTCTAGAC
Organism: uncultured Enteractinococcus sp.; assembly: GCA_964482935.1. GTDB lineage: Bacteria > Actinomycetota > Actinomycetes > Actinomycetales > Micrococcaceae > Yaniella. The sequence continues at coordinate 2,398 of CAZAAP010000091.1, forward strand.
ACACTCTCGATTGTCGTAAAAGCCGGATCTGGCGTAGAATGGAACAGTTCAGCCAGATCCGGCTTCTTCCTTTTAAACCTTCAACTCCAGTCAATGGACTGTTGAGTGGACCGTAGCGTGCATTGCAAGGAATACATCCGGATCCTTACATCACCTTACGAACCCTAGGAAGTCTTTTTGACCGAACAATCTTCGCTGCCCGAAACTGAAACTACATTCGAAGACCTCAATCTCGCCGACCCCATCACCAAAGCGTTGGAAGACCTCGGCTACGAGAAACCATCCCCCATCCAGGCTCGCACCATTCCACTCCTGTTGGAAGGTCGCGACGTCGTCGGCCTGGCCCAAACCGGTACCGGTAAAACCGCTGCCTTTGCACTGCCAGTCTTGTCGAAGCTTGCGGAGGCCGATGAACGGCACAGCAGCCCACAGGTTCTGGTACTGGCCCCAACTCGTGAATTGGCCCTGCAGGTTGCGGAAGCTTTCACTTCCTATGCAGCCCACATTCCATCCGTGTCAGTTGTGCCGGTCTACGGTGGCTCCTCATATGGTCCACAGCTGGCCGGTCTGCGCCGCGGCGCAACCATCGTCGTCGGGACGCCAGGACGTGTCATCGACCACCTGGAACGCGGCTCGCTTGATCTTTCCGATCTGAAATACCTCGTGCTTGACGAAGCAGATGAAATGCTGCGCATGGGCTTCGCTGAAGACGTCGACCGCATTTTGTCGCAAGCTCCCAAAGGTAAACAGACCGCGTTGTTCTCGGCAACCATGCCTCGCGCAATCCAGCGCATCACCGGTGACTACCTCAACGATCCCGCACAGGTCGAGGTCGCAGGTCAGTCGAAACCGGCCCAAAACATTCGCCAGCGCTACCTACAGGTCGCCCAGCCATGGAAGCTTGAAGCCATGACGCGCCTGTTAGAAACCGAAGATACCGATGGCATCATCGCCTTCGTCCGCACCAGGAATATGACCGAAGAACTCACCTCGAAGTTGGTAGCTCGCGGCTTTGCTGCTGCTGCGATCTCGGGGGACATTCCGCAGAATATTCGCGAAAAAACCGTCAACGACCTGCGTGCTGGACGTATCGATATTTTGGTCGCCACCGACGTGGCTGCCCGTGGACTCGATGTGGAACGTATTAGCCACGTCGTCAACTACGACATCCCACACGACACTTCATCTTATGTTCACCGCATCGGCCGTACCGGTCGTGCCGGACGCGAGGGTGACGCCATTTTGTTGATGACACCACGCGAACGTTACCTGTTGCGCTCGATCGAAAAAGCTACCAAGCAATCGGTTGAAGAAATGCAGCTGCCATCGCTAGATGAAGTCAACGCTTCGCGTCGTGCCGCGTTTGCTGAAGAGATCACCAAGACCATTTCAAGCCAGGCGGAATCACCTGAGCTGTCGGTCTACCGCGATTTGGTCGCAAACTATATTGAAGAGCATAATGTGGCAGCAGTTGATATTGCTGCTGCTCTGGCGCTGATGGCTCAAGATGGTCGCCCACTGGAAGCTGAAGAACCAGACCTGCCGAAAATGAACATGCGTGAGCGTCGCAAAGAACAACAGACTGGTGAACGTACCAGCCGTCCGAAACGCGCCACCAAAGAAGGACATGCTACCTACTGGGTCGGTGTTGGTCACAAGGATCGGGTCGGTCCAGGCAATATTGTGGGAGCTATTGCAAATGAAGGCGGTCTGGATATCTCCGATATCGGGGACATTCAAATTCGTCCAACGTTCTCACTTGTCGAGTTGCCAGAGAAGCTGTCACACAAGCAAGAAGAAGCCCTCAAGAATGCTGTGGTAGCCGGACGCAAATTGAATCTGCGCCTCGACCGCGGCGCACCGAAGTCATTCGGAGCACGTGGAACTCATGGCGGCGGGTCTGACTCTGCACAACGAGGCCAGAAGAAGAAACAACGTTGGTCAAAATCGAAAAATCGGGCCGACTCTAACAGTTAATCCAATGGCCACCGTGACGTTGGCCATAAACGAGCATATTGATTTTGCCTTTTGATCATTTGTTGGTAAAGTCTTATCTCGTTGCCCCGATAGCTCAGTGGTAGAGCGCCATCTTGGTAAGATGGAGGTCCCGGGATCGATTCCCGGTCGGGGCTCTGATGAAATAGCCTGCGAGCTCGCAGGCTATTTTTATCCAGAGTCAGGTAACTGACGTGGCTGTGTAGCTCAGTTGGTGAGAGCGCACGACTCATAATCGTGAGGTCGGCGGTTCGAATCCGCCCACAGCTACAGCCAAAATCCCGCATCGTGATGCGGGATTTTTGCTTTCCTCAGGTTTTTCTTATGCTCTGATAATCGGTAGCTGTTCGCCCACCAGAGCGCCATGGGGATCACCCGCCACGTAAAACACCCGAGAATAGAACTGGCGGAACAGAAAGCTCTGCTCCGCCAGTTGCTACAGCTCTAAAAGCTAGTAGATGATGTTGTGATCTGGTCCGACTTCAAAGCTCGAGAGGTTTTTGGTGCCGTCTTCGGTAATCACCAACGTGTCGTGCTCCCGGTAGGCCCCAGCACCGGGCATATGGTCCGGGATGGTCAGCATAGGTTCCATCGACACAACCATATTCGGTTTCAGCTCCGTTTCGATGTCTTCCCGGAACTCCATGGCTGCTTCACGGCCGTAGTACGGGCTCATGACACCAAAGGAGTGTCCATAGCCGATGGGGGCGTACTGCAATAGGTCGCGTTTCTCGAAGAACCGGTTGAGTTCGGCCGCGACGTCTTGGGCAATAGCGCCTGGTTTAACCAATTCAAGACCGAGCTCGTAGGCTTCAACGTTAATTTTCCATAGTTCAAGCGTCCGCTGATCTGGCTCACCGAGGTGCATGGTGCGCTCCACAGCAGTGTAGTGGCCTGACATCATCGGGAAGCAGTTGATCGACAGCAGGTCGCCCTTCTGAAGTTTCCGGGTGGTCGGCCAGTTGTGCGCGCCGTCGGTATTAATACCGGACTGAACGAGACAGAACGTTTCTCGTAATTCTTGAGAAGGATAGACCTTCGCGATTTCCGGAACCATGGCTTCGGTACCGATCATTGCCAGTTCGTATTCGGTGATACCCTCCCGGATGGATTCCTTAATAGCGCGGGCACCGATCTCAGCGATTCGTGCTCCCTGCCCGATGAGATAAACTTCCTCATCCGACTTCACAACCCGCTTATACATCAAGTCTTGAGCGACGTTGACCAGCTCGACGCCCTCAAACCACTGTTGGAAGCGGTTGTAATCCTCGACCCGCAAACCGTCGTATTCCACACCGATGCGGCCTGGTTTGATGTTCCGCTCATCAAGAGCACGCTGGATGGCACGGAAAACATTTTTGGATTCCCAGTCCGAATAGACAATGTTTTCTCCGTACGTGGTGCGCCACGGCATACCACCATCGACCCACGGCGTAATCGTAATAGAAGCTTCCGGGGTGACCACGAGAGCAAAAATGCGACCAAAAGGTGAAGGTACGAAGTCAGAATAATACTTGATGTTGTGCATGCTGGTCAGCACCAGCGCATCAATATCCTTGGACGCCATCACTTCGCGCGCGTTGGTCAGGCGTCGTTCAAACTCTTCGGGAGAAAAGGTTAGGTCCTGTTGCTCGCCGTTGTATTGCGTGAAAACGTGGGGGACTGTGCTGTGATCAGTTTTTTGCGGCTTATTTCGTGTAGTCATGAATATGACCTCCACTTCAAATCTTGGGACGGGTCTGTGCGTATTGCACCGCTCGCACCCATCTAAGCATCGCCAAAAAACTACTTCAAGGCAACGGCTGCGGTGATCCAGACTCTGAGCTGTGGGTCTAGTCTCACTATTGTGCGGCTGGCGACCACGGTCGGCAGCATCAATAACCAGTCTTAGCTACATCCGTCATTACAATGACTAAGGGTCTGGCATGTTCTGGACGCACCGAAGTCGTGCGGAGCAGAAGTCGAATATCTACGAAATGGTGAGTGTGGTCTATACAGGGCTGAAGGGGTCGGGATCGTGTGCTGGGTCGAAATCAGGAGGTGGCGTTTTGTGAAGCAATACGCGACTCGAACGCTCGTGTTTCTGATCGGCGTGTTTTTTATCGCCGTAGGGGTGGCTGTCTCAGTGCGGGCGGATTTAGGTACTGCTCCAGTCGCTTCTTTACCGACTGTTTTATCGTTCGCTACCCCCGTGAGTGTCGGTACGTACGTCATGTTGATCAACCTGGTGTTTGTCGGACTCCAAGCGCTGATACTGCGCGGGAAATTTCGCTTGTTCCAACTCGTACAAATACCGTTAACCGTTGCCTTTGGGCTGTTTGTTGACTTATGCATGTATCTCACCTGGTGGATAGCTCCATCAACGTACGTGGAGCAGTGGGCGTGGACGCTTGTGGGTGCGGTGGCGCTTGCCTTGGGGGTCTACATTGAAATGCAGCCGCGACTGACCTATCTGCCGGCTGACGGTATTGTCTTCACGCTGTACACGGTGCTGCAAAACATTCCCTATGGCACTATTAAGGTCGTCTTCGACACGCTGATGGTTGGCGTAGCGGTCATTGCCACGCTGACCCTCTTCGGCGGTTTTTACGGGGTGCGAGAAGGCACGGTCTTTGCTGCCCTCGCAGTCGGCGTAATTATACGGGTGATCAGTCGCATACATAAGCGTCTCCGAGGCGCCGGCGCTGAAGAATAGTCGGAAGAAGGCTACAGCACCATCGCGGCGACCCAGCCCGCGGTCGTCAAAGGAATATTGTAATGGAGAAACGTTGGAATGACGGTGTCTCGCATATGGTCATGTTGACCATCGGCGGCAAGGCCAGCGGTCGGGCCCAGAGTGGAATCGGAGGCGGGGGACCCGGCGTCACCTAGGGCACCTGCGGTCCCCACGAGCGCCACCGTGGCCATCAGGGAGAAGTCTAGGGAGATGCACAACGGTACGTAAATCGCGGCGATGATCGGAAGCGTAGAAAAAGATGAGCCAATGCCCATCGTCACGATCAGTCCCACAACCAACATGGCCAGGGCGGCCATGGCCTGGTTGTCTCCAAAGAACTGCTGCACTACTGCGACCAGCGGTTCGACCTGATTCGATTCGTTGATGACTGCCGCAAAACCCTGGGCGGAGATCATGACAAACCCGATGAGCGCCATCATACGCATACCGGAGGTGAAGACATCGTCGGCTTTATTCCATTCGACCACTCCCGACAGCAGAAAGATGCCAAGGCCTACTAATGAGCCCAAGAGTAACCCGTCGGCTTCAGAACCGCTGAATTGAATGATCAGCTGGATTGCAAAGGTGGCAACAATCGCAATGAGTGCCACGATGAGGTTGTAGCGGGTCGGGGTTGGTTGAACAATTGTCGCTCCGGCGATTGGGCGATCTTCAT
>CAZAAP010000092.1:0-7697 GCA_964482935.1 uncultured Enteractinococcus sp.
GTGGATTGGGTGGCAATATTGACCAGCATCGCGTTGTACTGGACTTGAGCGAATTCAAAGAACACATTGCCGGCAGATAACAGGATGACCCCAAGGAGCAGGAAAGATTCCTGGGGTTCTACGAAGAAGCAGGCGGCCATCGTGGCGATCACCAGGCCGGTATTGACGCCGAGCCATAGGGTGCGGCGTCCATCATTGTCTGCGCGCTGACCGATAACGGGTGCTGTGAGCGCGATAATGACCCCCGCGATGGCGTTGCCAGCGGCCAACCAGGACGTGCCGCGATCATCGGCGCCGAAGGCATCCGAAGCTAAATAGGTTCCGAAAACGAACGTGACCATGACCGCGTTGAAGGCAGCGGAACCCCAGTCCCACAGTGCCCAGGCGGTCACATGTGAGCGGTTGATGCCCGGGTTTTGTGGGGAGCTGGAGGTGGTGACGGCTTCAGACATGTTCGCATCCTAACCATAGTGGGTGGCGCTGCAGTAAACACGAGGTGACTTGGGAAGCTCGGTGTTGGGGTTAACTAAATTCTTGGAGACGGACCATGCCCTCCTGCGCGACAGTGGCCACTAGCTCACCGTCAATCGTGTAGATGTGGCCCAAACTAAGGCCGCGTGCGGACTGGGCGGAGGGCGACTGTTGGACGAATAACAACCAGTCGTTGAGATTGAAGGGTCGGTGGAACCACATGGCATGATCGAGCGAGGCAACAGTTTTATCCGGTTGCACCCAGGTGAGTCCATGGGTCCGGAAGATCGGTTCCAACATCGTGTAATCGGATGCGTAGGCCAGCCCGGCGGCGGCGACGTTGGCGGAAACGTTGACCGGGGTGAAGGTTTTCATCCACACGATATTGCGGTTGGCTTTATCGGAGGCAGGACGCAGGAACATCGGCTCATAGGCATACCGGATGTCAAAAGGCCGGTTATAGGCCAGTTCTTGTGCAGCAGGGTCATCGATCATGCCCACCAGTGCTGAGATGGGAGGCAGGTCATTGGGGTGCGGGATGCCCTCAGGCATGGGCTCTTGGTGTTCTACCCCGTTGGCTTCGGTCTGGAAGGAACAGGTCAGCGATAAAATAACTTTGTCATGCTGGGTGACTTCGACGTGGCGGACCGAAAAGGATCGGCCGTCACGATGGTGGTCGACTGCGATCTGGAGCGGTTGGGTTGCATCGCCGGGGCGAATGAAATAGCAGTGCATCGAGTGTAAGAAGCGATCCGCATCGACCGAGTGACTGGCTGCAGCCAGTGACTGGGCCATGACCTGACCACCGAACACTCGACCACCTGTCTGTGGTGGTGTGTAGCCAAGAAACTTACTCGAGGCTTCGTCGTCGTCAATGCGCTCGAGTTCGAGTACGCCACGCAGAATATCGGTGGGGTCATCCGGGTAGGAGGTGTGTGCCATATGCGCCTTTCAAGTTCGTATTGTTCATACTCTAGTGCTGTCAGCTCAATTGATGGCAGACCTTAGCACCCGCCTGCAACCGCTAGGCATAATTGTGTCCATGGAACACGTTTTGCCCTTCGCCTCATCGAACTCCGTCAAAGACCTCCAAAGCTTCGTGACCCGGGCAAAATCCCTGGATACCACCGGAGTGCGATTTGTGGTGCGAGGCGACGTGTTAGCAGCCTCCGTTTCGGTAATGCATCCGGCCGGCTTGGGCGACGGGGTGCCGATCGTTATCGGGCTGCGGACCTTTGCGCTGAACTTTGCTACTCAGCCACGCTTCGAGCTGGACTCGGTCTTTGCGATGGACGCCGTGACAGACCGCACGCAGCGGATGATCTCCTCAGAGTCAACCGAATTCACTTTGCCACCCAGCCAGATCTCGGTGAACTGGACAGCCATGAATGCGCCCCGCAGCGGTTGGGCAACCGCGGCGGTCGTGGATGACGCCGAGTTGCGCAAGGTTGCCCGTGAGGGCATTTCGAAAGTCTCGGAGGGCTTGCCGACGAATCCGGGAGCGCCACTGCTGGCTCAGGTGCGATCGGCGGTATGGGGTGAACAGATCGGGGATCCAGCTCATGTGGAGTTCCCGGCCGGTGCGAGCCTGGGAGCCCACAGCCTAGGGTTTCTGTTACCGCGCGGCGAGACGACTGTGTCGACGTCGGGCAACTGGGTGCGACTCACCAGCACCGGCGGGCACATCTTGGCTCGTCCTGCGGTTGCCCTCTAGGCCTGGTTTTGCATCGCGCGGGCGGCGCGCTGGAAATAATCCCACATCGTGTCGTCGTGCAACGGGGGTAACCCCAGGGTATCTAGGGCGTTGCGCATAAATTTCAACCAGGTTTCGCGGGCCTGGGCATCAATATGGAACGGCATATGCCGGGCGCGCAACCGTGGGTGACCACGCTGCTGAGAGTAATCGGTTGGTCCACCCCAGTACTGGATCAAAAATAACCGTAAGCGGTCCTCGGCCGGGCCGAGATCCTCTTCGGGATACATCGCCCGGAACTCTGCATCTTCGGCGACCTGTTTGTAGAACTCTGCGGCGAGCTTCCGGAAGGTCGGTTCCCCACCGATCTGGTCATAGAACGAGGTCTGTTCCGCCGGGGCATTCGTTCGTTGCGCGTTCTGAGCCGCAGCCTGGCTCTGTGCCGGGGTCGCGTTCGCATCTTCGCGGTCAGCCTCTTGTTGAGCGTGCTGGCTAGCGACCACGTTTCGGCGCTGCTGTTCGGCTTCGCGCTCGGCCCGTATCGCAGCCACCCGGGCTTCGTCGTTGCCCGTGACCTGGGAGGGTTTCTTCGCACGGCGTGGTTTCAGCACAGCAATCGGGGCACCCAGACGCGAGGAGAACTTCGGCAGCGCAGGGTTCTGGTGCTGGTTTGGGACTTCGAGGGTGATCGGGAAGTTCACACTGCGGGCAATGAAACACTGCCGGTGGGCTTCATCATGAAGTTCACGCGCCCGGGGCAGCAGCATGGTATCTGCCACCCATACCTCGGGGTAGAGCGTTGCCGAAGTGACCTGGCCGCCATTCGCGCCGGCCTCTAGGGTCAGTTCGCCGCGCACCGTGATCTTTTCAACTTCGATCTCGGCCTGGCCTGCAACATAGAGATACGACAGGATATGGCACTCGACGAGTGCGGCCAGCAGGAGCTCTTCGGGGTTCCACCGGGAGGCATCCCCGTGAAATGGTTGAGCGGCTGAGCCGAGGAGTTCACCGGGACCATCGGCCTGAATCACGACATTGCGAGAAAACCCGCGCCCCGGGTGAGGGCGGGTTTTCTCGGTGGTCCATTCGGCGCGTAAAGAAAACTCATGTTGCACGTGCCCAGTCTAGTTCAGCAACACCTGCGCGGTGGGGCATTGCACCAGGCGGCGAACACCTAGACTAGGGGGCATGAATTTGGTTGAACTCTCCCAGGTCACCGACACCACACTTGATGCCGCAGCGCTACGTGAGGCGGTTACCGCCGACGACGCCGGTGCGGTCGTTGTTTTCGAAGGAGTGGTGCGTGACCATGATCCGGAGGCTGCCGGTCAAGTCACCGGACTGGAGTATACGGCCCACCCGGATGCCACGAAGTTCTTGCGCGAGATCATTACCGAGGTCAATACCGAGGTGCATAACGCATTGGACTCCGGACCGTTACCGGTACGCGCGGTAGCGGCTCATCGGATTGGCACCCTGCAGGTCGGGGACACAGCGCTTGTGGTGGCGGTCTCGGCGGCGCACCGGCAGGAAGCGTTTTCAGTCTGTAGCCAGGTGGTTGAAGACATTAAAGCCCGCGTGCCGATCTGGAAACTGCAGTTTGGTGCCGAAGGCAGCCACTGGGTAGGGATCTAACCCCCGGCAAATGGTGGTAGCACGTCTACGGTGGCACCGGGTTGCAGCTCGGTCTGGGCGGTAGCCCGTGTACCGTTGACCAGAAATGAGCACCGCGCAATCACATCGGCGGTCGTACGCGCATCGGATAGCTGGTCAACGATCTCGGCCACGCTGGTGGCTTCCATGGTCAGTTGTTTCGTGCCAACGACGTCGGCGGCTGCGGCAAAAAGACGAACGGTAATCATAAGGCTATGTACTCGACTGTTCCTTCAACGGGGATGCCGTCCACTTCGGGTGGCACGTGGAGTAGGCCGGTGGCCTGACCCATTTTGACGGCCAGATGCGAATTGGATGGCAGGGGGACGGCACGGTCGTGTTCATCGACCGTGGCCAGTAGGTAGTAGTGCAGATCTTTGGGTGTTTGGAGTTCTTGGGTCGTGATTACCTGGTGAATGCGTGGATGCGGGGCTTGGCGCTGCATCTTCTTGATCCCGGGGATGACGAAAATGTGCAGCGAGACGAACACTGCCACCGGATTGCCGGGCAGTGACCACACGGGTGTGCCCGCAGGCGAGAGGCCAAAGCCCTGGGGTTTGCCGGGGCGGATGTTCACTTCGGCAAATCGGATCGCCTGGTCGGGGTCTTCGTGTTGCCAGGCCGAGAGCACGTAGTTCGAAATGTCGTGGGCACCGACCGAGGCGCCCCCGGTCAAAATGATCGCATCTACCGCGTGTTCAACCTGGGCGATCGCGTGCTCCAGACTGGCCGCTGAGTCACGAACTCGCACCTGGTGCGTTGCTTCGGCACCGAGTCTTTCCAGGGTGGCGGCAACCAGTGGTGCATTCGAGTCGGGAATTTGGCCGTGTTCCAGCGGGGTGCCCGGGGAAACGAGTTCGTCACCGGTTGAAATGATCGCGACCTTGGGCTGACGCGCGGTATAGACACTCGCGGTACCGGTCGCAGCGATTGCGCCAATATGGTTGGGGCCCAGAAAGGTGCCGGCGGCAGCCACAAGCGACCCAGCGGGGACGTCTTCTGCGCGCCGTCGGATATGTCGATTGGCCTTCGGTTCGTGGTCGAACGTGATTTCTTGGGGCAAATCCTGGGTGGGTTCGTGAAACACTTCGAGTGGGACAATCGTATCGGCGCCCGCTGGGACCGGAGCACCGGTCATGATGGCCGCAGCTTCACCCGGCCCAATGGTTTCGTGTTTTCGGTGTCCAGCCGGAATCACCTTGGTGACCGGCAGCGTGCCGGGAGCAAAATCTTTGAGTGACACCGCATAACCATCCATGGCTGCGGAATCCCACGGTGGCAGATCCACGCTGGCGGTCACGTTGGCAGCCAGCGTCTGCCCGAGCGCCTCGGCCAGGGGCACTTCAGTCACCGGCAGGGGACTGATCAGGTGCAAAATACGCGCCAGGTGCTCTTCTTGGGTGATCATCTCGGACTCGTTTCACTGGTGACTGCCGTGGTGTTCAACGCTTGAACGCCACCATCAAGATACCCCACAACCTCGTGACCCGCTGCGGCCAGACGTTGGGCGGCCCGGATCGACCGCGGCCCCGTCCGACATAGCGTCACCACGCGTTGCCCGGTGACGGGTGTGAAAGTCGCGAGTTGGTCAAAGGGAACATGCACGGTGGCCACGGGCGCTGGTTCATCAGCGACCTCGTCAGCCCGGCGGACATCAATCACCGCCATCGTGTTATCTAGCTCTTCACGAGTTACTGCGTGCACGCGCACGGGTTCGAGGTCTTCGGTCGGTGCCAGGGGGATCTCGGTGGTTGTCATATCGAGCGCGTCGACGACCAGCATGCGCCCAAGCAGTGGTTTGCCCACACCCAGGAGAAGCTTGATCGTTTCGGTGGCCAACATGGTGCCCACCATCCCGGCGACCGAGCCGAGGATCCCCATCTCAGCGCACCCGGGAGTCGCGCGAACTTCAGGGGTATCCGAGAAAATATCGGTCAGGCGAATGGCCGGGCCGTGCACTCCTGCCGCATCGAAAATCGTCACCTGCGCCGACCACTGCATCAGTGCACCAAACACCACCGGCACACCCAACTCGGCGGCGCCGGTATCGACAATGAACCGCGTATCAAATGAGTCTGACCCATCAATGACCACATCCGGACGAACCGGCCCTACGACATCGGCGAAATTGTCACCCAGTCGCACCCGGTGTCCGACGACCTCAACTTCCGGCGCAATGGCTTGACCTGCCGCAATTGCCGAATCAATCTTCGGTTGTCCGATGTTATTCACCGAATGCAGAATCTGACGGTTGAGATTCGACAGCTCCACGACGTCATCATCAAATACGTCGATTCGACCCACCCCGGCTGCCGCCAGATAGGGGATCACGGTCGAACCAAGCCCACCGGCACCGACAACGGCCACGCGTGCAGCAGCCAGTCGTTCGGCACCACCGTCACCAATTTCTGGTAAGCGGCGATGTCGGGCCGTTCTCGCACGGATAAATTCTGGGTCGATGTTCATGCTCCAAGCCTAACAATCCGCTGCCATTCTGTAACCGGCAGCGTTAGGATAGATATATGCGTTCATCACAGGCTCGATTTCGGGTGGCTCGCGTCAATAAAGACAGCGGCCGAACGCACCGTGCCGACACTCTGGCCGTGGAAGAACCCCTCGAGATTCGCGTCAATGGGGAACGGTTGGCCGTCACTATGCGTACACCCGTCCACGATTTCTCACTCGCCGTCGGTTTTGCCCTCTCGGAGGGCATCATCAATTCCGCCGACGACGTCGCTAGCGTCCGCTACTGCCAAAAGGACCAAGGTCCCAAAGGGCTCAGGCCGGTAGGTCAACTTCGTCCCGATGCCGAAGCGGCCGCGGAACTTGCCATGCCGCTGACCCTCGGCACGTTTTCTGGCGCACTGGAGGACACTTCAGACAACGTCGTGGACATTACCCTGGCACCGCATGTCCCGCCGCCGACCAGTGCCACACAACGCCAACTGGTCGTCAATTCCTCGTGCGGACTCTGCGGGCGCCAATCCCTCGATGACGTTCACCAAAACGGGTGCTACCCACTCGATGAGACCGCCGACTTCACCATCGATGAGCACACGGTGATGGCGCTGCCCGACAAACTGAGTGATGATCAGAAAGTCTTCGCCAAGACCGGGGGCCTGCATGGGGCCGGTCTTTACGATGTCGACAGCGGGGAAATTCTTGTGGTCCGCGAAGACGTCGGACGACACAACGCCGTCGATAAAGTCCTCGGTTGGGCGCTGATGGAAGGTTTGCTTCCACTAAGCCGCCAGGTGTTGGTCACCTCGTCGCGAGCCAGTTTTGAGCTGGTACAAAAAGCTGCCATGGCGGGTGTACCCATGCTTGTAGCCGTCTCGGCCCCCTCGTCACTAGCTGTCGAGCTGGCCCGAGAATCGAACATGACTCTGGTGGGATTCACTCGCGGCCACCGGTGCGTTATTTATGCTGGCGAGGATCGGATCGTACCGCCAGAAGCCGTGACTGACGACGTCGCGATCGCTCAATAAGTAGGTCGACTGGCGGACCCAGCAGTACTGGGGTCCGCACCTGTTTGCAACCACACACGGGCTACATGTGGAGAACTTTCGGCGTTCATTCAAAAAACTTGAATTTTCCACAATCCGACGACGAGAGCTAGCGGACATACCTGGTTAGCGCTAATTTATGGGGACAGTCTTGTTCGAACTGATGAAGGCCTCCTCATGAAATCCTCCTGGAAGAAGTCTGCTACGAAGTGGCTAGTCAGCGGCGCTACTGCCTTCATTGTCACTATTGCACTCACTGGTTGTTCTGAATCCGCTGAAGAGAGCCCTGAACTAGAGAAAACCACAGACGCCTCGATGACCGAGACAACAGATTACGTGCCGGCCTCAGCGGACGGGCCTGCACAGAATGTTCC
>CAZAAP010000093.1:0-1264 GCA_964482935.1 uncultured Enteractinococcus sp.
CCTTAACCGACTTACGGTCACGCTTGCAGTGATGTGGGGCGGGATCATCATTGTGTTGGGGATTATGTCTCGATTCGCGGGTGACTTCTAGCCGAGAGATGATGCGACAGCTGCCGCTACAGGGGTGGATGAGGAAAATTCCTCGCCGCCCCTTTTTGTTACCCACATCACGGAATAACCACCCCTCAAGGTTTCACCAAGGCGATTCACAGGGCATTAAAAGCTGTTACTTTCAACCATATAAATTGCTGTTTGACAAGGGAAGACACGAGGACTGGTCCGTTCGATGTCTTCAACTTTGGGCTCACTGCACGCTATTTTGGTGATCACGGTTTGATAACAAAATGAGAACCTGTAGGGTGGCAAACTCAGGTCATTTCACCACGTGGGTTTCACCACAATAACAATTCCATATCTCATTGGTGCCCAACCATGGCCTGCACACGATATCCCTATCGCATTGTTGCGAAGGAAAGGATTGTCACAACGTGAAAAACCAAGCTCGTCATCGTATGCCGAAAACTTCTCGCGGTAAATTTGCCGCTAAATCCCTGGCAGCAGCTGCTGCCATTTCCCTCCCATTCATTGGCTTTGCGGCTCCAGCTAATGCCGATAATGGCAGCACTTGGGATCAGCTAGCCGAGTGTGAATCCGGTGGAAATTGGAGCATTGATACCGGCAACGGCTATCGTGGCGGTCTCCAGTTTAGCCAGTCGACCTGGGAAGCTTTTGGCGGCTCGGGCAACCCCGCTAATGCCAGCCGTGATCAGCAAATTGCAGTAGCTGAGAATGTCTTGGACGGTCAAGGCTGGGGAGCATGGCCTGCTTGCTCTGCTCAGCTTGGCCTTTCCGGTGATGCACAGCCGCAAGGCGGCTCGGCTGAACAACCACAGCAACAGGAACCAGCGCAGCAAGAGCAAACGCAGCAACAGGCTCCAGTGGAACAGCAGGCATCTGCTGAGCAACACACCCAGGCTCAGCCAGTTGAACAGACACAGCAGGCTGCACCACAACAGGCCGCACCTAGTGGTCAGACCTACACAGTCGTTGCAGGCGACACCTTGTCGAAGATTGCAAAGGCTCATGATGTCAGCGGTGGCTGGCAGGCCCTATACGAAGCCAACGCAGCCACAATCACTGACCCTGTACTCATTTACCCCGGCCAGCAGATTATCGTCCCATAACGCTGATCGGTTTATAGCCACAAACGGCCGGGGGGGGGGGGGGGGGGGGGCGCGGCCCCCCCCCCCGGGGGGGGCGGCGG